>JAGKXD010000081.1 GCA_021151525.1 Cellvibrionaceae bacterium | reverse complement strand
CTCCTATCCAAAATTTAATTGCTTATGGTTTCAATTATATTGATAGGGAGTCGTCATGCTCGCGTAGCGGGGATCCAGTTTTTACAATATATCCATACGGATCTTTTAACTGTAAAGAGCTGGATCCCCGCTGCGCGAGGATGACGACTCCCCGCAAAACTCACTGTAAATTATTTTAATACGCGACTCGCGCCTGCAGGATGCCACGGGTCAGGCACATAGGTTGTACGCGCCAGCATTTTATAATATTCCAAATCATGTTCTGGTTTTTCGTATGCGACTGGAATCGGTAGCGTTGAAATGCTTTGGAAATATAGCACACAGGAATCGCGCCAGCGCACCGCTTCGCGCTCTTGCACTGAGAGCAGTGCTTTTACGTGTGCAAAGCGCTCGGCATCAATTTGGCCCTCAATATTATCCCATTCGGCTTGCATGGTGCGCACTTGATTCACACCGCTATAATATTTATCGACTAACTCTTCCCATAAAGTGCGGCCAGATTTCATTTTGTGGTTCCACTCTACATGATGAAACCAAAGCATTAAATCTTCGGGCACAGTATTTAAATCTGCATATTGTTTGGCGAGCGCAGCAGGATATTGCGCCAAAGCATTTGAGCCAGTTCCAGTGCGATTAAAGCCGATGCCATCTTCCGCAGCGCGGTGATAATAAACCGCGTTCCAATCGGCGCGCGCCATATCTGCCGTCCAAGGCGCAGGACCATAGTGATCGCCTTGCGAATACAAATGCGTTAAACCTAAGGGCGAGCGATAGTTCACGCCCGCCTCGCGCGATTCCAACATTATTTTTTTAACAGGCGCGATAAACTTTTCCTGATTAGAAAATGTCATACGCAACCATTCTTCTGCAATTGCATCTGAGTTTAATGAGGTATCCCAAGCCATACGGCCAAATGCATACCAGCTTGATTGCACAAAAGGATGGCCAGTCCAATTGCGATCAGTACCGGGATTAATCACAGCTGCCATTCCCGTGCGTGCATTTTTAAGTGTGGATTTATTAAACTGACCACTCAGAATATTCGCAAGCGTGGAATTTTTTCCATCCACTTTTAAATCCGTTTTTAAAGCTTCTTCGAAGAGTGGGCCTTGATAAGCCAAGTGATTCGCAAAACCAAAATACTCTTGCGTTACTTGCACCTCCATCATCATGTTGGTTTTTTTCAATGAACCCAATAATGGCGAAACGGGTTCGCGAGGCTGAAAATCTATAGGGCCATTTTTAATTTGCAGGATTACGTTTTCTTTAAATTTTCCATCGAGCGGAGTGAACTCATCATAAGCACCGCGAAAGCGATCGCCAATATCTGGGTGATAAACAAAGGCCCGCCAAAAAACAACCCCATTATGTGGCTTTAAGGTATCTGCCAACATATTTGCGCCATCGGCATGATTGCGTCCATAACCTTGCGGACCTGGCTGCCCCTCAGAATCGGCCTTAACTAAATAACCGCCAAAATCGGGAATGTAGGAATAAATTTTATCGGCACGCGCTTTCCACCAATCTTGCACACGCGGGTCAAGCGGGTCAGCTGTATCCAAATCACCGTAAGCACGCGGTGCGTTGTAATTAATCGACAAATATAATTTTATGCCGTAGGGGCGAAATATATCTGCCAGCGCTGCAATTTTTTTCAGGAATTGATCACTCATTAAACGCGGATCAGCATTTACATTATTAATGACGGTTCCATTAATGCCGAGCGATGCATTGATGCGCGCATAATCTGTATAACGCGGATTTTTAAATTCTGGCAATGTCCCCCAATCCCACAAGGACAAACCCGCATACCCGCGCTCAACTAAACGGTTTACGTTATCCCAATGATTCACAACGCGATACTGCAATGTTGGCGAGCTAGTGATAGATAAATTATTAAGTGGCTGCTCAGTTTGCAGCAAGCGAAGCAAATGAAAGCTGCCGTAAAGCACACCAACATCTGTATTAGCGGCAACAATAATTTGCGTGTTTATTTTGTGAATTAAATAACCTTCATTACCCAAGGCTACTAGCTTTTTTTTCAACCCCAATGCGGCAATCAATGGTGAATTTGCCGGCGTACCTATAAGCACGCGGCCAGCCGTGGCATTAGCTAGTGCTGTTTGCGTTACAGGCACAGCCAGCAAACCTGACAAGCCGCGCTGAAGCTCTTCCACGGCCACCTTAATTGTTGCGGAATTACCTTCGGCAATAATTTGTTTGATTTGCGCCTGATATTCCTGCCGCAAGTTTTCGTTGGCAACCGGCTGATAACGCAGCCACATGTCATAGCCATCTTCTGCACGCGCAAAGGATGCCAATAATAAGGTGCCGATACACAAGAAGCTCAGCACAAAACGATTACGCATAATGAGTTCCACCAAATTAGTTAGCTCGATGTTATTTTTCTAAATCAAGACAGCTGACCCTAAAGGCCTTAAGAAAGCCACAGCACAAATCAAAGACCCGCCCGACCAAAACCAAACTATAGCACTTGTATACAAGTGGTCGCACATTAAGAAATGTTATTTGTTCTGAGCGAACAGTGTTTACGTCAAGGGAGCCGGATTGACCTCAAAGATGATAAGACTTATCATTCGCACCTAATATCTCAACTGCAGTTATCTATCATGTTGTTTGTTCGTGCATCTTCCCTAGGGGTTCTTTTCAGCGGTCTTCTTCTCAGCGCCTGTGGTGGTGGAGGCGGTACAAACAGTAGTACGTCACCCAACCAAAGCTCATCCAGTGCCAGCTCAACGGCGGCTTTGTCGGATATGGCCGCACTTGGAAAGCAGATTTTCTTTGATCCCAGCCTTTCTGCTTCAGGTGTTCAATCTTGTGGAACCTGCCATGTTCCCAGTCGTGCTCATGCAGGTGATGACGATTTGGCCGTGCCCATAGGCGGGCCCAACTTTAAGACTCAGGGCTTCCGCAACACACCTGCGCTTAACTATTTACAATTCAACCCAGCATTTTTCTTTGATAAGGACGGCACCCCCACCGGTGGGTTTACTCGCGATGGCCGCGCCGACACTTTTGCGATTCAAGCCGAGCGCCCCTTTTTAGCACCCCATGAAATGGCCAACGGCACCAAGGCTAAAATGGCCGAAAAGTTGGAACGCGCCTCATACGTTGCAGAATTCCGCCGTATTTTTGGAGCAAGTATTTTTAATAATCCCGATGACGCCTTTGATCGCGCCACTTTCGCCATTGCCGCCTTTGAAAAAGAAGCCCCTGAATTTCATCCATTTGATAGCAAATTCGATGCGTTTTTAGACGGCAAAGCAACCTTAAGCGAGCAGGAATTACGCGGCTTTGCGCTCTTTAATGATCCACAAAAAGGCAACTGCGCCGGCTGCCACCCCAGCACCCGCGCCAATGGTTTGCCGCCACTGTTTACTGATTTCACTTACGACAACCTCGGCGTACCGCGTAACACCGCAATAGCCGCCACCGCTGACCCTTCTTACTTTGATTTAGGCTTATGTGGCCCAGATCGCACCGATTTGGCTGATCGCAAAGACCTTTGCGGTGCCTTCAAGGTACCCAGTTTGCGCAATGTCGCCATCACCGCACCCTACTTCCATAACGGCAAATTCAACACACTGCGCGAAGTAGTCAGCTTTTACGTGCGCCGCGATACCAACCCTGAAGAGTGGTACCCCAGCGGTGTGAATGGCATTGAGAAATTTAACGATTTACCACCGGAATACCGCAACAACGTCAATACGACTGAAGTGCCCTACAACCGCAAACTGGGCGATCAGCCCGCGCTTGATAGCGACGAGATTGATGCTGTAGTCGCCTTCCTGAACACCTTAACCGACGGCTACCAACCACAACACTAGGCCAGCCATAATATTAGGATCGAACCATGAACAAATTAGCCCTTAGCCTAGTGATTGCAGCATTTATCGCCACCCCAGCAATGGCCGATGAAGCTGCTTTACAAGCTAAAATCGATGCCCTGAGCGCGCAGTTAGAAGCGCTTAAGCAAGAAGTGAAAAACTTACATTCGCAAACCGAAGCCATAGCTACCCAGCAGGAAACCGCGAGCACACCCGCCAAAGCCGCAGCAGCGACCAGTGCGGTTAGCAGCCAATCAGCAGAAAGCGGAGCTACGCTTTGGGGCTACGGCGAAATCAATTACAACCGCCCGAAAGACGACAGCAGCCAAACCCAAATCGACTTACGCCGCGCCGTGTTCGGAATTGGCTACAAATTTAATGACAGTACCCGCTTCGTATCCGAGTTCGAAGTTGAGCATGCTATAGCCTCAGCCGATGACGCGGGCGAGGTGGAAGTCGAACAGTTCTATATCGACCATCAACTCACCGACAATACCCACCTCAAGGCCGGTTTGTTCCTGATTCCTGCAGGCTTGCTCAACGAGAGCCATGAGCCAACTAACTACTACGGCGTTGAACGCAACTTCGTTGAAACCGCCATTATCCCTAGCACTTGGCGCGAAGGCGGTTTGGCCTTGTTCGGTACCACTGAAAGCGGTTTGGCGTGGGATACAGGCGTCACCACTACCGTTAATCTAGGCGGGTGGGATGCAACCTCCGAAGAAGGCCGCGAATCGCCGCTGGGCAGCATCCATCAAGAGCTGCAACTCGCAAAAGCTAGCGATTTGGGTGTGTACGGTGCACTGAACTATCGCGCCATTCCTGGGTTTGTTGTGGGCGGCTCCCTCTTTACCAGCAAAGTGGCGCAAGATAATCCTGACCTAAAAATTGCCCAAGACGCACGCATGACCTTGTGGGATATCCACAGCCGCTGGACACCGGGCGATTGGGATTTGTCTGCACTCTACGCACGAGGCAGCTTTAGCGACACCAAAGAACTGAACTTAACCTTTGCTGGTTTCCCTACGCCTGTCCCCAAAGAATTCTTCGGCTGGTACGCGCAGGCGGCCTATAAAGTCTGGCAAAATGGCGACTACAAACTTTTGCCCTTCGTGCGTTACGAAGGCGTAAATACCGCCGCTGATTATGAAGCCATGCCACTCGGCTTAGGCGTGGCCAAGGCACCAACTGAACACATTACTACTCTGGGTGCGTCTTTCTATATCAACCCCAAAGTCGTTTTCAAATTGGACTATCAAGATTTTGATCAAGACTCTACACGCAATCGCCTCAACCTCGGCCTCGGCCTTGCGTTCTAAACTGCAAGTTGCACTACTCGCACTCTTACTGGCAGCCTGCTGCCAGTGGGCATGTGCAGATACCGTTTACCAAACCCAAGACGATTTTCTCCACGATGCTTTTCCAAGCGCCGCAGCGGGCGAACCAAAAGCCTCGGTACTTTGGCTAGACAAAGCCGCCCAAGACGACATTAGCAAAATCCTCGGCCACCCCTATCCACAAGCGCGCCTTCGCTATTGGCGACAAGGAACAACCAGCGTTTGGATACTTGAAGAAATCGGCAAGGAGTACCCCATCACGGCAGGCTTTATAATCAACGACGATACAATTGCCCGCGCTCAAGTGCTCATCTACCGCGAAACACGCGGCATGGAAATTCATCTTCCTGGTTTTCTTGCACAATTTAAAAACAATAAATTAGCAGGGGATAAACTAAGCAATAAAGTCGATGGTATTGCTGGCGCAACAATGTCTGTCAACGCCATGGTAAAAATGGCGCAAGTCGCACTGCTGTTAAATCAGAAAGCCAAATAAAAATCGCAAACTCTATGACCCGACATAAAAAAAATAACCGCACATTACCGCGCACTTTTTATCGCTGGCATAGGCGTATAGGCGCAAGTGCTGCACTGTTTTTAATTTGGATTGTCGTTAGTGGCTGGCTGCTTAACCACAGCGATAGCCTCAATCTTGCACAGCGCGAAATTCATAGCCCCGCACTCGCCCATTGGTACAATCTTAATTACCAAGCCCCCAAAAAGGGCTTCACACACAACAAGCATTGGCTTATTAATAGCGATGAAATTTTGTTGCTAGATGGAAAAAAAATTAACGCACCTTTCGCTCGCGCGCTCGGCCTTGCCGCTTACGAAAAATTAATCGCAATCGCCAATACGCAAGAAATTTTGTTACTCGATGAGCAACAAACAATAATCGACAAACTTAGCGTCAGCAGCTTACCCATAAAAACCATCACACACATTGGCAGCGGTTGCTCAGGCATAACGATAGGCGATGGCCAACAAACTTTTTCTACAGTTGACGGCCTCGATTGGCTGCAATGCAGTGAAACGATTACTTGGTCGAAAACTGAAAACCTAAATCCTCAACAAATCGCACAAATAGAGCCACAACTCGTACCGGCAATTTCTGTAGAAAAATTAATTGTAGATTTGCACACCGGCCACTTCTTTGGTCGCTATGGTGCTTATGTGGTAGATGCCGTAGGTCTGTGTTTGTTGTTGCTAGCACTCAGCGGCTTGTGGTTGTTTTTTAGGTTAGGAAATAAAACAAATCGACATTAATTTGGTTAACCCCCCTCTAAAATCATTTTATCGGCTTCAACACTCGACACGGATTGCCAACGGCAACAACTCCTTCGGGAATATCTTGCGTAACCACACTCCCCGCACCAACTACAGATTCTTTGCCGATAGTTACACCCGCCATAATAATGGCGCCACCACCAATCCAACAGTCGTCGCCAATTACTATGGGCGCACAAAATTCTTTACCACTCGCACGCTCAACTGGGTCAAGTGGATGAGTTGTGCCGTAGATTTGCACGTTAGGGCCAAACAAAACCCTATCACCAATATGCACTTCACCCGCATCCAACATCACGCAGTTATGATTCGCGTAAAAACCTTCGCCCAAAAAGATATTGCTACCGTAATCGCAAAAAAAGTTGGGTTCTATGTAAGCTGTAGATACTTTACCAAACAACTCTTTATAAATCGGCTTTCGCGCTTTGTGTTGATCAGCGCGCAACGCGTTTAATTGCTGACACAATGACTTGGCGCGTTTGCGTGCCGCTACCAGCTCAGGCTTGAATGGATCAATTTCAGTAAAATTTTTCATAACACACAAACCTTTACATTTAGGGTCTTTGTTCGCACTGGCTTCATTAGCAAATCAAATCTATTATTAGAAAAACAACAAAATTATAGCCTCACAGCAATAGCCAACCCTAATCTATTTGCCTTGGATGCCAATATGAGCCTCATCAACCGAAAACACCTCTGCCCAGTTTTTGTGGCGCTATTGTTGTTCACTACTAATGCATTGGCAATGGACGAAGCGCCAGAGAATCCGATCGCCAATCCAGCAGCAACCGTCGAATTTGGTCATGCACGCTTCAGCATATTAACACCGCAATTGATTCGTATGGAGTACAGCTCCACCCATACATTCGAAGACAAAGCGTCGCTAGCCATTATTAATCGCCAATTGCCAGCCCCCGTATTTACACAGAAAAAATTGGGCAACCTGCTAAGCATTACCACAGCCAATCTTCAACTCAAATACACCGATGACGGGCAAGAATTTAACGACAAAAATCTTCAGGTTGAAATTCTGTCTGAGCACAAAAAAATTGCCTCTTGGTACCCCGGCAAAACCGACAGCCAAAATCTTAAAGGCACCATGCGCACACTCGACCAAGCCAACGCATGGGATTACGAAAGCAAATTGGAAAGCGGTTTAATATCGCGCAGTGGTTGGGCGCTGGTGGATGACAGCCAAAACAACTTGTTTGATGGCAACAAAGATTGGAACTGGGTGACACCACGCACCAACAAGAATATCGATTGGTATTTATTTGGCTATGGCAATGACTACAAAAAAGCCATTTATGATTTCACTCAAATCGCCGGAAAAATTCCACTCCCGCCTAAATATGCCTTTGGCTATTGGTGGTCGCGCTACTGGATTTACAACGATAAGGAAATGCGCGATCTCGTCAAAAATATGCGTGACTTTCAAATTCCTTTGGACGTGTTAATTGTAGATATGGATTGGCACGAAACCTACGGATTCAGTTCAAGTAATCTAACAAAAGATTCGCAAGACCAATGGGTCGGCTGGACTGGTTACACTTGGAATAAAAAATTATTTCCTGAACCAGAAAAATTTATTGAATGGACGAACAATCAACATTTAAAAACTGCGCTCAATTTGCATCCCGCATCGGGCGTACCAACCATGGAAGAAAAATATTCTGAGTTTGCCAAAGCCTACGACTTTAAAAACACCAAAGAATACATTCCATTTAACATGTCAGATAAAAAATGGGCGACAACTTATTTCGATACACTGCTAAAGCCCATGCAAGATTGGGGTATCGATTTTTGGTGGCTTGATTGGCAGCAATTTTTGCAAGATAAAAATATTCCATCACTCAGTAATACCTGGTGGCTCAACTACACCTTTTTTACCAATATGGAAAAGACCGGTAAGCGCCCCATGATTTTCCATCGCTGGGGCGGATTGGGCAATCACCGCTACCCCATTGGATTTTCTGGTGATGCTATGACCAATTGGGAAACACTCGATTTCGAAACCTATTTCACCGCCACTGCCGCCAATGTAGGTTATGCCTATTGGAGTCACGACATTGGTGGCCATATTAGCAATGACAAACCAACCGACGGCGAACTCTATTTGCGTTGGATTCAGTTCGGCACCTTGAGCCCTATTCTGCGTACGCACGCCTCCAAAATTTCATTAATTGAACGTCGCCCGTGGATGTTCCCCCAATATTTCTTTGCGATGCGCGACGCTATTAAGTTGCGCTACAGCCTTGCGCCTTATATTTACGCTAACGCACACAACACCTATGACACAGGCATAGCACTCGTTCATCCACTCTATTACGACTACCCAAGTGCACCACAAGCTTATAGTTATAAAAGCCAATACTTTTTTGGCAATGACATGATTGCAGCACCAGTTACTAATCCAATAGATAAAGCAACTCAACTGGCTGAGAGAAAAATATGGCTGCCGAACGGGGAATGGTTTGAATTAAGCTCGGGAACACGTTTAACAGGTACGGCTGAAATTACACGCCACTATGCATTAAACGAGATACCTTTGTTTGCAAAAGCTGGCAGCATTATCCCCATGAATCCTGATGTGCAAAACCTGCAACAAAAGCCAGATCACTTAATACTGAGCTTTGTTCCCGGAGGCAAAGGTGGCAGCACTGAACTTTATGAGGATGATAACGACTCTACTGCTTATCAAAAAAACCATTTCAGCAAGCGCAAAATCACCAGCCAACAGCTGAATGAAAAATCGTTGAAAATTACGTTTGAGCCTTCACAAGGAAATTATGCTGGTATGCCGCAGGAACAGAAATTCGATTTAAAGTTCTTGAACCGCAGTTTGCCATCTAGCATCAAGGTTAACGGAGAAATTCAGGCCATTAGTTCAGAGTTTTCGACAGATGATTTGGCAAGTATTGTTCATCTCCCAGCTATTGGGGCACAGCAACGCGTAGAAATTACTCTTGAGTTCTCTACAAGCTTTAACGAGCAGGATAAATTGTTTAATGGCAACAAAGGGTTTTTATCGCGCGTGACTAAAGCAACAGAAACATTAAAATATGCATCAGCCTTAACTGATTGGGGCGGCACCTTACCTAATGAAGTATTTATGACTGGAAATATCGTTAATGAATTGCTCTATCACCCCGAAAATTCTTTGGTGTATATGCAGCAATTAAATACTTACAAAAAATCCATGGCGAAAGTTTTGCTGAGCATTCCCAATGTAGGCAAAGAAACAACCGAGCCTTTAACACATTTTTTAGAACTAGATACAACGAAGTAATCCACATCCGCCAATGGGTAATCTCAACACATTACCCATTGGCGATGCAAATTCAGACATCAAGGATAGACTTCAACGAGCCCAAACTCTTTTTCCAATATCCGTTTTATTTGATCTTGGGGGATATCAACAACAGTTGTTTCGTCTTTTGTTATAGTCTTTAAACTAGTTCCCAGTAAAATTTTACGCCCAGCCGCATTTTGTTTCACCACTAACAATTTCTGAACGAAAACCGTATCAGGATTTTTTGAATTGAAATAATTAGCGGGAATAAAATCTAACAAGTCGTGCGGATACAAATCAAACTCAAATTGGCTTACCCACTCGCCATTGACCAACGCCTGCAAAACATAATTTTTACCGTCTGCGCTTAAGAGTTTAAACAGATCATCATCTTGCTGAATAGGTTCGTTGATGCTGCTTAAGGGAAAGGGGGCACGCAAACCGTAACTTCCAAAACCAACATCACAGACGTATCGCTCACCATTGATTTTTGCTACAACAATCATGTGAGTTTTCGGCCAGCGCGTTGGATAAAACATGGGCCGAGCACCAATTAAATCGTAATCAATTCCCACTGCGGCCAATGCCATAGCAAACAAACTATTTACTTCATAGCAATAGCCACCGCGCGGGTGATAAATTATTTTTTTAACTATCTCTTGTGGATCAATTGAAACTACCTTACCGGCCTGAACATCCAAATTTTCGAAAGCTACATTAAATAATTGACCACGCATTAAAGCCTGAAGAGTCGTTAGATCGGCCTTGAGCGGCCCCGTGTACCCAATGCGCTGACAGTAATCCTGTAAATTAAAATTGGCAACTTGCATAACGACTCCTTAGTGCGCGGAAGGAGCATGAGCTTCCATCCAATGAAGAACAAAATCGATAAACGCACGCAAGCGTGCAGACATCACTTCACGATCACGATACAACAAATTCACCGGGCGCTCTTGACCACGCCAAGATGGCAATACTGCTTGTAATTGTTGGTGCTGATGTTTAGGGTCACTGAAATAATAATCGGGTACCAGTGTAATGCCGAGATCGGCCGCTGCGGCATCCATAGCAACGATTATGTCGCTGGTTCGCAAATAAGCTTGCGGGGTCATCGAAAATATCTCGTTCGAATCTGTGTTCCGGAGCATCCAAGCATCCACAGGGTCAGCCACAATTAAATGATGCTTAAGTAAATCGCGCGGATGGTCTATAGCAGGGGCCGATGCCAGATAATGGTTGGATGCACAAAAGCCTAAATGGGTCGTCCATATATGGCGAGCAATCCAACTGTTATCGCGCAAGTCGCCCACACGAAAGGCTGCATCGAATTGCTGCTCAACCAAGTTTTCGTAGCGATTAGACAACACTAGCTGCAAGCGAATTTTTGGGTAAGCTCGCATAAAATCAAAAAAACACTGCCCCAGCCACTGCTGACTAAGATTGACCGGCGCTGTGATTTTTAGCAGGCCAGAAAGCTCGTGCTGATCGGTCTCCAACTCATCGGCAATAGATTGCAGATCATCCAACAAAGGCCCGCATTGATCATAATAGTGACGCCCCATATCCGTTAGCGAAAAGTGATGGGCGCTGCGTTCAAGCAGACGACAACCAAGATCGCGCTCCAAAATTTTCAACCGTCGGCTGATGGTCGCCAGCGGAATTCCTGTCGCGTCAGCAGCAGCGCGCAAGCTGCCGTTTTGCACCAATCGATGAAACAACTGCAAGTCGTCGAGCGAGAAGCCTGATTTCATTTATGAGAACAACCTATTCATTTTTGAGGGTTACATAACATATACGAAATCAATATCCTTGGCAGATCTGTTTTACGTAGCCAGCGCAGGGGCGTTGGTGAGCTTAGGGGGCAAGTGATGAAAAGCACGCATAGCAGCATCTGGTTAATGGTGATTGCCAGTACATTTTTCTGGGGCAGTAACTTTAATGCCGGGCACGCCGTTGCCGGTGATGTAACGCCACTTACGGCGGCCGCAGAGCGCTTTGCGATTGCATTGGTGCTGTTTTGGGCGATTCGCTTTAGCTTCGGCAAGGCCGAATCACAACTCAGTCTGCGCGATGCATTTATTTTGGTGCCCTTAGGCGTCATAGGTGTGTTTGGTTTTAACTATGCGTTTTTTACCGCGCTTCATACTACTTCTGCTCTTAACGCCGCTTTAATTATGGCCTTATCGCCCATGGTCTCCACCTTGCTATCCATACTTATGCTCAATGTAAAAGTTCGCCTTTATCAATACATCGGTATGCTAATCGCGTTTGTGGGGGTTACTTGCGTTATTACCGGCGGGCATTTTAACTTGTTACACACAGCCATTGGCGATGCATGGATGCTAGTGGCCTGCGGCGTATGGAGTCTTTACAGTGTTGGCTCCAAAAAATATGCGTCTCATATTCCATCGCTACAATTCGCGCGCTGGACCGTGAGCATAGGCGCAATTGCACTTATTGTTGCATCACTCTTAATCGAAAAGCCCTTGGCAATTGTTGGTCACCTATCACTACAAACCCACGCAATTTTAATGTACATGGGCGTGTGCGGCTCAGTGCTCGCTTATATTTATTGGTTGAAAGGTGTATTTTTTCTGGGGCCGGAAAAATCGGCGATAGCCTTTAATTTGGTGCCTGTGTTTACACTTTTAGTAAGCCTGGCTTTTGGTTCTATTCCCAATATCGTTCAAGTCTTGGGATTAATTTTGGTTCTGGTTGGCGTAATTATTTCTACTGGCTGGAAACCTAAAGGACTTGCAAGGACATAATGCAGTTTTGGCATCGCGAGAATAAAAAACCGCAGACAAGACTGCGGTTTTTTATGATTAAATCATTAGGTATTAAATTTATTTCATTATTCGATTAGTCAAGCCCGGTTCTTTATTGACAGAGCCCACAACATTAGACAAATCATCTTCCGCTGATGGTTTTTGTAATTTACCGGCGTTAAAGCTGCCAGCCAAAGTACATGAACCTGTTGCCTGATAATTTAACGCAGTAGCCAAATTTTTCTCTGCAGAATCACCTAATGCATGACTCAAATCATCGCCTAGGCTACAGCCTTTTACAAAATCTTTACCGTTATCGGTCGCGCTAGGCACGAAGCCATCGGAATACTCACCAAACTCCTTATTGTTCACACCTTTAAATTGGATTGAAAAATAAGTTGTACCGCAATTATCTTGCGGATAAAAACCATAAGGTTTGCCACAGGTTTGTGAACCAATTTGAATAACCTCCACACCCACTCCACGCAAACCATTAATTATCGATTCACTGGCAGAGCAAGTATCTCCCGATGTAATAACAAAAACTCGCGGCAAATTAAGTGAAGGTAAAGCTCCTCCTATATCTTTTGACGCATTGTAAAAGGGTGTTGGTGTTAAAGATTCACCAAACAAACCTGTAGTTGTGTGCTTATCATTGAATACGGTTTTTTCAAAATTTTTACCCGCTGTTGCAGAACTACCGGCAATCATATAAGCCAATTCACTAGCAATGTATAGGTAACCTCCGCCGTTGTAGCGAATATCTAAAACTAAATCTTTAACACCTTGTACACTCAACTGATTAACTGCATCGTAAAGACCGCGCTCAGCGGTTTTTATATGATCGTTAAATAAAATGTAACCCACTTTTCCCCTAGGTGAATCAAATGTTTTTACATTTTGCACGGGCGTCTTTGTAATATTTCCAGATTGAAGCACCACCGAGTGAGTGGTGCTTGAGCCAACGTCTTGCACTTCGAAGGTGTGAACTTCCCCCAAGGTTTTTGGATTTATACCGGCATTTAATTTATCAATTGTTGCACTGTCATTTGCATTAACAAAATCATAACCATCAATTTTTATAAGTTTTGCACCGCGTAACAAATTTGCATTTGCGGCTGGCGAGCCCGGCTCTGTGTAGGCCACTACAATATTGCGCGGCGCGGTAGAAGAAATCCACGAAAACTCTACACCATAACCTGCTGCTACTCCGGTTTCGGAAAGTGAGTACCAATCTGCAGAATCATATGTAAAATGAAATTTGTCTTTGCTATTGCCCGATGCAGTTTTCGCTGTCGTTTTTAGTAAATTAAAATAATCGGCAACCTTAGTTGTATTTTGCGGGTTGGTATCGAATATCTCGCTGTACCACAGATAGGTTTCGTTACTCCATGAACGTAAGAAATTTTTTTCGTCTAAGCTGGAACCCAGCTTGTCCAAATAAGCGGCATTAGTGTTTGGATCAATACCGGTTCGGGGAGCAGTACATTTATTAGCGTAGGTCGCCGAATCCAAAAATACGCCAGATTTCCATGAAGAAGATGGGGAACCGTTATCGGTAGGGGTAAACGTACCAGTGCTACTACCGCCTCCACCACCTCCGCCTCCGCCTCCGCAAGATGAAAGCAAAGCAGAAGAAAGTGCCATTAACAACACGCTAAAAGAAGTACGAGGAGATTGCATTGAAAAGAGTTTCACGTTGAAGTCCTTAATATCCTATAAATATCAGCTTTAAAAATGCCGCCGCTTTAATAGTGCCACCGCTTTAATAGTGCCACCATAGGCACACTCAGAAAATAGCACAAGCCTCCCGATAAAAACATGAACCAAGTATTTGGTTACAAAAGAAAAAGCCCCAACAAGAGGGGCTTTTTGCTTGCAAACAAAAACCAAACTACTTCTTAGCGACTTTTACACCACTAAAGTAGACTTTTTGCTGGCTAATATCAGTAACATCTCCCATCACTGTAAATTCACCTTTGCCTTGAATATCTTGCGAAGAGGCTCCAACCATGACGTCAAACTTACCCGGCTCAACAACATATTTCATGTCGGTGTTGTAAAAACCTAATTGATTGACCGCAAGGCTAAAGGTAACCACAGCAGATTCTTTTGGCTTCAAGCTAATACGCTTAAAGCCTTTCAACTCTTTTACGGGGCGAGTCAAACTCGCAACTGCATCGTGCGTATAGAGCTGCACCGTTTCATCGCCTGCGCGCGAGCCTGTATTAGTGACCTTAACGCTAATATCAACAAGATCACCGGCTTTTGCTTCAGCTTTATTGATGGTGAAATCTGAATAATTAAACGTGGTGTAACTCAAACCATAACCAAAAGGATACAGCGGAGTAGTTTCAGTAAATTCATAACCGCGTTTTGCTGCAGGTTTGTAGTTATAGTAAACCGGTAAATGACCAACCGAACGTGCGATACTCACGGGCAATTTTCCGCCGGGGTTTACGTCGCCAAATAATACGCGCGCAACTGCACGACCCGCTTCTTGTCCCAGATACCAACCTTCCAAAATTGCAGGTGCAGTTTGCGCAATTTTTGTGATGGAAAGTGGGCGACCATTATTTAACAAAACAATCGTTGGTTTACCCGTTGCCAAAACGGCATCAACCAATTCTTGTTGTTGACCAACCAAATTTAAATCTGTGCGATCGCCTAAATGATTTTCCGCCCAGCCTTCGCGCGAAGTTGCTTCGTTATCACCAACGACAACTAAAGCCACATCACTTTTTTGCGCGGCAGCAACTGCTTCTTCAATCATACCTTTGGTATCTGCTGGTGTAGCAAGCTCTACTTTATCCATATTCCAGCGCTGCTTGGAACGACTGTTAGCAGCGAGCGAATCAGCATCCACGGGCCATTTATCTAAAGTAATTAAAGTGCCTTGCGCATAGTTAACTTGAATTTTATTGCCCACATATTCTTTGATGCCTTGCAACACACTAACAGTTTGCTTGGGTACATCGCTGTAACCACCCAACAGGGTTTCATTCACATGAGGCCCAATAACGGCGATGGATTTTAATTTTTTAACATCTAAGGGCAGAATATTTTTTTCATTCTTCAAAAGTATGATGGTTTTTTCTGCGGCCAGCTGGGAAAGCGCACGATGCTTATCGTTGCCAACAAATTCATCGACACCCTTGGTCGGCACATAAGGATTCTCAAATAATCCGAGCGTAAATTTTTCACGCAGCACACGCGCTACTGCCGTATCAATTTGCGCATTGGTAATTTTTCCTTCCTTCACCCATTCAATTAAATAGGGATAGGAATCTGCATCAGGCGTTTCAACATCCACACCTGCGTTGAACGCAATGAAAGCTGCATCTTTACGATTAGCGGCAAGATTGTGGCGATTTACTAATTCATTAATCGCGTAATAATCACTCACTAACACGCCATCAAAACCCCACTCACCACGCAAAATGCCATTTAGCATCTTGCCGTTGGAATGCGAAGGCACACCGTCAATTTCATTGTAGGAAGCCATAACACTGCGTGGGTGCGATAATTTCACCACGGCTTCAAAAGGAAATAAAAATATTTCACGCAAACCACGTTCACCCACTGGGGCAGGCGCGGTATTTAAACCGCCGGTAGGCTCACCGTGACCCGCCAAATGTTTGAGCGTTGCAACCACGTGATTTTTAGTCACGCCATTATCGCTACCCTGAAAACCTTTTATGGCAGCGACGCCCATATTGGCAATAAGATAAGGATCTTCACCCATGGTTTCTTCAATACGACCCCAGCGTGGATCGCGCGCCACATCAAGAATGGGCGCAAGCGCTTGTTGTGCGCCACGCGCACGAACCTCTTGCGCTGTTACCGAATAAATTTGTGTGAGCATCTCAGGATCCCAGGTGCTCGCCAAACCAATCGCTTGCGGGAAGCTGGTAGAATTGCGTCCCACATGACCATGCAGCGCCTCTTCGTGGAATAACACTGGAATACCTAAACGAGTATTTTCCAGAACCCATTTTTGGATTGCATTGGTAAACAACGCAGTTTGCAATGCAGATTTATTGGGTGCCTTTTTATTTTCAGCGGGGCGCGCAATTTCACCAATACCCAAGCTTAAAAACTCTTTTGCGTGTTCGCTGGTAAATTCGCCGCTATCGGTTTCCAGCTGCTTTCTTTTTTCCCATACCGTATCAAGCTGCGCGACTTTTTCTTCCAGCGTCATGCGGCCTAGCAAATCTTTAACGCGTGCTTCGGTGGGCTGTTTGGAATCCTTATAGAGCGGAGTTTCTGCGAGTGAGGCCAGACTTATGCCGGTACTGATCGCACCTATCACACAAGATATTAAAATTTTTATTGACTGTTTTTTCATAGTGTTTGCCTCTGGAGTTTGTACATCTGCAATTTTTGACACGTTATTTTTACAGGTACAGCTGTGAGTATTTGTTGTTAGAAATAGCAACCCACAAATAAAAACTGCCAATCATTCGAGTTTATTTACTCTTCTGATTAGCAGCTAATTCTTAATGCCAACACACATTCGCTTGCATTAAACGCTTTCATTAAATGTAGCAACTGCCAACTCAAAAGCCAGCAGCTTGCCACATTTAAACGGCACTCAATTAACGAATGTAGCGGTTGATAGTGTTTTCGTACAACTCTTGACGGCCGCTTTGCAAAGTGATTTCGCCACCAGCGTTACCAATGTCAGCCAACTGTTGCAGAGTCAACTTACCTTGTTCGTATGCAGCACCATTGCCAGCATCGAATGAAGAGTAACGCTCTTTACGCATGCCTTCCAATGGAGATTTTTGCAACAAGTCATCAGCAATCAACAATGCACGTGCAAATGTATCCATACCGCCAATGTGGCCGTAGAACAAATCGATAAAGTCGGGCGAGTTACGACGAGCTTTCGCATCAAAGTTTACGCCGCCGCCTTGCAAACCACCGCTACGCAACAATACCAACATCATCTCAACAGTTTCGTTGATGTTGTAAGGGAACTGGTCGGTATCCCATGCGTTTTGGTAATCGCCGCGGTTAGCATCCAATGAACCCAACATGCCAGCGTTTGCTGCCGCTTGCATATCGTGACACATAGTGTGGCCAGCCAAAGTTGCGTGGTTAGTTTCAAGATTTAATTTGAAATCTTTATCCAAACCGTGGTGACGCAAGAAACCAATTACAGTTTCAGCATCGAAATCGTATTGATGCTTTGAAGGCTCCATTGGTTTTGGTTCAATGAAGAAAGTACCTTTAAAACCTTGGCCACGTGCGTAATCGCGAGCCATAGTTAAGAAGCGCGCCATGTGCTCTTGTTCGCGTTTCATGTCGGTATTGAGCAAGCTCATGTAACCTTCACGACCGCCCCAGAATACATAGTTTTCGCCGTTCAATGCGATGGTCGCATCCAACGCATCTTTTAATTGTGCACCAGCGTATGCAACTACGTTGAAATCTGGGTTAGTAGATGCACCGTTCATGTAACGTGGGTTAGAGAACAGGTTTGCTGTGCCCCACAACAATTTCACGCCAGAAGCTGCTTGTTTTTGTTTTGCGTATTCAACAATTGTTTGCAAACGCTTTGAAGTTTCTGCACGGCTGCTGCCTTCATCGATCAAATCGATATCGTGGAAGCAGTAGTAAGGAGTGCCGAGTTTGGTGATAAATTCAAATGCAGCGTCCATTTTTTCGTGAGCGCGTGCAACAGCATCAGCAGTGCTAGACCATGGGAAAATTTTGGTGCCTGGACCGAATGGATCGTGACCTGCGCCACAGAAAGTGTGCCAGTAGCAAGTTGCAAAACGGAAATGATCTTTCATCGTCTTGCCAGCAACAACACGATTTTCATCGTAGTATTTGAATGCTAATGGGTTATCGGAATCAGCACCTTCAAAACCAATTTTACCGACACCTGGAAAATATTCTTTGCTACCAAGAACAATACTCATAATAAACCTCGTGATTTTCTTTAAAAAGTGAAACTACAG
>JAGKXD010000189.1 GCA_021151525.1 Cellvibrionaceae bacterium | reverse complement strand
TTCTTGTGCATTGAATATCGTAAAAGTAGGTAACATGAACTTCGACTCAATTGCTAATTAAGAAACATCCCGATATATTATCGGGATGTTTTTTTATTATAGTATTCATCCAAAACTTTTTTCCTTCCGATGGCTTTGGTGATGCTGTCTTTTTCCAAATCCCAGCCACGTGCCGGAGAATATTCTCTTCCATACCAAATAATCTGTAGGTGTAGATTGTTCCAAAGTTCTTTTGGAAAAATGGCTTTAGCATCTTTCTCAGTTTGCACCACGTTTTTTCCGTTGGTTAAACCCCAGCGCTGCGCCAAGCGGTGTATGTGTGTATCCACTGCAAATGCAGGAACACCAAAGGCTTGGCTCATTACCACGCTCGCGGTTTTATGACCAACACCGGGTAAGCGTTCCAGCGCCTCCCAGTTTTGCGGCACGTTACCACTGTGTTCGTTCACCAGCATTTGCGAGAGCACAGAAATCGCTTTAGATTTCTGTGGAGATAATCCGCAGGGGCGAATTATTTCCTGAATTTTTTCGACCGACACTTTTGCCATATCGAATGGATTATCCGCAAGCGCAAAGAGCGCTGGTGTTACTGTGTTCACTCGCTCATCAGTACATTGTGCCGAGAGCAATACGGCAATTAACAGCGTGTAAGCATCTTTGTGTTGCAAAGGGATTGGCGGGTCAGGGTATAGGCTTTGCAATTTTTGCAAAATAAAATCTACACGCTCTGCTTTGTTTAGCGCCTTTGCATCTGTCATAGCGATTGTACAAATGCCTTAATGCGCTCTGCAGCTTGAATGCATTCGCCCAAGGGTGCAACCAATGCCAGACGCACGTAATCTTCACCTGGGTTTATGTCATTGGCTTCGCGTGCTAAATAACTGCCTGGTAATACGGTAACTTTTTGTGCTTCAAATAACTTCTGTGCAAACAATTCGCCTTTGATGGGCGTTTTGGGCCAAAGATAAAAACTTGCATCGGGCTTTTGCACATCTAAAACACCATCGAGTATGTTCAATACGGCATCAAACTTCTGGCGATAGGCTTCGCGGTTTTCAATTACGTGAGTTTCGTCTTGCCATGCAGCGACACTGGCGAGCTGTGTTGGCACCGGCATAGCGCAGCCGTGGTAAGTGCGATAGAGCAAAAACTTTTCGAGAATTTTTGCATCGCCGCCCACAAAGCCTGAACGCAAGCCCGGCAGGTTAGAGCGTTTGGATAAGCTGTGAAAAACCACGCAGCGAGAAAAGTCATTACGGTTTAATTCGGCGCAAGCTTGCAATAAACCTGCTGGCGGATTTTTCTCGTCGAAATAAAGTTCTGAGTAGCATTCATCGGATGCAATTACAAAATCGTATTTATCTGCGAGTGCAATCAACTCTTTTAATTGCGCTGTGCTCATTACCGCACCGGTTGGGTTGCCGGGGGAACAGATAAATAATAATTGCGTACGCTGCCAAACATCTGCCGGTACTGCTGCGAAATCGGGAATAAAATTATTTGCGGGTGTGCAGTTTAAAAAATAAGGTTCTGCGCCGGATAAAATCGCTGCGCCTTCATAAATTTGATAAAAAGGATTGGGTGAAACTATCAATGGATTAGGTTTGGTTCTATCTACAATCGCTTGCGCAAATGCGAAGAGTGCTTCGCGTGTGCCATTTACGGGCAGTACATGTTTATCTGCTGTAAAAGTACCTGCATTTAATTTAAAGCGTTTGTGTGCCCAAGTTGCAATAGCTTCCCGCAGTTCGGGAATACCCTTAGTTGTAGGGTAGTTAGATAATTTGCCAAGATTTTTCACCAAGGTATCCAACACGAATGCAGGCGGCTCGTGTTTGGGTTCACCAATTGAAAGCATAATATCGTTTAAATCTGCTGGCGGCGTAACTGCGGCCTTGAGCGCGGCAAGCTTTTCAAAAGGATATGGATGTAACAGGTTTAAATCTTGGTTCATTTTTCAAATCGTTCAATAAATTGTTTTTGTAATAAGGGTTAGTGTAAATCCACTCGTTTATCGAGTTGCTCGCGAATTTCGCGTTGCAAGTTTTCGGCGAACTCGCTACCCAACAAAGGTTTGCCATGGTTATCGACAATAAAGAAAATATCTTCGACGCGTTCACCTAGGGTGGCGATCTTGGCGTTGAGCAATTGAATTTCAAATTGCATAAACACGCGGCCAATGCAGGCGAGTAGGCCGGGGCGGTCTGGGGTTATCACTTCAAGCACGCTGCAGTTGCGTACTGTGTCGTGGCTCAGGCTGGTGCGCGTAGGCATGGCGAAATATTTTAAACGGCGAGGCGTGCGGCGACTGACTACTTCGGAGTAGTTGTCAGCCAAGCGCAACTCTTCTTGCAGTGTTTGTTGGATTTTTTTCAATAAAGTGGGATTGCTCCCTAGTGGTTTGCCGTCTTGGTTGAGCACAAAAAAAGTATCTATGGTGTAGCCAGAATTCGAGCTGTAAATTTTTGCATCCTGAATGCTGAGATTTAAATGATCCAGCGCTGAGGCTGCTGCCACAAAAACGTTTTTCTGGTTTTTGGTGCGAATAAAAATTTGTGTTGCACCTGCCAATTCGCGGTTGGTGGTTTTCTTAATCAGAATTAATGGTTCGTCATTGGAATGATCAGCAATGGCTTCGGTGTGCCACGCAATATCGGCCACGCTTTCGCGTAGAAAATAATCGTCACCCATATCGCGCCAAAATTCCCAAATATCAGCTTCGCCTAATTTATTGCGGCTGATTTTTCGAATAGCGGCTTGTTGATTTTCTTCAATTAATTCTTGCTTGTCGATATTGTTTTCCAAGCCGCGGCGTAAGGCGCGTTTGGTTTCCATGTATAATTGACGCATCAAGCTCGCACGCCAAGTGTTCCATAATTCTTTATTGGTGCCGTTAATATCGGCAACAGTCAATGCAAATAAATAATCCAAATGCATTTGGTCGCCGACGATAAGTGCAAAATTACGAATTACATCTGGATCTGACAAATCTTGCTTTTGTGAAACCGAAGACATCAACAAATGTTTTTCAACCAGCCACGACACCAAACGGGTTTCGCGCGCAGAAATGCCGTGGCGTTTGCAAAAGGCTTCAGCGTCTACAGCACCGAGCGTAGAGTGATCGCCACCGCGACCTTTGCCAATGTCGTGATAGAGCCCAGCCATATAGAGCAAATCTAAACGTGGTAGACGCGTCATAATGTGCGCAGAAATGGGGAACTCTTCTTTCGCGCTGGGCAATAAAAAGTTACACATGTTCTGCACAACTTTTAAAGTGTGCGCATCCACTGTGTAAATGTGAAATAAATCGTGCTGCATTTGACCGGTGACTTGGCCGAACTCGGGTAAGTACAAGCCGAGAATGCCGTAGCGCAGCATGCGTTTTAATTGTTCGACTAAGCCGCCGGGGTATTGCAAGAGTTTAACGAAAAGCTGTGTGTTCTTGGGGTTGTTGCGGAATTCATCATCGATCAAGTGACGGCTTTCACGCACTAAACGAATGGTGGATGCACGCACGCCAACAATTTTCGGGTTTTGCGCCATAAGCACAAACATTTCCAGCAGGGCTGATGGGTTTTCCTCGAACACGTAGGTGTGCGTTGCTTCGATATAGTTATCGCGCAATTGAAAGCGTTCATTCACAGAGACAACGCTTTTGCATTTGCCTTTTTGCAAAATGGCTTCTGATAAAAATTGCAGCAGAACATCGTTGAGCTCGCGCAGCGCGAGGACGGTGCGGTAATACTTATGCATGAACTGTTCAACAGCGAGTGAACCCTGTTCGTCTTCATAGCCAAACAATTTGGCGAGCTCGCGTTGGTAATCAAACATCAAGCGCTCTTCTGGGCGCTTGGCAACCATGTGCAAACCGTAGCGCACACGCCACAAATATTCTTCGCCACTGTAGAGCAGAGAAAACTCTTCTTCAGTAAAAAAGCCTTTGCCTTCCAATTGTTTTAAGGTGCGCACTTGGAAGTAACGCTTGGCAACCCAGCTGATGGTTTGGATATCGCGCAGGCCACCGGGTGCATTCTTAATATTGGGTTCGAGATTGTATTCGGTGTCGTTATATTTTTTGTGACGCGCGAGCTGCTCTTCCCATTTCGCACGAAAGAAGGTGTCGGCTGGCCAAATGTTGTTGGGGGACGATTGCTGCAGCAATTCTTGGCGCAGTGATTGATCGCCCACCAGTGTGCGCGATTCCATAATGTTGGTGGC
>JAGKXD010000188.1 GCA_021151525.1 Cellvibrionaceae bacterium | reverse complement strand
TCTTAATACCAAGCTGCTGCTTAATCTGCAGCAAATCACGGTTGATTGTGCGGCGGTTATCGTCGATAGAATCAATCGCTTCTTCGGTTTTGGTAATGCGTGACGCCAAGCCTTCAGCGCTCTTAACTTGATTCAACATCGCATTCACGCTCGCAGATACATCCGCAATTTTTTTGCTTTGCGCAGCGATATTTTTTTCCACTGTATCAAAGTGTGGAGCAATTTCATCAATACTGGCTTTATGCGCTAAAGAGTCTTGTTTTAAAGAGTTTGCATCACCTTTTAAGTTGCCAATATCAGCCTTGGCGCCATCAAGTGATTTGCCGAGTGATGCAAGTTTAGCTTCGTGATCAGAATTTAATTTACGCACAACTTCTTGCAGCTTTTTAACATCGCTATCAACTTTTTGTAGATTGATGCCCAAAGCGGTAACCGATTGGGTGGATTCGCTTGAGGTTACATTCAATTGATTTTCTAGCTGCTGAATACGCGCAGCATCTTTCGCGATCTTGCCGTTGGCTTCCATCAACTCAAAACCTAAAAAGCCACCACCAAGAACGCCAACTATAGCAACCAGCAAAGCAATTAAAGGCAGAGAGCTTTGGCTGGGAGCTGCGGCATAATTACCTGAAGATCGGCTAGCACGTGGCTCATCATAAACAGGAGCCTGACGGCGAAAACTAGATTCCTCACGGTCGTTGCTGGCGCCGCCAGCATTGTTGGAGCCACCGGACAAGGTTGGTTCTCTGCGTTCCATAATGCTATCTACCTGAAAATAAGTAAGTGAAAACTGATGCGCATTTTATAGCAGCAACCACAACAAACATAGGGCGAATCCGTTCTTCAAAAATAAAAAACGGGCCCGAAGACCCGTTTTAATCGATCACACAAACACTACTTACTTAGAGTAGTTAGCGTTTACGAATTCCCAGTTTACCAACGCCCAGAAAGCGTTCATGTAAGTTGGGCGCGCGTTGCGGTAATCGATGTAGTAAGCGTGTTCCCACAAATCCACAGTCAGAATTGGGGTTACAGAAGCGTCAGTCAATGGAGTTGCAGCATTGCTAGTATTAACGATTGCAACAGAACCATCAGCTTTCTTAACCAACCAAGTCCAGCTTGAACCAAAGTTGTTAATGGCTGAGTTGGTAAAGTCTTCTTTGAACTTGTCGAAAGAACCAAAAGCTTTGTTGATAGCTTCAGCAACAGCACCAGTAGCAGCGCCGCCGCCATTTGGGCTCAAGCAGTGCCAGTAGAAGGTATGGTTCCAAATTTGCGCTGCGTTGTTGAACACACCGCCAGAAGAAGTTTTGATAACGTCTTCAAGGCTTTTGCCTTCGAACTCGGTACCAGGAACCAAGCCGTTCAACTTATCAACGTAAGTTTTGTGGTGCTTGCCATGGTGGAATTCCAAGGTCTCAGCAGAAATGTGCGGAGCCAAAGCGTCTTTTGCGTAAGGTAATGCGGGTAATTCGAAAGCCATGAGGATTCTCCTAGAAATATAGAGTGTGTATTACAGAGCAAGTCTAATTTTTGAGGGTGACGACTCCCTTTTAAATTCCAAATTTGCCGAACGGCGAGAGTAGCGCATAAAACAAAAAGCGGCCACAAGAGCCGCTTTTTCGTGTGCGATTAGAAACCGCCCATGCCACCCATACCGCCCATGCCACCCATATCGTGACCATGGCCGCCAGCAGCTGGTTTGTCTTCTGGCAAATCAGCAACCATTGCTTCGGTGGTGATCATCAAACCAGCGATTGAACCTGCCGCCTGCAATGCAGAGCGAGTTACTTTTGCTGGATCGAGAATACCCATTTCAATCATGTCGCCGTAAACAGACGTTGCAGCGTTGTAACCAAAGTTGCCAGTGCCTTTCTTCACAGAGTCAGCAACAACGGATGGCTCGTCACCCGCGTTAGCAACGATTTGACGCAATGGCGCTTCCATTGCACGACGTGCAATTGCGATACCGGCGTTTTGGTCTTCGTTGTCGCCTTTCAAATCAGCGATTGCAGCAACAGCGCGCAACAAAGCAGTACCACCGCCAGGAACCACGCCCTCTTCTACCGCAGCACGAGTAGCGTGCAGAGCATCTTCAACGCGCGCTTTCTTCTCTTTCATTTCCATTTCGGTCGCAGCACCTACTTTGATTACTGCAACACCGCCAGCCAATTTCGCTACGCGCTCTTGCAATTTTTCACGATCGTAATCAGACGTGGTTTCTTCGATTTGAACACGAATTTGCGCAACGCGAGTTTGGATCTCGTCTGCTTTACCTGCACCATCAACAATTACGGTGTTTTCTTTGTTCAAGGTTACGCGCTTAGCGGTACCCAAATGCTCAACAGTCGCTGATTCCAGATCCAAACCAACTTCTTCAGAAATTACGGTAGCACCAGTCAATACAGCGATATCTTGCAACATTGCCTTACGACGATCACCAAAACCTGGAGCCTTACAAGCAGCCACTTTTACGATGCCGCGAATATTGTTTACTACCAAAGTCGCCAAGGCTTCGCCTTCAACGTCTTCTGCAACAATGATCAATGGCTTGCCTGATTTAGCAACGCCTTCAAGCACTGGCAACAATTCGCGAATGTTAGAAATCTTTTTATCAACCAACAAAATGAACGGATGATCGTGCTCTACGCTCATGCTGTCTTGGTTGTTGATGAAGTATGGAGACAAGTAGCCGCGGTCGAATTGCATACCTTCAACAACGTCCAACTCGTTCTCAAGGCTGGTGCCTTCTTCAACGGTGATAACGCCTTCTTTGCCGACTTTATCCATTGCTTGAGCAATCAAATCACCTACAGAAGTGTCGCTGTTTGCAGAAATGCTGCCCACTTGTGCGATTGATTTGCTGTCAGTGCATGGTTGAGAAATTGATTTAACGTGCGCAACAGCAGCAGTGATTGCTTTGTCGATACCGCGCTTCAAATCCATTGGGTTCATGCCCGCAGCAACTGATTTCAAACCTTCATTAACGATTGCTTGAGCCAATACAGTTGCAGTGGTGGTGCCGTCACCAGCGTCGTCAGAAGCGCGTGAAGCAACTTCTTTCAACATTTGTGCACCCATGTTTTCAAACTTGTCTTTCAAGCTGATTTCTTTCGCAACAGAAACACCGTCTTTAGTGACGGTTGGCGCGCCGAAAGATTTTTCCAACACAACGTTACGACCTTTTGGGCCGAGGGTGGCTTTAACAGCATCAGCCAAAATGTTTACACCAACCAGCATGCGTTGACGGGCGCTATCGCCAAACTTCACTTCTTTTGCAGACATAATCTTCTACCTTCAATAATTCGTTAACACGAGGAAATCATCAGATTTCAGGGATTCTTTATTTGGATCAATGAACGATTAAACCGCTCTCGATTTACACCAACACCGCCTTAATGTCGCTTTCGTTCAAAATCACTAATTCTTCACCGTCGATGTTGATGGTGTCGCTGCCGGCGTATTTACCGAATACAACGATGTCACCCACTTTTACATCCAACGGACGCAATTCACCGCTCGCCAATACACGGCCATTGCCTACAGCGAGCACTTCGCCTTGGTTTGGCTTTTCTTTAGCTGCACCTGAAAGGATGATGCCACCAGCAGTTTTGGTTTCTTCTTCTTTGCGGCGAACCACAACGCGATCATGTAACGGACGAATTTTCATGGACACAAGTCTCCTAAACTAGCGTTATTAACTAATCCAAGGCGCAACCTTAACAAGGTGAAAAGGCACTGCCTCAGCAAACTGAAAAATAGTGGCGCTTTTGAGCTTTTCAAGGCAACCCAAAACCACCATGAGCGCGAGCTAAGTAGCTACTCGCCATATGGTGACAGGGATGTGGGGCTCGAATTGAGGATTTCAAGCGTTAAACCCACAAAAAATCCTTTTTGACCACAAATACCCGCTAAAGCCACCAAAGACACCGCCCATCCCTCGCAACTAAAAGGAAAATTTATACGCCACTTACTGCAAATAAATTTATTGAAGCAAATTTCCCAGCTTAATTTATAACCACAAAGCCAAGAATTGATTGCCGCAAACCACCATCCTTCCAAGTTATAAAAAAACAGCACACACATTCAAAGATGCAATTTGGTAACACAATTTCACGCACACATAAGACAATGTTGTCACGCGGGGTGACAGATTCTATTTTTTTAATAAAGAAATTTTTATCCGTAGATTTTTTGCCGAAAGTCGTACTTATTAAAT
>JAGKXD010000080.1 GCA_021151525.1 Cellvibrionaceae bacterium | reverse complement strand
ATTTCATTTCCTTGCAGCCAAGGCAGACCTAAAAGCTTGTCGGTTTCCTTAACACGAATGATTTCTCCGCGTTGATTTAAAAAGCCATTTGCATCCCATCGCGCGATCGGCGTTTGCTCCGCAATTTTAACCACCAAGGTGTCCGGCCAGCGACGACTCAAATAAACATGATCAACCCAAGGATCTTGCTGCAGTTCACTTTTTAAACGCGTTAAATTTAACTGTAAGAAATCCCCATCGATTTCTTTTTCAATTAATTCCATCGCCCGATCTTTCGGCAAATATTGAAACTGCCCCTCAACCGCAACACTTTTTAATGGACGCTCCAATAAACGCGTAAGCGGATCAGTCGCGAAATAGGCAATTCCACCAAAGGCAACCAGTAACAGCCCCAAACCAAGCCCGCGATAAATAATTTTGCGCGAAACCTTCAACCTAACTTCATCTACCGCGCTCATTTTGCGTTGCGATACAGAAGTAGCCTTCCCTCCCTGCGGAGAAACTTTGTTGTAACCCCGCTCACGTCGCAAATTTGGATCGCCACGCGCTAAAATCGGGTCATCAAATACCACTCGGCTACGCTCTAAAGGCACAGCCTTTTCTTTTGGTGCTGCATTTCGTCCCAAAAGACGACTTTGTTTCGGCACCTCCACCTTGGAATCCGCTTTTTGTGCAGAAACCGCATCGCGCGCCGTTAATTTTTTATCACCGATGATTGAAGACCGCGCACGCGATTCTCGGCGCGGACTTTCTTGCAGCAATACATCTCGCTCAAATATGCGATTCGCACCGACCAATCTATCGGTAGCTGCTGGGCGATCTGTTTGTGGTGGTTTATTTTTCATGTGAAATTGTTAAGAACCATCACAAACTACAACGTAAAATAGTCAGCACCAACTCGCTAAAACTTAAACCGCGCACCTTAGCTGCCATAGGTACCAAACTGTGGCTCGTCATTCCGGGAGCCGTGTTCACTTCCAACAAATAAAAATTCAGGGATTTATCGGCCATTACATCAACACGCCCCCAACCTTCGCAGCCCACAGCATCGAAAGCAGCCAAGGCAAGCGCTTTTAATTCGGCTTCTTTTTCCATGCTCAATCCGCATGGACAAATATAGCGAGTGTCGTTTGCAATATACTTCGCATTGAAATCGTAAAAGGTATGATCCGTTTCGAGCTTGATAGGTGGCAAAGCTTCACCATCAAGAATCGCAACAGTAAATTCACTACCAACAATCAGACTCTCAGCAATCACACTGCCGTCATATTTTTCTGCATTCGCATAAGCATCTGCCAATTCTTGCGCAGTTTTTACACGCGCCATGCCGATACTTGACCCTTCGTGGGCAGGCTTCACCATAACTTCGCCGCCGAGATCAGCCAGCGTTTTTGACCAATCACTATTTGCAGTTAATACCGCAAACTCAGGCGTCGATAAATTCACGCCGCGCCACAATTGCTTTGTGCGCAATTTATCCATCGCCAAGGCCGATGCCTGCACACCACTCCCCGTAAAAGGAATCTTTAAATATTCCAATACCGCTTGAATGCGACCATCCTCGCCGCCTGCACCGTGCAACGCTAAAAAAGCACGATCAATTTTTGCAGCTTGAATATCGGCAATCGCGTTATCACCTACATCGATTGCAACGTGATCAATTCCCGCCTCTTGCAAAGCAGCCACAACAGCAGCCCCACTCTGCAAAGAAATTTCACGCTCAGATGAAGTTCCACCCAACAAAACGCCAACGCGGCCAAGTTGCTTTTTGAAATCATCACTCACTGGTAATTTTACTGGTTGCATTTATCTCAAAACCTCACTGCAAATTTCGTTTTGCCAATTCAGGTGATAGCACACCTACATTGCCTGCACCTTGGGTAATAACAATGTCACCCGCACGCACTAAATCTTTAATAATGTCTGGAACACCATCTACCGTTTCTACGAAAATAGGTTCTATTACACCGCGTGCACGAATGCTGCGGCACAAATGGCGGCTATCTGCGCCAGGAATTGCATCTTCACCTGCGCTATAAACTTCCAACAAAATCAGTGCATCTACTGTCGATAAAACTTCTACGAAGTCCTCATAAAGATCGCGTGTACGAGTGTATCTGTGTGGTTGATATACCATCACTAAACGACGATCTGGCCAACCATCGCGAACAGCGCGAACAATAGCTTGAACTTCACGCGGGTGATGACCGTAGTCATCAACCAACATTGCATCACCATCGCCAATAGGAAAATTGCCATATACCTGAAAGCGACGACCAACGCCTTGGAAATTTTCCAACCCCTGTTGGATTGCTTCATCACTTAAGCCTTCGTCCGTTGCAACAGCAATAACTGCTGTTGCATTCAACACATTGTGAATACCGGGAATATGTAAACGAATATGAAGTGGCTTTTCGTGGCCGGGGCGAATAACATCAAACTCGGAATGCATTTGCGATTGTTTGACATTGATTGCACGGAAATCATTTTCTTCATTTAATCCGTACGTCAAAATCGGACGCGCTACAGAAGGAATGATGTCGCGAATAACAGAATCATCGCCGCACAAAACAGCGAGTCCATAGAAAGGTAGATTGTGTAAAAACTCAACGAAGGTCTTTTTCAGCTTTGAAAAATCACCTTCATAGGTTTCCATGTGATCGGCATCTATGTTGGTAACAATCGCAACCATAGGTTGCAAATGCAAAAAGGACGCATCACTTTCATCTGCTTCTGCAACTAAATAACGACTTGCACCCAACTGCGCATTAGTGCCAGTACTATTTACTAAACCACCAATAATAAATGTGGGGTCTTGTTTCGCTGCTGCGAGAATTGAAGCCATTAAACTTGTAGTTGTAGTTTTTCCATGAGTGCCCGCCACTGCAATACCGTGACGATAACGCATTAACTCGCCAAGCATTTCTGCACGACGCACTACCGGAATTCGCGACTCACGTGCCTGAATAATTTCTGGATTAGTGTTGTTAACCGCACTTGAGTTAACGATTACATCAACGCCCGCCACATTTTCAGCAGCGTGACCAATAAATACTTTTGCGCCTTTTTTCTCTAGCCGTTCAGTGACGCTGGACGCTTTAATATCAGAACCCGAAATTTCATAGCCCTGATTGATCAGCACTTCGGCGATACCACTCATGCCTGCGCCGCCGATACCAATAAAATGAATGCGGCGAATGCGGCGCATTTCAGGAACTTCGTAATAATCTTTAATATTTTTCGCGGCCTTATCCACGGGCCACCTCCACACAAATAGCGGCAACCGTTTCTGCTGCTTGCGGTAACGCAAGCGAACGCGCATTGGTTGCCATACGTTTTAAATTGGCGCGTTCATGCAATTGATCAATTAATAATGTCGCTAATTTTTCTGCCGTTAAATCTTGTTGTGCGACTGCTATACCTGCGCCTGCATTAACTAAAATTTTTGCATTGTAAGTTTGATGATCATCAATAGCTGTTGGTAATGGAATCAATAAAGCAGCAACACCTGCTGCAGCCAACTCGCTTACGGTTAATGCACCTGCACGGCAAATCACAATATCTGCCCAAGCATAAGCAGCTGCCATGTCATCAACGAATGCATCTACTTTTGCATTTACTTGATATTGCATATAGGTAGCAATAGTTGCTTCAATATGGTTTTTGCCTGATTGATGGCGCACAAGAGGTCGCTCGTACGCAGGCAATTTCGCTAAAGCTTGGGGCACTAATTCATTAATGGCTTTTGCACCCAAGCTTCCGCCCAAAACCAATAAATTTAGTGCTTCTTTTTTTACAGTACGCGCATCATAACGATCACTTGGCGCGGGCAAATTTGCGATCATTTCACGCACAGGGTTTCCAACAACTTGGGCATCAATCTTTGCGATTGAAAATGCACCGTCAAATGCTGATAACACTCGCGCTGCAATTTTCGAAAGCAAGCGGTTAGTTGTTCCAGCAATTGCATTTTGCTCATGGATTACTAAGGGCTTACCTAACATTTTTGCAGCTACTCCACCTGGACCAGAAGCAAAGCCACCAAAACCAATAACCACATTTGGTTTCACTTTTTTCAAAATAGAAATGGCTTGAAAAATTGCCGATACAATTAAAAATGGAGCCTTAACCAAACCCGGAATACCGCGACCGCGAACACCTTCAACACCTATATGATGCAATTCAATATTCGCTGCTGGCACCAAAGAATTTTCTATGCCACGTGGCGTACCTAACCATTCAACATGCGCACCGTTTTTACGTAAAACATCTGCAACGGCTAATGCAGGAAATACATGCCCGCCCGTACCACCAGCCATAATCATTACGGTCAAATTTTTAGCGTTTGTTTGTAATAAATGCTGCGATGAATTAGTCATTACAGAACCACCGCTTTACGTTTAGATGTTTCCGCCTTCTGTGGAGCAAGCGCTTCAGCACCATTTAAGCCAGCCACTTCCCATTGGGCGCGTAAAACAAACGCCATAAGCGCACAACAAATTAACAAACTACTACCGCCATAACTAATAAAGGGCAAGGTCAATCCTTTGGTGGGCAACAAACCTGACGACACTCCAATATTGACGAACACTTGAAAGCTAAACAAAATCGCTACACCAAAAGTAGCAAGCGCAGCGAAAATTTTTCCTCTCGCCAAATTATTTTTTGCCACCAAAATAATGCGCACTACCAAAGCAGCAAATAAGCCCACCATTACAATGGCACCGAGTAAACCAAACTCTTCCGCAATAATGGCAAAGATAAAATCCGTATGCGCCTCAGGCAAAAAGAACAATTTCTGCAAGCTATTACCCAGCCCTAATCCAGCCCACTCACCACGACCAAAACCAATTAATGATTGTGTTAATTGATAACCGCCATTTAAGGGGTCAGCCCAAGGATCCAAATAAGTGACCAAACGCTGCATACGGTAAGGCGAAAAAATAGCTACAGAGGCCATGCCGCTCGCCGCAATAATAATCAGCAACATAAAATGCCAAATACGAACACCGGCAATAAACATCATGGAGATAACTGTCACGGTTAATACAACAGAACTACCAAAATCTGGCTCTAACAATAAGAGAAATACAAATACACCTAGCAACATCAAAGGCTTTAAAAAGCCCTGCCAACCAAAATGTAATTCGTGATAGCGACGCGAAAAGAAACTGGCAAAAAATATGATGGCGCATACCTTGGCAATTTCAGATGCTTGCACCATGATAAATCCAAGATTTAACCAACGGCGACTACCGTTTACGCGATGGCCAATTCCCGGAATCAACACAACGACTAATAAGAACAAAGTCAATATTAAAAAGTTGGCCGCGTGTTTCTCCCACAAGCTAATTGGGATTGCGACTACAAATGAAGCCAACATCAAACCCATAACTACATAGATGCCATGACGTTTTGCAAAATACCAACCGTCATTGTGAGTAAAAACTGACGCAGCAGAAAATGAAATGGATGCAGAAGACACCATTACCAAACCAACCGACAACAATACAAACCACAGGCACAAAAGTGTCCAGTCAATACGCTGCCCCAGAGTTAAATTAGAACCCTGATAAGATGACATAGTATTGGATGCGGTTATCATTAGTGGGTTGACTCCTTTTCTTGCAGAGCCAATACCGCAGCACAAAATTGCTCGCCGCGATCTTCGTAATTTTTAAACATATCGAAACTTGCACAAGCGGGTGATAACAATACCGCATCACCATGGTTGGCTTGGGCAAATGATTTATTAATAGCGTCTTGCAAAGAGGTGGCGAACTCAATTGCAACAAAATCTTTTACCGCATCAGCAATGACTGGTGCATCGCGCCCAATTAAAATCAAGCTGCATGTGTTTACCGCCAGCACAGGTTTTAACTCTGTAAAATCTTGCCCTTTGCCTTCACCACCAGCGATAACAATTAATTTTGAAGGTGCGCGAGCCAAACCTGCTATAGCAGCTACGGTTGCACCAATATTTGTACCTTTGGAATCGTTATAAAAATCCACGCCACTTTTAGTGGCAACATATTCACAGCGATGATGCAATCCGCGAAACTCTTTTAAGGTTGCAATCATTGCATCCATGGGAATTCCAGCGGCATCACCTAAAGCCAAAGCTGCCAACGCGTTATCTACATTATGCTTACCGCTGATTTTAAGTTCGCTAGCAAGCAGTAGCGGTTTTAGGTTTTTAGCAAGAAAGACTTTTGCATCTTCTTCTATCAAACCGAAACTACCGAAATCTGCTTTACCACCAAAATAAATCGCCTTTGCGCCAGCTGCAAAAGGAGGGTGCGTAAGAACATCATTGCGATTTACAACAATATTTTCCGCACCAAAATAAACGCGCAACTTGGCAAGAATATAAGCACGCATATCTGCATAGCGATCTAAATGATCCGCACTGATATTTAAAATAGTAGCGACTTTGGCGTTCAACTTAGTTACGGTTTCCAACTGAAAACTAGAAAGTTCCATAACATAAAGCTCTATATCATCAGCCAACAGTTCAAGCGCAGGAGTTCCCAAGTTGCCACCAACAGCAACTTTAATTCCCGCTTTGGCAGCCATTTCACCAACCAGAGTTGTTACAGTACTTTTTGCATTCGAGCCAGTAATGGCAACGATTGGAGCCTTCGCGTAGCGAACAAATAATTCGATATCGCCTACAACAGGAATACCTGCAGATTTTGCAGCTGCAATTGCTGGCGTTTCGATGGAAATTCCAGGGCTCACAATTATTTCTTCGCAGCCTAATAAAGTTTCTGCATCAAGCTCGCCCAACTCTAATTGTATGCCAGGGAATTCTGCTTTAATTTTTTCAAGATTTGGCGGTGACGAGCGAGTGTCGAGTAACACAAATGCTTGTTGTTGTTGCATAAGAAAGCGCGCTACCGATAAACCGGTAATACCAGTTCCGATAACGGCTTTAATGCGGCTTGTAGCGATCATTTGTGTCACAGCAAAAATCTCAATAAATAATTAACGAATTTTTAAGGTTGCCAAACCAATCAACACCAACATCAAGGTAATAATCCAAAAGCGCACAATCACGCGCGGTTCGGGCCAACCTTTTAATTCGAAGTGATGATGAATAGGTGCCATACGGAAAATGCGTTTTCCTGTTAGCTTGAAAGATGCAACCTGAAGAATGACCGAAACGGTTTCCAATACGAAAATGCCACCCATAATAAAAAGCACAATTTCATGGCGAACAATAACGGCGATAACACCTAATGCGGCACCCAAAGCAAGGGCACCTACATCACCCATAAATACAGTCGCGGGATATGTGTTGAACCAAAGGAACCCAAGACCCGCACCAACCATTGCGCAACAAAAAACAACTAACTCACCTGCACCTGGGATGTAAGCAATGTGGAGGTAATCAGAAAATTTCAAATTTCCCGAAAGGTATGCAATTAAGGCCAAAGCACCCGCAACCATTACGCAGGGCATAATTGCCAAACCATCCAAACCATCGGTTAAGTTCACAGCATTGCTGGTGCCAACAATCACAAAATAAGAAAATACAACGTAAAACACACCCATATCGAGAGCGACGTTTTTAAAGAAGGGAATAAACAATTGCGTTTCTGCTGGAGTACTTGCAGCGTGATAAAGGAATATTGCCGCACCAAAACCAGCGATAGATTGCCAAAAATATTTCCACCGTGCAGGCAATCCACGCGAATCTTTTTTTGCGACCTTACGATAATCATCCACCCAACCCACCGCACCAAAAATGGCAGTGACGATCATAACCACCCACACATAACGATTACTTAAATCAGACCAAAGCAAAGTGCTCGCAAAAATGGCTACCAAAATTAAAGCGCCACCCATGGTTGGCGTGCCTGATTTACTTAAGTGACTTTGTGGACCATCGTTACGAACAGCCTGACCTATTTTTAATTCGCTCAAACGACGAATAAACCAGGGGCCAAGCAGCAAGGAAATACCCAGCGCCGTTAACACACCTAAAATTGCACGCAAGGTTAAATATTGAAAAACGGCAAACCCGTGCACATGTTCTTTTAATTGTTCTGCAAGCCAAAATAGCATTAGTGGTTGTCTCCGTTTGAACAAAGTGCTTTCACCACCAAATCCATTTTGGCGCTGCGAGAGCCTTTGATTAAAATTGTAGTGTCAGGTGTTGCAAGAGCTTTTAATGCGTCGATTAAAAGATCTCGTTCAATAAAATGATGTGCGCCCTGCTGCGAGCCGTAAGCATCACTAGCGTGCTTAGTCAATTTGCCCAAGGTATAAAAATGATCGATATTTTTTTGACGTGCGTATTCGCCTAATTGTGCATGCAGATTTTTTTCGTCATCGCCCAATTCTGCTAAATCACCTAACACGAAAATTCGTTTGCCCGTTGATGCGGCCAAAACATCTATAGCAACACGCACCGAACCAGGGTTAGCGTTGTAACTATCATCAATCACTAACGATTGATTAACGCCAGTGTGGCGACTCATGCGACCACCAACTGGTGCGAAATTTGCCAAGCCTTGCTGAATATTGCTTAAGCTTGCACCAACTACATAAGCCATAGCTGCGGCCATAAGTGCATTGCGTACACTGTGCTCACCAAGTGCATTAATGTTGACTGCAATTTTTTTATCATTAAGCATTAAATCAAATGCAACTGATGCTGCTGCGAATTGAATATTCTCCGCATAACAATCTGCCGATGAATCATGCAGGGATACACGAATTACTTTTGCATTCGCATTTGCCAGCCACTGCGCAGAGAATTTATCGTCAACATTAATAACCGCTGTATGTTCAGCAGTTAAACTTTTATAAATTTCACCTTTTGCTTGAGCCACGCCTTCAATAGAGCCGAAGCCAGCAATGTGCGCAGGCATTACATTGTTAATCATGGTGACTTGCGGCCTAGCGAGAGAACACAAGTACGCAATTTCACCTATTGCACTCGCTCCCATTTCAACAACGGCATAATCGTGATTGGCGTCTAATTGCAATAACGTTAAAGGAACACCAATGTGATTATTCAAATTGCCTTTGGTCGCGTGAACATTTCCGCATTCGCGCAAGATATCAGCAAGCATGGTTTTAACTGTGGTTTTACCGCTGCTGCCTGTAATAGCAAGAACAGGCTTATGAAATGCATCGCGATTCATAGCTGCAATTTGCCCCAACGCCAGCAAGGAGTCTTTCACCACTAGCTGTGGCAAACTGATGCTAGAATCAAATTTTTCTACTACAAAACCACACACACCTTTTTCAGCCGCTTGCTGCAAAAAATTATGTGCATCAAAATTTTCACCACGCAAAGCAACAAACAAATCACCCGCCGCTAATGTGCGCGTATCTGTATTAACACGCGAAAACACCGCATCACCATTGTGCACTTCAGCATTCAATGAAATACGGCAGTATTCTGCAACCTGAGTTAATGTAAGAGGTGCAATCATCACAAGCCCCCCTGTTCGGCATTTTTGTCATTAAGATTTTCTGAATCGCGTTTTACTATGCGACGCTGCAAAGCAAAACGCGCTTGTTTGGTATCGCTAAACGAAACAGTTTGTTCAGCGAAAATTTGGTAGTCCTCATGCCCCTTACCCGCGATTAAAATTAAATCGCCAGATTTTGCTTGTTGAATGGCAAAATCAATTGCTTGTGCGCGATCTGCAATAACTAAACAGCCATTAGGATTGTGTAAACCACGAATAATATCTGCCGCTATAGCAGATGGTTCTTCACTGCGAGGATTGTCATTAGTGATAATTACATAGTCACTATATTTTTCTGCGATACGCCCCATGAGTGGACGCTTGGTTTTATCGCGATCTCCACCACAACCAAATACCGACCAAACGCGTGCCTGAGTATGTTCGCGAATGGCTTGCAGAGTATTTTCCAATGCATCTGGCGTATGTGCGTAATCGACAATTACCTGAATATCCTGATTACTGTCATTCAACTCCACAGGCTGCATACGACCAGGAGCAGCTTGCAATTGCGGAACCAAACTCAATACTGCTTTTAAATCTGCACCACCTACACACTCCGCTGAAACCACTGCCAGCAAATTGCTCAAATTAAATTTTCCCATAAAAGGCGAAATTAATTCAGCGACACCCCAAGGCGAATGCAGCTGTGCAGTTGCGCCCTTAGCGGTTAATTGCAGATTTGATAAATAGACATCTGCCGTTTCATCACTGATAGAAAAACTCAGCGCGGACACATTTTGTGGAATTTGCTTGAGCAAGCTTTTTGCCCAAGCATCGTCTGCATTAACAACGGCATACTTTAAATTATTTTGGCTTAACAATTTTGCTTTTGCTTTGCCATAACTGACTAAATCACCATGAAAATCCAAATGATCTTGAGTAAGATTAGTGAAAATCGCCGTATTAAATTCCAAGGCAGCAACACGACCCAAAACCAAGCTATGCGACGATACTTCTATTGCAACAGTTTTTGCTTTCTGCTTGACTAAACCTGCAAGAATTTTTTGTAAATTCACTGGATCCGGAGTAGTTAAACCGGTTGAGTGAACAGCACTGATTTGCTGATCAAAGGGCGCAAGTGAATTTGCATCTAAGATACCAAACCCCAAGGTGCCTACAACGCCCGCCGTATTTTTTTCTTGCTTAACCAACAATGCAGCCAACTGCGCAATCAATAAGGTACAGGTTGTTTTTCCGTTAGTACCTGTTACGCCCACTAATCGACAATCATGGCTCGGGTGTGAGTAAAAGTTTCCTGCAATCTGGCTTACCTGTTGCGCTAAATTTTCAATAGCAATGACAGGCACAACACCAATCCAATTTATCGCCTGCCATTGTTTATCGGCCTCAACCAAAACTCCTGCTGCGCCTAACTCCACTGCCTTAGAAATAAATTGACGTCCATCAAACTTCGCACCGACTAAGGCAACAAAAATATCGCCAGCCTGAATTTCGCGCGAATCTAATTTCACACCGCTGATACCAATTGATGCGGCATTACCCAAATCGAAACTGGGTAATAAATTTTGCAGTGTGATTTTTGGAGCAGGAGAAATCATTGTATTGGCATTGCCTCCTGTTGTTGAATTACAGGAAGCGCGGCAGCATCTTGCTGAGCTTTTATTTTTGCGGCTTTATCGGCGGCTTGTTTTGCAGATTTTGCAGCAAAGGCTTTAACTTCTTCTACTTGCTCAAGTGTTGCATCTGGCGGAACTTGTAGCATACGCAATGCATCTTCTGCCACTTTTGAGAACGCAGGCGCAGCAACAATACCACCGTTCGCAGCTGTACCTACGCCTTGAGGCTCGTCGATAACAACCATTGCAACAATACGCGGATTTTCAACCGGTGCCATTCCAACGAACGATGAAATTTGCTTGTTGGTGTAGTGCCCTGCTATAGATTTAAATGCAGTTCCCGTTTTACCTGCAACCGTGTAAGAAATTGTACGCGCGCGCTTACCTGTACCTTCAGCACTTACCACGCGCAACAACATGGTTTTTACATCGTCGGTATATTTTTTATCAATAACTTTTTCGCCGGCAGGCGCTGCATCTATTTTAGTTAATGATATGGGACGCTTTATACCGCCATTAGCAATAACAGAATAAGCTTGCACAACTTGCAACACAGTAAGATTCATTGCATAGCCGAATGCCACATTACAACGCTCAATCAATTGCCCAATTTTAAGAGTGGGTACACGACCCGAGGATTCGCCGGGAAAATAAGTTCCTGTTTGATGACCTATACCTAAACGGCTATACATATTGGTTAAGGTATTTGCATCTAGCTGCAATGCAATTTTTGACATAGCAATGTTGCTAGATTTAGCAAGCACCATCGGCAGATCCATAACACCGTAATTAAACCCATCATCAGTAATTGTTTTAGTAGCCACCTGAAAACGGCCGGGATTTGTATCAATTACATCTGTCGATTTAATTTTTCCTGATTCCAAGGCCGCCATAACCGCCAAAGGTTTCATTGTTGAACCAGGCTCATATACATCAGTAATAGCGCGATTGCGTATCGCCGATCCCTTCGCTTGCCCACGGTCATTTGGATTGTAAGATGGGTAATTGGTAATAGCTAAAACTTCGCCCGTTTCTACGTCCAAAATCACCAAAGAACCCGCAATACCGCCCGCATCTTCCACCGCTTTTTTTAATTCGCGGTGCGCAAGATATTGCAGACGCAAATCAATACTCAACGTTAAATTTTGACCGGAACGCGCCGCTTTAATTAGCTGCAATTCTTTTACAGTGCGCCCTTTTAAATCTTTGAGCACTTGCTTGGTTCCATTTTCGCCGCTCAACCAAACATCGTAGGCCATTTCCATGCCTTCTTGTCCGCGATCATCCACATCCGTCATACCCACAAGATGCGCAACCACTTCACCCGCCGGGTAATAGCGGTGATATTCCGTTTGAAGATTCACACCGGGAATATCCAAATCCATAATTTTTTGTGCCGCATCGGGAGCCATTTGACGCTGCAAATACATAAACTCTTTACCAGCGTAACGCGTTAAACGCGACTCCATATCCGCTTTATTAATATCCAATGCTTGAGCCAATTCCGCAAAACGCTGAGGCGATTGCAGTAACACTTTTGGATTTGCCCAAAGCGTTGCAACAGGAGTGCTCACTGCGAGCGGTGCCCCATTGCGATCAGTGATTACGCCGCGATACGCAGGAATAATTTCATTGCGCAAAGTACGTGCTTCGCCTTGCACTTGTAAAAATTCAAAACCTTTATCGGCATTAGGTAAAACTTGCAAACTGGCCACATGACCAATCAATACAAGCACCAACACCCCCATCACCCCCATCACACAGTAAAAACGCCAACGTGCAACTTTTAAAGGACCACGAGGCAATGTGTTTTGTTGTTTAGGCGCTTGCGGTTTTTCCGCTGGCGCTTTTGCGTAGGAAGTTCTAATCATCGGCGGGCACCATCACCACATGCTCGGTTGTTGGTGCGATCATGTTTAATTCTTTGTTTGCTATGCCTTCGATGCGGCTGTACGCAGCCCAAGTACTTTCTTCAAGGAGATATTGCCCCCACTCCACTTGCAGGTGAGAAGCTTCACGGCGCAGGGTTTCTAATTGGTTTACATCGCGACGAACTTGTTGTGTAGAGGAAATAACGGCGAGTGCAGAAACGATTACTGAAATCCAGAGACAAGCCACCAGCATTAACGCCCAAGGCGCTATGCGTTTTGGTGCTCTTGACTGGTATTGACTCATGGCGTTCCTGTTGATTATTTGTGTTTTCGTTTTTTTGTTTAGATGGTTAAGAAATTTTCTCCGCGACTCTCATGATCGCGCTGCGCGATCTCACATTGGCATCCACTTCACTATCACTCGCTTTAACGGCTTTTCCGCACGAGCGCATGCGCTTATTTAATTGCTCATCGCGCACCGGCAAACCTCGAGGAACCGGATCACCCAATTCCTGACGACGAATAAAACGTTTCACTACGCGATCTTCTAGCGAGTGAAAACTAATCACTACCAATCGACCACCAATTGCCAAGACCGCAAGTGCCTGCTCCAAAACTGCGTCCAGATCTGTTAACTCGTTATTCACATGAATACGAATTGCCTGAAATGCGCGCGTTGCAGGATGCTTACCTTTCTCCCATGCGGGATTCGCCTCTTTAATCACTTCCGCTAAATGTTTTGTACGCGTGAACGGATTTTTTTGGCGCTCAGTGATGATTGCGCGCGCCATGCGTTTTGCAAAACGCTCCTCGCCAAACTCTTTCAATACAAACGCGATATCGTCTTCTGCAGCAGTGTTTACCCAGTCAGCCGCACTTTGCCCGCGGGTTTGATCCATGCGCATATCCAAAGGGCCATCGTTTTGAAAACTGAAGCCGCGCTCCGCTTCATCCAACTGAGGCGACGACACACCCAAATCCAGCAGCACGCCATCGACCCTACCAGTCATCCCACGCGCATCAATTAACTGCGCAAGCTCGGCAAATGAACCGTGAGCAATGGCGAAACGGCTCTCGTTGGCAAAACGCTCATTGGCTACCGCGATTGCCGCCAAATCCTTATCAATGCCAAGCAAATGGCCTTCTGCTGAAAGATTTTCCAACACCAATGCACTGTGCCCGCCACGACCAAAAGTGCCGTCCACATAAAAACCCGCAGGATTGGTAATCAGTGCGTCAACCGCTTCTTGCAAAAGTACGGTGACATGTTGAAGTTGAGCCACAAGCTACCCCTTAGAGCGAAAGTGAAAGCATTTCGCTGGGAATCTCGTCATCAGCGGGCTCATCCAACAGCGCCAACCAACTCTCCTCACTCCACAACTCAAGTTTTTTACCCTGACCAACCAACATCATTTTCTTGTCGAGATTTGCGTATTCACGCAGGGTTGGAGGCACAAGCACGCGACCACTGGAGTCAATCTCCAAGGCGGTGGCGTAACCGATCAAAATGCGCTTAGTGCGCTGGGAAACTTTGTTAAAGCTGGGAAGTGCTTCGATTTGCGGCAATAACTCGAGCCATTCAGGCTCTGGATAGACCAGTAAGCAGCGATCTTGCGTGTGCGCAGTCACCACCAGACGCCCGCCACAAGACGCCACCAACTCTTCGCGAATGCGAGTCGGTATCGCCATGCGACCTTTCGGGTCCATGCTGATGGAGTTGCTACCTGTGAACACGTTTCACCACTTTTTTAATTTTGCTGTCGTTATTAGTTGGAATTTTCCACAAAACACCACTAAAACCCACTTTTTTCCACAACGCACACTATAAATCCGGAAGGGTCAAAGTCAAGCAAGCAATCAGCAAAAAGCGCAGAAATTCACGCTAAAAAGCGCGATATAGAACGGAACATCAGGGAAAGTGCAGAGAATTGAAACTAGAGACCAGCATCATTGCGAGCAAAATCAAAACGATAGAATGCAAACTTAAAGTAAAACCTTAAGTGTGTAATTATTTTGCGTTAAAAGAGGATAATTTTTATAAGGAAGCGGTCTATAGGGCGACTGCAGCGAACGAAAAACTTGGGGTGAGAATAGCCAGAGCGAGTACTTCGATGCAAAAGGCTACAGATTAAGACGCCGCATGACAAGCCCAAAAACGTACAAAGTGTAGGAAAACTCGCCAACAACAAAATCTGAATAGCGAACTCCAGTATCAAACCCAAATCGATTAAAATCCATTTATTCAAAATCTAGTGCGAGCAATAACATGAGCGAAACTAACGACAAAAAAGCTGCATCTCCCGCTGAACCGAAATCTGAAAAGAAAGAAGCATGGATTAATTATCTGGCTTTTACCACGGTCATATTTGCCGCCCTTGCGACCTTATCCACCTTTAAAGGCGGTGGCTTTTCATCGCGTAGCGTTGTGTTTCAAGCGCAGGCATCAGACCAATGGGCTTACTTTCAAGCCAAGAGTATTCGCGAGAGTTTATATCGTATTCAAAAAGAAAATTTGAGCTTGCAATTAGATCTTTTACCTAGCTCTGCCGCTCCGGAAGAAAAACAAAAAATTGCACAAGAATTAAAGCAGGCCGAAAGCAAAGTTGAAAAATATGAGCAGGAAAAAGCTGAAATTGAAAAAGCGGCACGCGCGTTAGAACAAAATCGAGATGAAGCACAAACACACGGAAAACCACTGGGTTTAGCGGTTATTTTTTTACAAATTGCTATTGTACTTTCCTCAATTGGCGGCTTACTTAAACGCAAGGAAGTTTGGTATTTAGGCTTACCCATTGGGCTAACAGGCATCATTTTATTTGCAGATGGATTTTTATTATTTCTACCCGCCAGCTGGCTTTAATCATAAGCGAAAAAACCTAATGATTAAGCCCCGTCATTAGGGGCTTTTTATTTTTTAAACATTACTTAGGAGCCTCTTTTAGCTGCTTTTTGGATTGACTAACTAGCCCGAAAAGCCTTCAAACCATCGTTTAATAGCCATCAAAGTCAGTTGCTACGGTTCTCTAATAACCATTAAGTTCGAAAAACATACAGAGCTTAAGTTAGAATCAACTTACAGCTCGTTTTTACAACACATATCACATAAGGATAATTGCTATGAACAAGTACCCCTTAGCTGCAAGTCTTAGTTTGGTTTTCTCGATGAGCGCATTGGCTGTGCCGGGAGATGAGTGGAGTTTTCAGGGAAGCATGGAGATGATGGGAATGAAAATGCCCATCAGCGATGTGAAAATTTGCTTGCAACCAGGTCAAGCCATGACACCTCCCATGGAAGGAAAATGCACCTTTACCAATGTGACAACCGAGGGGAATACCACAAAATTCAATTTTAGCTGCTCCGGCTCTGATGCTGGTAAAGGCAGCGGCTCTACAACGGTCACAGGCAGCACACTGGTTTCAACTTACACGCTCGAAACGCCGGATGGTTCAGGCACTGTAAACCTAAATGGCAAAAAAGGCGGTGCCTGTGATACATCGGCCTCACCGAGTATTAACGGTAAGTCGCTAGAGTCTGTAAAACCTAAAACAAAATAACGCTTTCAGCCCACCTTTCTGGTGGGCTTTTATTTGGAACATTCAAATACCGTTTGATTAGGGACTCGTCATGGCCATCAAATTATCCCTTCGCCAAATTGCACAACCATTCCTGTGTGCTGTGTTGTTTTCTGGCACATGCCTCATTGCTCCAACGGTCGCGGCTGATGACTCCATCTCCGCCTCTGATATCGCTGATATGCAAAAAGCCATGAAGGAGGCAGAAGAAGCCATGAAAAACTTAGATCCAGAAACGCGAAAGCAGCTTGAGCAAGTGATGAAGCAGGCGGGAGCAGTGCCCAAAGCGACAGACCTAGGTGCGCCGCCACAACACAAAGCCGCACAACTGGCAAAGATCGACAAACACGCCATGACGCCAGCTGAGCTAAAAGCCTTTGTTGAGAAGCTACAACCTAAAGTTGCCAAAGCGCTCATCCCCGCCGCGCGCCAACGCGCCGACAAGCTGGACGCCGCCGTCAAAAAATCAGCGAACTACACCTCCCAGCTCCGGGGCAGCATTAACGGTTTAGCGGCGATTGGCGCCTGGCCGGAAGCAACCTATTTAAGCGCAAAATTAGTTCACGCAACGGGCGATGCACAAGACATCAGCAACCTTGCAGCATTCTTAACCATGCAACATGCAGAGACAGCCGCAATTCCTCTGCTACACACCTTGGATAGCCGCTACCCGCAAAACTCCACGCTATTAAATAATTTGGGGCAGGCTTATTACCAAATGGGCGATTCAGCCACTGCAGAAAAATTTCTCATAGACGCAGTCCGAATAAATGCAAAACACCCTCAAGCGAATATGACGAGATCAATAATTCAGGAGGCTCGAGGCGATCATGCCGGGGCACAAGCATCTGTTCATGCTGCCTTAGCGGGCGGATACAGCAATACAAAAGAACAGCAATTGCGTAAGACTGGAGGGAAGCTATCGAAAGAAGATGTGCAGTGGCACAGACCAATACCCCCTGACCCGCTGGGCGTAAAATCCTTCAAGCCGTCGGTATACCCTGAATCAGTCAATGACTTACCGACAGTAATAAATTTAGAAAAAACATCGCAGCAAAGTGTTAATGAACAGGCGGCGATTTACAAACAACGTGCCGCCAGTATCCCCGTCTCAACGATGGGCCAAATGTCTTCCGTGCTAGCTATGCCGTTCTATCAACGCGCAACAAAAATACTTCAACTTGATATGGAACAAAACACCATCACCCTCAATAAACTCTATGCAACGCAAACCAAATTATTGGAAACCATGGCGCATTTGTCCCAAGAACTGAATCAGAAAATTGAAAGCATCGACAAAGCAGGTGAAAAAAAATACGCTAATGTTCCGGGCGGTTATCAATTTGATTACACCTGCGGCGAAGTGAAAGAGGCCATACAAAAATATCTTGATGCTCTGGTACCAGAGACACGCAGTAACGAGGCGCAACTGGCGGACGCGCTTTATCGCCAAACAAATGAACAAGTTTACTTTGCGCAATTCATGATGCCTGCCAACGAATTTGAACGCGCCAAATGGAGTGCAAAAGCCAGTTTGGTTCGAGGCCCTGTGGGCGCCACCGAGATATTGAATTCATTAAGCGGAATAGTGGAGCAGCGTCAAAATGCCTGCTGGTCGAAAAAGAAAGACGACAATAAAAAATTCAAGCTCAAAGAATTTAACGACTTTCATTGCGAATACATCACAGACTTTACCTTGCCCGGCGTGAGCATGGTTGTTAAGTGCGACACTACTGAAGTGAAATTAGACTCATCGCTTCTGCCCGTTGAACTAGGCTGGAAAACCAAAGCAACCGGCAAGGGCGATGAAGAAATGCTAATTAATGCAAGCGCAGCCGTTAGCATAGAGGCGGTTAAAGTAGGCGGTCATAGTGAGTTTGACGAAAATGGCTGGAAAAGTGGCGGAGTCAATGTTGGGGTTTCAAAAGACATTGGAAAACTGAGTGGTGGCCCCTTAGAAATTAGCGCTGAGGCAGGAGTAACTGGTGCTATTGAATTTGATCGAAGTGGCGTGACTGACGTGAGCGTAACCGCTGGCGTTACTAGCAAAACCAGCACCACGTTTGGCGAAACTGAACATGGTGGACAAGCGCAATCCACACTAAAAGGAGATGCCAGCGCAACATGGAGTTGGAACTCTGGGTTTAGTGGCGATGCTGGCGTAGGTTTTGATTCGAGCGCGTTTAGCCTCTAGAACAAAAAATGTGAGGGAAGAATGACAACAGAACTCAACTCCTGAGAGTATGAACCATGGCCTCACTCATCATCTTAGTGACACGTAAAAAATTCTCTAATAA
>JAGKXD010000014.1 GCA_021151525.1 Cellvibrionaceae bacterium | reverse complement strand
GCAAAAATTGAAGGTCGTGAATTTACCCCTACAGAATTGCGTGTTGTACAAATGGTGCTGAACCAAGGCTTTGTTGATCTTGCGGAAGCGTGGAAAGCGGTAATGCCCATTAATTTTGAATATGTGCATTCAGAAGTAAACCCATCGCTGGCCAATATTGTTAGCCCCAGTGAGGTAGTTGTCGTTAGTACTTTTCATGTGGAGTTAGACGGAGGTGGCGGTGAGTTACATATCACCATGCCTTACTCAATGATTGAGCCAATTCGCGAAGTTTTGGATGCGGGTTTGCAATCCGATACCGATGAACAAGATGAGCGTTGGGTAAAAGCCTTGCGCGAAGATGTGCTTGCAGCAAAGGTTGATTTAGAGTGCGACATAGTGCGTCGCGAAATAACCTTGCGTGATATTGTTGATTTAAAAGAAGGGGATGTAATCCCTATCGAATTTCCAGATTTTCACGTGCTAACCGCCAATGGTGTGCCTATGTTTAGAACGCAATTAGGCCAGCATCGTGGAAATCTTGCGTTAAAGATAAAAGAATTTTTTGATCGCTCAAGCGCGCAAAATGTAACAGGTACTCCAGGAGTTAATCATGGCAAGCGATGAAATTAATCAAGATGATATGGCGGATGATTGGGCTGCTGCCATGGCAGAACAAGCCGTTGCAGATGAAGCCGTTGCAAATCCGATATCATTTGAAGAGCTACAAAGTGAAGTAGCGAAACCCAATCAAAACCCTGAATTAGAAGTTATTTTAGATATTCCCGTTACTATTTCAATGGAGGTGGGGCGCACGTCAATTACGATTAGAAATCTTTTGCAGCTCAACCAAGGTTCAGTCATTGAGTTGGATCGTTTGGCCGGCGAACCCTTGGATGTATTGGTAAACGGTACGTTAATTGCGCATGGCGAAGTGGTAGTGGTCAACGAAAAATTTGGTATTCGTATGACTGATGTTATTAGCCCTGCAGAGCGTATTAAAAAGTTACGCTAAATTCATTGTGTGTTTTGAAAGGTGGTTGTATGCAAAATTTCACCGGCTTCTATAAAAGAATAATTGCCGGTATGGGCTGCGCCCTAGGTATTTTTTTTATTTCCCATTACACCTTTGCCAAGGATGTATCTGTAGCGCAAACATCTACAGAAAAGCCTGCGGTGGTGTCAGCAGTAGATGCTCAAGGTACAACCGCGTCTTCAGTTACTGAACCTGTTGCTGCTACAGCACCGGTTTATTCCAGTTCCGCCAAATCGATTGTGATTCCTGCTAAAACCAATAGCGCTTCGCAGCTCGCCAGTTTAGCGGGTGGCTTGGCGTTAATTTTGGTGTTGATCTATGGGCTTTCATGGTTTGTAAAACGATTTAGTCAAGGCGGCTTTTTGCAAAACCCGACCATGAAAATTGTTGCGTCCATGCCACTGGGAACGCGCGAGCGTTTAATGTTGGTTGATGTGGGTGGAAAGCAATTGTTGTTGGGTGTTACTGCAACGCAAATTAACACCTTGCAGGTGTTTGATGAGCCTGTAGTGCAAATGGAAAAAAATCAGCCCATTGCATCAGACTTCAGCCAAAAATTAATGGCGGTCTTGCAGCAAAAAAATATGAGCTCTTCTGGTGTTACTTCTTCGAGTGAAGATGCAGACAAAAAATCCAAATCCTAAGGAATTATTATGTTGATGTTTGGATTGCGGGATATATTCCGCGTCACAAAATACTTTCTTGTTGTAGCCTTGCTGTTGATTAGCGCGGATACGTTTGCCCAGGCAAAACCCGCGAATGATTCTGCTTCAACTCCAACTTCTGTTGCCAATATTGGTGGCTCTCTACCAGCCTTGCCGGGGTTACCTGCGCTCACTGTTAAAACTAATAAAGATGGCACTCAGGAATATACGGTAACCCTGCAAATTCTCGGCATTATGACCATGCTGACATTTTTGCCGGCGCTGCTGATGATGGTGACTTCTTTTACTCGTATTATTATTGTGTTTTCAATTTTGCGTCAGGCACTAGGGTTGCAGCAATCGCCATCCAACCAAATTTTAATTGGTCTCGCGTTGTTCCTTACTTTTTTTATTATGCAGCCAGTGTTTGACAAAGCGAATCGTGACGGTTTACAGCCATACATCAATCAACAAATTACTGCGAATGTTGCTATTGAAAAAGTAGCGGCACCTTTTCACACTTTTATGTTGGCGCAAACCCGTGAGTCAGATATCAATTTATTTGTGGGAATTGCCAAGCATCCGCCCATAGCAACTCCGCAAGATACACCGTTTAATATTTTAATCCCTGCATTCATTATCAGTGAATTGAAAACAGCATTCCAAATTGGCTTTATTATTTTTATTCCATTCTTGGTGATAGATATTGTGGTGTCTAGTGTGCTTATGGCGATGGGTATGATGATGCTATCCCCCCTGATTATTTCGTTGCCCTTTAAAATAATGTTGTTTGTGTTGGTGGATGGCTGGGCAATGATTGTGGGAACACTTGCAGCAAGTTATGGTGTTTAACGGAGAAAATATTATGACTCCAGAAGTTGTGATGGATTTATTTTCAGAAGCACTTTACCTCACCGTATTAATGGTGTTGGTGATTGTGGGGCCGAGTTTGGTAGTAGGTTTGATTGTAAGTATGTTTCAAGCCGCCACACAAATTAACGAACAAACCCTGAGCTTCCTTCCGCGGTTGATTATGACCATCGCCACTATAGGTATGGCAGGGCCGTGGATTCTTACCAAATTTATGGATTTATTTACGCGGCTTTATACCAATATCCCAACGCTAATAGGTTGATGCTTCGGTATTTATTCCATGCAAGAACTTGTTGTCAGCGAAGCGCAAATTAATCAATTTATTGGCCAGTATTTGTGGCCATTAATCCGTATAAGCGCTTTTTATTTTGCTGTCCCCATCATAGGTGCGCGCACTGTGCCCGCACGAATTCGGCTTGTGCTCACTTTATTTACTGCGCTTTTAGTGGTGCCGCTTTTGCCTAATGCGCCCACTGTATCTTTCTTTTCGTTGCCCGGTATGTTGATGGTGGTACAAGAATCCTTAATTGGTTTTGCATTAGGTTTTGTGTTGCAAATGGTTATGCATGTATTTGTGCTAACGGGGCAATTAGTCGCATTAAAATTGGGTTTAGGTTTTGCTGCGCAAAATGACCCATCGAGTGGCGTAAGTGTTACGGTGCTATCGCAATTTTATTTGTTGTTATCAACGCTACTTTTCCTTGCGATTAATGGCCACTTGGCGGTTATTAATATGATCGTTAATAGTTTTACAACTTTTCCTATTGGCGGTTCAGGGCTTTCGCTGGACGATTACATGCTGGTGGTGCATCTATTTTCGTGGATGTTCGCTGCAGCCTTGTTAATTAGTTTGCCCTTGTTTACGTCCATGATGATAGTGAATTTATCGTTTGGTGTTATGGGGCGCTCTGCTCCGCAGCTGAATATTTTAAACGTCGGTTTTCCTATCACATTAATGTTTGGTTTTATTTTAATGTGGTATTCGCTCTCTAACTTCTTGCCGCTGTTTTATCAAATTATTGATGAAGGTTTAAATGCGGCTAATAGCTTGGTGGGGTCGCCCTAAATGGCAGAAGACGACAGCCAGGAAAAAACGGAAGAGGCCAGTGGGCGAAAGATCGAGAAGGCACGCGAAGAAGGGCAGGTGCCTCGCTCGCGTGATCTTACAACTTCTATCGTTTTGCTTCTTGGCTCAATCGCGCTGTATTACTACGCTGATTTTATGGGGGGTAAGTTTGTTGACATGATGCGCGCTAATTTGGTGTTATCGCGCGAAACAATTTTTGATCCTAATGCCATGGTTGGGCATTTTGTATCGGCGCTTTATCAGGGTCTACTGAGTATGGGGCCGTTTATGGCGCTTATGATGTTTGCAGCCTTTATTGGCCCCATCGCGCTAGGGGGATGGTTGTTCAGTGCAGATGCACTCATGCCCAAGTTTAGTCGAATGGATCCAATGTCAGGTTTAAAGCGCATGTTTTCAATGAAGTCACTCATTGAGTTACTAAAATCAACAGCGAAAGTGACAATTATTTTAGGCGCGACTGTTTTGCTGCTGAAACATTATGCGCAGCCCATGTTTCGGCTAAGCGATGAATCAATTAATACCGCTATTATTCACTCCACCAAAATCAGCGCTTACGCCATGATTGCTTTGTCTGCTTGTACCTTAATCATCGCTGCCTTCGATGTTCCTCTGCAAATTTATGAGTACAGCAAGAAATTAAAAATGTCCAAGCAGGAATTAAAGGACGAAGCTAAAGACACAGATGGTAAACCGGAAGTGAAAGGTCGTATTCGTCAATTGCAACGTGAAATGGCACAGCGTCGCATGATGGCGAATGTACCCACTGCCGACGTAATCATTACCAACCCAACTCACTATGCAGTTGCCCTCCAATACAACCCAGAAACCATGGCTACGCCCATTCTATTGGCCAAGGGGGGAGACAATATTGCCCTGAAGATCCGAGAAATTGGCAAGGCCCACGGAGTAGAGGTTATTGAGTCTCCCGTGTTGGCAAGGGCGATATTTCATACGACTGAGCTGGATCGAGAAATCCCTTCGGGGCTTTATTTGGCTGTTGCCCAAGTGCTCGCCTATGTATTCCAGTTGCGTACTTACCGTAAAGGTCGTGGCCAAAAACCGCGCTACCCCAGCAATATCAATGTACCCAAGGATATGTATTTCGATTAATAGCAGACCGCTGATAGGGGTATAAAATAGACGTGTTGACCGATAAATCAGCCTTATGACGTCTTTTCAATCACTTGCTAAAAATACCTGCAAAAAACTAAAAATTATCGTTGACGCCAGAAAACTCGTTGATATAATGCGCCCACTTTCTTTGCCAGTGTGGCGGAATTGGTAGACGCACCGGATTCAAAATCCGGCGCCCTTAAAGCGTGTCGGTTCGAGTCCGACCACTGGTACCACTTTAGTGTCCAACCACTACCAAGGTTGTACAGAACCCCGCGTAACTGCGGGGTTTTTTATTTCTGGCTATCCTATACTGTCCCCCTCGATCCATTGCTATCCAGCCTGTTGTGGTGCTACATTTAGTGCTACCTCATTTCGATTTAGGTTGGTAGCACCACATGCCCTTAACCGATACCGCAATCAAACAAGCTAAGCCCCGAGACGACGATTATTGGCTTACCGATGAGAAAGGTTTGCGCCTTTTGGTTAAGACCACCGGGGCAAAGTATTGGCGCCTGAAGTATCGATTTGATGGCAAGCAAAAGACCTTAGCCATAGGCGTCTATCCTTCGGTGACGCTCAAATCGGCTCGTGAAAAAGTCTATGAGGCGCGACGTTTGCTTGATCAAGGGTTAGATCCAAGCCAAGAAAAGCAGAAAGAGCGCCGACAGGTTGAACACGATCATCAAAACCTATTTGCTGTAGTTGCAAGGGAGTGGTGGGAGCACCAAAAGGGCACTTGGACTGAAGATCATGCGAACCGTATCTGGGGTAGGATGGTTGCCGATGTCATCCCACTGATTGGCGAAAAGCCCATCTATGATGTACAGCCTCATGAAATTATTGCTATTGTCAGGCGAATCGAAGCTCGCAATGCTTTAGATGTTGCGCAGCGAGTTTTGCAAGATATTGGTCGTATCGGCAGCTATGCCGTCGCAACAGATCGGATGAAAATAAATCCGGCTCGCGAGCTCTCCGGTATTCTCAAGTCTCGTAAACAGGAGCATAGGCCTTCCTTGCCGCGTGAAGAGCTTCGTGGGTTTTTACGGGATCTGGACAGATATGATGAAACGGGTCGTTTGTTAACGAAGCTTGCGATTCAACTCTTGGTTCTCACTTTTGTGCGTTCAGGGGAATTGCGTGGTGCCAGATGGGAGGAGTTTGATCTAAAAGAAAAGCTCTGGCGAATTCCCGGTCATCGCATGAAAATGAAAACTGAACACTTAGTACCACTTGCGACTCAAACCATTGAAATATTAAAAGCCCTCAAGCCTATTAGTGGGCAGTATGAATTACTTTTCCCTTCAGAAAGAAGCCGAAACGACTGTATGAGCGATGGCACATTGCGGCTCGCCATTTTTCGGCTTGGTTACGATGGTAAAACCGTTGGCAAGAGTAAATGTGTTCCCCACGGTTTCAGAGCGACCGCTTCCTCGATTCTTAATGAAAAAGGTTTTAATCCAGATGCGATTGAGCGTCAATTAGCGCACATGGAGCGTAATGGAGTCAGGGCAGCATATACTCATCACGCTAGGTATTTAGAAGAGCGCCACAACATGATGCAGTGGTGGGCAGATTTTTTGGATTCATTAAGAGTTTAAAACTATACGAATGCAATTATTGATTTGAAGTTTGTTCGGTTTGGTTTTGTAAAAGACTCTTGAAAATCCCAGATGAGCGTCCCTTACGTGCCCAAAGCGGACGTTGGCGGTATCGCCACCGTGGAAGTGCGTTCTATGTGGAGGGATGGTACATGGACAAGAGATTGCGGATAAGTTGTAATGAAATGGTTTTTGCAGCTTACAAATTTATAACGCCTGCAAAGCTATAGATGTCGTGTCGATAAATTCGACAACTGCGGAATTATTAACAATTTTTATTGCGCTCGAAAATTTCAAAAAAACTTTCGCTCGATGAAATTCTAATTATTATTGATCTAAAGAGGATGATTATTTAATGGATATGCAAGATGTCGCAAAAGAAGTTGAAGAAAATATTGAGTATCAGATAGACAAGCTCGAATTTCTTTGTAGTGAGAGCGTTGAGGAAAACAAAATATTCCTATCCGACCATCTAAATTTACTTAACCCGAATAAAAAATCAATAAAAAATCAAGTGTATACTGATTCCATTCTTAATGCGATGGCATCGCTCATTGATTATTACTGCATATATTGTTTTATAAAAATTGGCATACGTGAAGAAAAAATTACAAAAATTCAATACCGTCCTATAAACAATAAGTACCTGATTAAAGCTCGTGAGCAAAACAAAAAGACTGATTTAAAGGTTGACGAGCTGCAAGAATTTTTTCACAAAAGAATCACTGATCACACTAATCTAAAGCCCGGTGAGATTGATATAAATGACTATTGGATTTGCTTTTTCGGTGATGCTATATCATGCGTCTTGTATGAAGTTGGCTTAGTAAACGAGAGGAATAATGCGCTCAACTACGATGCCGCTAACAATAAGTTCATTATCGAAAAGAATGTAGCAAAATACTTCTATTACATGAACTTTCTGTTCTGCAACAGATATTCTAACTCGGGCGTTAGATACAATATCTATGTTGATATTAATAACTGCCTTAAGCACAATGTTGTTCCACATCTGGCTCCTAAAGTGGAATCTTTCAATGGTGAAGTAAGGATGTATTCATACTTTAAGTTAAAGAACAGTGACAGCATTTTCTTGAAAGATGGAATTTTGAAAAGCATAGTTAAGGCTGACTTTGAAATTTTAAAGTCTGATTTTTCGCGGAAATCTAACAATCCATCAAGCCCCCCACTGCAATGCACACTTGAGAATGAACTAGGGCTTGGGCCAATCATCACGTTAGATCCTCAAAATGGTTACCTTAGCAAAGACCAGGAGACTATATATTTTTTTATCGATACTATTTTGATTGCAAAAAATAGGGACGCGACCTTGGTTGATGCGAATAATAGTCTTTTAGATATACTACGAACCTTGATCAGGGAGATTAGAAGAGGAGTGCATCTGGATGTATAACACCACTTCACTCCATCGGCAGTCGTTAAGGCGATTCTTGCTCGTGTCCTACTTAATGATGCTTTAAGAAGCACTGCCAAAAATTCACCAGCCAAAATTGGTTTTAGTTTCTTGGAATGATTATGTCGAATGTCTGTATTGCTTGCGTGAAAGAAAAAAGTCTTAAAGATCTTGTTTTTAAAACAGGCTCGCGAACTACCTGCACTCTATGTGGCGAAAATAATCTGTCTTTACATTACGAGGACAGAAATTTATTCTCTTTAGTAAAGGCTATTGTGCGATTCAACTATTCTGAATGGGAATACAATACACATTGGGGCGGAGATGGTTATGAGGCTTTATTTTATGGTCAAGATAATATCTTTTTTTCACAAGAAAGAGCGCTATCTGAAGACTTGTATGAGGATTTCATTCTTAGTATAACAAATGGGCCAGTGTATGAAGATTATGACAAAGGAATATCAGTCTATTCGGGCCATTCTAGCGGCATGCAAAATATGCTTCTGCAATCCATTAAGTCATCTTTAGATTCAAATATAGTCAATTTAGAAGTTCGATTACGGTCAGAAAATTATTTCAAGGTTGAAGCAGAGCTTATAAATATTATAAACAAATACGTTGGTGTGGCGGAAAAAAAATTAGATGCTGGCTCTACATTCTATCGAGCTAGAATAGGCGTTAACGATAGAAAAAGGGAATTCGGAAGTGGGTTTGAGGCGGAATACAACTACGCACCATACTCTCAAGCAAGTATAGGTGCACCACCTCCTTATTTGGCAGGGGCTGGGCGGATCAATCGGCCTGGGGTTTCATTCTTTTATTGTGCCACTGATACTTACACAGCTGTTACAGAAGTAAGACCGCACCCGGGAGATCTTGTATCGATTGGAAAGTTTTCTTTGAAAAAAAATGTCACGATTTTTAACTTATCTGAAAACCTATTACTCAATTTTTATAACTCCGATGAAATCTTAGAAACATATATTTCCTTAAACACATTATCAAATTACATGAATAAAGTTATCCCTCCTTCAGAACGACAACAATATTCCTTTACACAATTAATTGCGGATTGCATACGCCAAAAGGGTTTTGATGGAATTGCATTTAATAGTACCGTTGGTAACGGCGATAATATTGTGCTATTTGATCCTTCGATTGTTAATTACTCAGAGGATGAAGCAGGAGTTTTTGAAGTTGAAAAAATTAAGTATGTTTTAAAACCTGCCAAATCAATTTCAGAGGATGGTGTGTACCTGTAAATCTAAATAGACAAAAAATAGACGAACGTACGGTATTTTCACTTGGCTAAGTGACAGAGAATTAACATAATTGACTAAGGAAAAAATCAGAAAACAAATAAGCATGACTAAATTAACTAATCAAATTTTCGGCTCAAAGCTTCTTTACGATTCAACTACAGATAATATAAATAGAGTTATTTCAAGAGACTTTCCTGATTTAGACCTTGCGGAAATCAAACTAATTGGCGCTGGCTCGGATTGCATTGCATACATGGTAAATAACCATTTCGTATGTAAAATTCCAAAAAAAAGCATATCAAAACTGAACCAAGAAATCAGAGTGTTAAAATTAATACATGAAAGCGTATCAACTAAAACCCCAAATGTATCTCATGTAGGTAAAAAATATGGATACATTCTTTACCCTATGATTTTTGGGGAAGATCTTTATAGTTCATCTTTCAGGCGTTCATCTAGCTCAGACAAAGATGCTTTAGCTCAAGATGTTGCCGGATTTTTGTATGATTTGCACCATAACGTCTCGATAGCGGATGCCAGATTGTTAGGTGTAATGAATAATGAAAAAGATGTTTTTGACGTGGAAGAACTTTTTTTATTAGTTGAAAAAAAAATTGTTGCTTCCAGCGTAAAAAATTACCTCTACGATGTGCTTAATAAATACAGAACAACTGAGCATAATTTGAACGACGTCGTTCTGCATCATGATCTTTGCAATGCAAATATAATAATAAACCCTACTGCCATAAGGTTAAATGGAGTCATTGACTTTGGTGATGTTGCGATAGGTGACAGGTATATTGATTTCTCTTCGCTATATCGCAGAAATCCACTATTTGCGATGAAAGTAGCTAAATACTATTCAGGATACGGCAAAGTTACAATTTATGAATCTAAGGTCCACGTATATGCTGTAACAAAAGAAATCACAAAGTTAAAGTATGGGCTTGAAGGCAATGAGGAATCCACATTAATTTATCGTTCAGCAATTAAGCGATTAACAAATTGGTCGAAAGGTAAATCTGTGGAATGTATACCAACTTAATTAAAGATAGCCAATCATGAAGAAAGGGTTTTGGTACGAGAGCTCCATATCGCAGGAAATGTTACTTACATCTTTGCGCCGACAAGAACTAATCCACAGATCAACTCTAATCTTGAATCCAGTGGAGAATTTGCCATACCCGAGTGATTTAGCGCCCAGCGTGAGTTTTCTTCATGGGCTCTATAATACTGATAGTTTGCGCTCTTCAGAAGAGCAAATTAATACGCTACATCAGTTTGCTGGCCGTCGCCGCCTAGCTTTCGACAGCATGAAGATTCATTCTGCTTTTGCAAATGCTCTTGGCGCCGAGGATGTTAGCCTAAGATTGCTATCAGGATTGCATGCCCATACAGTTATATTTATGGCAATTGCAAAGCCGGGACAGACAGTTCTGCTTTTGCCAGAGCTGGCGGGAGGGCATATGTCAACAAAATTCATCTTGGAGAGGTTAGGGCTGCGTGTTATTGATATGGTAACAAATGTTGAACGACACTGTATTGATATCGAAAAAACGATAGAAGTTGGGTTAAGAGAGAAACCAGATTTTATCTTCGTAGATCGAAGTGAAGGTTTAGTCTACGAAGACTTCGGTGAAATTATTGAAAAAGTAGGTGGGGTATCTATCTATGATGCTTCTCAGTACTTCACCAATATTTTAGCTGGCGACCATCCCAATCCTTTTGATGTAGGCTTTCAGTTTATTATTTCCACTTTGCATAAAAATTTTCCCGGTCCACAAAAAGCTCTTGTAGCAGTGAAGAAAGCAGATGAGAATTGGAAAAAAATTAAATCAGGAATGTCGAGATATGTTTCGAATATGCATGTATTTAACACTTACTCTGCTGGCTTGACTCTATCACGAAAAGATGAATTACATTCATATTCTATGCGGATGCTAGATATTACTGTAGCACTTGATGCCGCGCTCAAAAAAGAGGGAGTAAACGTTATTTCGCGCCCAACGGATGTCCCACCAACGCATCATATTTGGATTCACGCTAGGGATCGAGAGCACGCATTTTATATGTTTAAATCACTTGAGCGCTGTCGAATACTTGTAAACTTTCGTCTACTCCCCTATGGCATTGGGTTTGGGCTTAGATTAGGGCTTAATTCAGCGGCCAGACTTGGATTAACTGTAATTGATACCCAAAATTTAGCGTTGATAATATCTGAAATTTTCCAAAATGGCCCAGGAGCACTTCAACGCCATCGCGCGCGCGCATTCATTGAGGGACTCTGGAAGAGACAAAATGCATCAGTTTAAGGAAAATAATAATTGTTCATTTATTCTGGTTGAATCAAATACAAGTTTGCATGGAACTGGAATTCGATTCATAGAAAAAATAAAAAGCCTTGGTTATAAGGCAGTTTTATTAACATCCAGGCCAGAGCTATATCATAGGCTATCATCTTCAGTTGAAATTAAAGTAACAAATACTACCTCAATTCTTGAAATGATTTCTGTGTGTAGCAATATAATGAACATCGTTGGCATTTGGTCTACGGCAAGCTATTACATTCCTTTTGCAGCAGAGCTGGCGACGAAGCTCGGTCTTTATTCCCCTGACCCACAGAGTCTGCGTATTGCAAATAATAAATTTTATCAGCGTGAAATTCTTTCCGATGCTTTAATTCCTCAGCCAAAATATGTTCATCTCAAAACATTAGGTGATGCCCTTCAAGCATATAGAAATGTATTTAATGATCAACCAGTTGTCTTGAAGCCTATTGCGGGCGACGGAAAATCAGGCGTTCGTTTAGTTTCAAACCTTAAGGATCTAGAAGATCATGCGCGAATTTTAGCTGGCCGCACTTCGAATCAACGTGGTGATCCAATTATTCCTGGTTTTCTCATGGAAGAATATATTTATGAAAATGGTAATGAATTTAGTGTTGAGCTATTCGATGCACATCCGATATGTGTCATCCAAAGAATAAGTAAGCCACCATTTTTTATGGAAGAAGGTAACTATTGTCCTGCAAATATTGAAGCTACAACAACTTCTACACTAATGCATTTGGCATCCAAAGCTGCAATTGCGCTAGGTTTAAACTGGGGCCCAGTTCATATTGAGTTTAAAGTAAATGCTTCTGGTGATTGTTCGCTAATTGAAGTAAATCCAAGGATGGCTGGTGCATTTATTCCGATTATTGTGGAGCAAGCACTGGGAGTGGATATGATAAAAAATACACTTCTTAAAGCGGCGGGAAAGAGTGTTCATGTTTCGCAGGAAAAATCGCGCCATTCAATCGTCCTATTTAAAATATTAGAAGCAGAGGGAGTAGTTTCAAGTATTCAGAATATTGCGGATAACTCGTATTGTGATGGGCTCATAGAAGCAACAATGTATCCAAAACGCGGAGATCGTTTGTCACGTAGGTATGATTCTTCTGACAGAATTGGGCATGTGATTACAGTTGCAGATGAATATGGATGTGCAGTAGAAATGGCTTCTAAATTTTCAAGCAAGTTAGGAGTTATGTTCAATTGACAATTGCTGGCCAGTGAATAATTATCTTTGAGGATGCCGCACAAAATGCAAGACAAGTTGAAAAAATACATAGTTAGCATTTTTAAAACGCTAAATCTGAGATCGGGAAAAATATTTGCATGGCATTTTGTTTGTGACCGAGATGAAAAATCAATTCAGTTTTTTTCAAACAATCACTTACTTCGTATTCATGGCAGGGTAAAAGATGGAGTTTTAGTTGAGCACATGGGTCTCAGAGAGCGTTGGAGGTTTGCCTTTATTGGCGCTGAATTATATGAAGGCTCCTACATTCCTCGAATAAGCGTGAATAGTAAATCTTGTTATGTGCTTGGAATTGCAGGTACAGATTATGATTCTACGGCCGCACTCTACAAAAATGGGGTTTTATTATTCGCCCAAGAGGAAGAGCGGTTCTCTCGAGCCAAACATGATACTTCTCTCATTCCGGTAAATTCAATTCGTTGGATGCTAAAACAAGAAAATATTCACCTTAATGATATTAGTCATATTGTAATCGCAAGAGATTTCAACCTATTTAGAGATACTACTCGTACCCTTGCGCCTGCCTTAGCACACTATGAGAAATTAGATGAAGAATATGCCATTCTAAAAGGGTACCCGAAGGGAACGAAAATTAGCCGTAGACCCATCTGTGAACGGGACAAGAAAAGGTATGATTATCTTTCCCTACAAGAACATCTGTCTTGCTTAGCCTCGGAGGAAGGTATTGACCCAAGTGTTTACCTGCCGTCCATTAGCTTCGTCCCTCACCATTTAGCTCACGCTGCAAGTGCTTACTATGCCTCTGGTTTTTCTGAGCCTACCTTGGTGGTCACTCTAGATGGACATGGCGACTTAGAAACAAGTACTGCATGGCTTGGGCAAAATGGTCGCCTTGAAAAAATTGATTCAATTACTGTGCCTCACTCACTCGGATCTTTATGGGGGAGAGTGGCAAAATACTTGGGGTTTGGAAGTCATCAGCAGGGTGAGCTAATGGGGCTTTCTGCCTATGGATTTCCACGTGATCTTGAGGAAAGCTTACGCGTTTCTAGCTTAATATCAGTTCTAAGCGAAGAGATTAAACTATTGCCCCAAGGAAAGTTTTCCATCAATTCAGAGTTGATCTATCACGAACTTGGTGAAATGGGTGGCTTGACGAAAAGATTTACTTTACTTTTTGAAAAATTGGTCCCGCAACCGAGAAAGTCTTCTCAAGATATCGATCCAGAAAAAGATCGAGCCATTGCAAATTTTGCTTATGCCCTTCAGCAAAAAACTGATGATATTATCCTTCATCGCATAACATATTTTCTGCGACACAACCCCAAAACTAATAAAATTAAGTATTTAGCGATGGCTGGAGGTGTAGCGTTAAATATTGTCTCTACAAATAGGATTATTTCAGAGGGGTTAGTGGATAGGAAAAACATATTTGTTCCTCCTACTCCCTCAGATTCAGGTACAGCACTTGGCGCTGCAATGATAATTTCTCACAGAATATTTGGATTCAATCTATCTCAAAAGATGGATCACGCATACTACGGGCCATCTACATCTGAGGATGAAATTCAACAGACCCTGGAGAGATTTGGCTTAGTTGAGGGACAGGATTTTAAGCGTTTGACAAGCGAAGAGGAAATTGCTCGATTTGGATCTGAAAAAATATCGGAGGGACGATCACTTGCTTGGTTTCAAGGTAGATCTGAATTAGGCCCAAGGTCTCTTATGAATCGGAGCCTGCTATTTAACTTATCTGACCCTGAATCTAACGAAAAAGCAAATCGAGCGAAAGGTCGGCAAAAATGGAGGCCATCAGCAATCAGTCTTTTGGATGAAGCAGCGTCTGAAATATTTGATAATGTCCACAACGCATCCTTTATGGTTGTTTCAGCGCCTGTAAGAAAAGAAAAACAGGATATCATTTGTAGCGGCATCCATGTTGATGGAACAACGCGCCCTCAGATTGTAACTAAAAGTGCAAATCCGCTAGCTTGGCTTCTTCTAAAGATTTTAAAAGAAGATAAGAAGATTGTTGGCGTAGTTAATACTTCCTTTAATAAAAAAGAGCCTATTGTTGAATCTCCTGAGGAGGCATTGAATACCTTTTACTATATGAAGGATATAGATATCTTAATGTTGGGTTCTTATGTCATTTACCGACCTACTAAGTGGAAACCATCTATCTTATCTTTAGAAGACGAACCAAAGACTTCTTCTCTGCTTAGAAATGTTGCAAAAAATGCTGGCGTAGTAGCATGGTTTTCTATCTTTGAATTAATTAATGTAGACGAAATCGCGCCAAATCAAGTTTTTTTGATATTTAGAACATCATGGACCACAGAAAGATATCCACTCCTTAAAGAGATGTTTCATGGTCATTATCAGTCAGAAATTCTAAACTTTTTATTACTCCGTATTGATTCGCTTTTAAAAGAATGCGAGGCAAGTAAGTTATTTGTTGAATGCACTTCAAACAAAATGGCTCCAGTCTTAAAAAAATCTTTAATGACTCAACTGAAGAATAGAAATTTAAAGAATATTGTATTTAGTTGAAATTCAATTTGGATTGAATCAACAATTTTTTGGGATGGGAGACCTAGGGAAAAATGTATCGCTTCATTCGGCCTGCAACAATTTCATTTGGTAGGCAAAGTTATTGCTCTTTATGATGATTTTCGATAGATAGGAATGCATACTTAAAAAATTAGCGGCACTTGGATGATATACATACTTAGGAAGCTAACAAACAACGAACCCGAGTTAACGCATCCAATTCCCTTCAAAATTTAACCTTTACACTCCATTGGAGGCTTTCTGCAATAAGACACACAACTAAACAACAATTCAGGTATTGGCTTGGCGCCAAATAGACGATTACGATTTTGTTGAGGCTTCACTTACGATCAATAGCCTACAATAACATTGAGTTGACTCCTATTTAATCCTGATTTCTAGAGGATTTCCATTATGCAAAATTTGATTCTTAACACTGACTCTTATAAAACCTCTCACTATGTTCAGTATCCAGAAGGAACTGAACACGTCTCAAGTTATATTGAATCTCGCGGTGGTGTTTATCCTGCAACAGTGTTCTTTGGCTTGCAGATGTTTATCAAACAATACCTTACGAAGCCAATTACTCTGGCGAATATTGATGAAGCGGACGAGCTTTGTGCGGCGCACGGTGTGCCCTTTGATCGTGCAGGTTGGTTACATATTCTAACCGCACACAATGGCTATTTACCTTTGCACATTGAAGCCGTACCAGAGGGGACTTTAGTACCTACAGGTAATGTAATGGTTCAAGTGATTAACACTGACCCTGCATGCCCTTGGTTAACAAATTATGTCGAAACGGCCTTAGTGCGCGCCATTTGGTATCCAACGACTGTTGCAACTGTATCTAAGGCCTGCCACACAATTATTGCCCGTTACTTGGAAGAGACTGCTGATAACCTAGATTGTTTGCCATTCAAGCTTCATAACTATGGTGCTCGCGTTGCAAGTTCTGAAGAGACCACTGCAATCGGCTCATTAGCGCACTTAGTAAACTTTAAGAGCACTGATAGCTTTTCTGGACTGTTGGCAGCGCGCCGTTATTACGGAGCAGAGATGGCAGGTTTCTCTATTCCAGCAGCAGAACACAGCACCATTACCAGCTGGGGTCGTGACGGTGAAACAGCCGCATACGCCAATATGCTCAAGCAATTTGGTGGCCAAGATAAATTTGTTGCCGTTGTCAGTGATTCTTACGATATATGGAATGCTATAGACAACCTCTGGGGTGGTGAATTGAAAGACCAGGTTGAAAATAATGGTGGTACCTTAATAATTCGCCCCGATTCTGGCGAGGCTGTTGAAGTCGTCCCTGAAGCAATTAACCGTTTGATGGCTAAGTTTGGTTACACAACCAACACCAAGGGCTACAAATTATTACCTGCCTGCGTGCGCTTGATTCAAAGTAATGGTGTTTGTGTTGCAACTATAGAAGCGGTTCTGGCAGAGATGAAAAAGCTTGGCTTGAGCGCAGACAATGTCGCATTTGGTATAGGTGGTGAGTTATTGCAAAAAGTGAATCGCGATACGCAAAGGATCGTAATGAAGGCATCTGCAATTTGCATTAACGGTGAGTGGAGAGATGTTTACAAAAACCCTGTCACTGCCCCAGGAAAGCGTTCAAAAAAAGGGCGTTTGGCATTAGTGAAAGAAGACGGTCAATTCAAAACGGTACTGCGCAATACAGTTGGTGCTGACGAGAATCAATTAGTGGCTGTATATAATGACGGCCAAGTGCCCGTCGAATACACACTAGATCAAGTTCGCGAGCTGGTACTTAAGTTCTAATACTGACCATTACAAAGCCGAACCAATTGGGGTCGAAATTAACATGGAGCATGTTAATTACCGTAAAAGTAATTTAGCTAGCAGGCAAAAGTCGGGTTTATCTCCCTAAAAATTACAAATAAAATCTAGGCAGGATCTGTTTCGTTATTATTAGATTGAACTGGCCGATATATGACCTTAATACCAAAGCTTTTTACAAAACTACAATTTAAAAACTGCCGCTAAACTCAGCATTATGTTTATTTAAAGGATAAAATGAAACTTAGCCCTGCCATCAATGTCCGCAATTGGCCGAATACGAAATGAATCTGTGCTCGATCATCCTGTATGCATCATAATTATGATTAACTTTTATCGCCACAATGGAAAGATTTGGAGTTGTGGTAAAAAATCCCATAATTCGCTAGTCACCAAGCGAAACGATAATTCAGTTTTCCTGCTTGCAATGTTATTTAAATTTTAGGTGAATAATTGCATTGCAATAAATCGCTGATATAAGTTCTGCCTACAGGCTGATTCTATTCTTTAATATTTACCAGCCTGACATTGTTGATCTACGGGCATCGGAGAGATTCTGGGTTGCTGGCTTCATTTCCGATAATTTCTATATTGGCGAAAGCTGCGGACAACGAGTTTTCGGTTGATATTCGAAAAGGCGTATAGACTTTTTGTATTTCCGTATTTTGATTTAGAAAGCATGAAAGGGGGATGCTAATACTCTGCCGCTTTTTTCCTACAAAAGCTCCTAACGTTTTTGATATATCTATTGTTTTGTTACAAGAGTCCTCACAATCCATTGAAACAAATACTTTGGCTTTGGGGGCATTGATCACAATGATATCAAACTTCAACACACCGTTTTTGACGGCATTGATAGGGATAGTTCGTGCGGTATCACTATGAGCCGAAAATGTTCCCGCACCACTCCACGTAACCAGTCGAGCATCTTCTTGAGTTTTAATTTGGGTTGTCTCTACTTTGATCCCATCGATATTCATCACAATTTCCAAATCAGGCGGAAGCACGGCTTGTTGGTCCCTATTGGAAATTCTTAGTGGAAAACTCGCGCGATCCCCACGAGTAAATACAGGGTAAGATTTAGTTACACTGCAACCGCCTTCAGGGTAAGTCTCAGGTAATTTGCCTAATACTTTCTTGTCACTGTACTTTAAGCCAAAATTAAGAGGGAATAGTGGGTTGTAATTTTTATCACCAATATTCAATGATGTCTGGCAAGTTTCTCGTGGCCAAGAAAATGAAAGCGTACCGCTAAAGTCATAGTTCACATGCCCATTTTCCTTGCGAAAAATTACATCGGAGATACCTTTGCCTTCGGTACCTGGTAACCATGCTGCCACAAAACTATTTGATAAATTTAGCAAGTCATTTACATAAAGCGGGCGACCAGAGAGGAATACCGTAATCACTGGTTTGCCTTTATTTGCGACAGCTTGAAGTACTTTAAGATCTTCAGGGTAACGCTCAGTGTGGCGTAAGGTCCCTGAGGGAGCTATATCGCCTTGCCCCTCTGCATAGGGCTTTTCACCAATAATGGCAATGACTGCATCAAACTGTGAAACATCAATATCCTTAGCGTTTACACTCGTAACAACATTTTCCTTGCCGACGATAGAAATTATGCCGGTAGCGATGCTATCCGCATTTGGAAAATCGGAGTTTTTATTATCCGCGCCCTGCCAGGATAGCGACCAGCCTCCAGTTTGGTTGCCAATATTATCTGCATTTTTCCCTACAATGAGAATTTTTTGATGGGGTGATAGAGGCAAAATATTCCTATCATTTTTTAACAAAACTAATGATTTGCGCACAGCCTCACGCGCAAGCTTCCGGTTTTGTAGTGCTTCTTGTGTGCCTGAAAAAGTAAGAGCGGTTGATTTTTTATCAAATAAACCTGCTCGCATTTTTACTCGAATGATTCGTGTAACAGCATCGTCAATACGAGACATGGAAATCTCGCCGCGTTTAACTTGCTTTATAGTGTTGACAATAAATGATTTCCAATCGTTCGGTACCATGATCATATCTATGCCTGCATTGATTGCCTCTGGGCAGGAATCTTTTGCGCAACCCGGTATTTTTTCAATTCCATCAAAATCTGAAACAACAAATCCATCAAACCCCATTTTATTTTTTAGTACATTGGTTAGTAATTCTGTGCTGCCATGCATAACCCCATAGTTGGTATTGTTTGCCACGTCATTCCAACTGCTGAATGATGCCATCACTGTTTGAGCGCCCGCGGCCAAACCGCTGTAATATCCTTGCCCATGAATATTTATCATGTCTGTTCGATTGATGATACAGTTGCCTTGGTCTTGTCCTTGATCAGTACAGCCATCGCCAATGAAATGTTTTATGGTGGCGACAACATTTGTGTCTTTTTTGAGGTCACCTTGCAGTCCATGTACATAAGCGCCAGCGAATTCTTTCACTTGGGCGCTATCCTCTGAAAAGCTTTCGTAAGTGCGCCCCCAGCGATCATCCCTAGCTACAGCAACTGTTGGTGCAAATGCCCAATTTACACCTGCTGCACGTACTGCTTTACCAGCAGAAGCTGCAATTTTTTGTACCAATATTTTCTCGTGTGTCGCGCCTAGAGCGATGTTGTGAGGAAAAATCGTTGCGCCGTAAACTTTATTGTTGCCGTGCACTGCATCTATTCCCCATAGCAAAGGCACTTTGGTTTCCATCTTGGCATCGAGTGCGGCATCATAAAATTTGTTGCCAAAATTAACCCAGTCGGCAGCGTTGGAGTGCTTGTCGCCACTTGGTAATGCGGTTGTCGTTTTTGGGAAGCTGCTGCCCGCACTCAATACGGAGCCCAAATAATATTGAGCAACTTCTTCGGGAGTAATGGCTTTAGTTTCTGCTTGGGTCATCTGGCCAACTTTTTGTTCCAGAGTCATATTTGCAACAATATGAGCAACTTTTTTTTCTAATCGATCGTCTTTTTTAATAGTACTTTTGATGTGTGGCCAATCATTCAGGTTTGTGGAAGCTTGAGATATATAGCTGAGACTGCAGAGAGTTAAAGTAATGAGTAAGGTCAGATTTTTGCTATTCATTGGATTGTTACCGTAAGGTTTGCTGTTGTTCAGTTTTCGTTTGCCTTGGGTATGCTGGTAAATGGCCAGATAGCATTTCCAAATTCGAATATTTATGAAAGTCCTAGCCTTATAGAAAAGGGCCCTAGTTCCTGTGGTAATATTCGAGAGATATAAGCCTACCTATTGAGCCTCCATTTAGGCTTATGGTATATTTGCATATAAGGCAAGGTGATAATGTGGTAAGGCAGCTTTACGTTTAATTATGCCACGTGTCACAACTATTTCAATTTTTTTAAGGGGTTTCTACGCGTGCAATTACAAGCGATAAAAACGGAAAGGTTGTATATAAAAGTTGCTGAGCAACTTTCAAAGTTGGTAAAGGAAGGGACTATTAAGCCGGGTGAGCGCTTTCCAGCTGAGCGTGACCTTGCAGAAAAGCTTGGCGTGAGTCGCCCTACCATTAGGGAGGCGATGATTGCATTGGAGCTGTCGGGCATTATTGAAATCCGCACCGGCTCAGGCATTTATGTTACTGATAAGAAGCCGTCCTTGGGTAGTAGTGACCAAGGTGTTGGGCCTTTTGAAATACTGGAGATTCGTTACATAGTGGAGTCCGAGGCTTGTGCGCTTGCAGCAGCACGTATTACGGATGAGCAAATCAATAGCTTGAAAGACCTGCTGCGTGAGATGGAGGAGGAAGAAAAGAAAGTAGATGCTTCCGAAAAAGCAGATTGGAAATTTCACTCTATCATCGCTGAAGCAACACAAAACAGCGCTATTTATTCGGTAGTGAATTGGTTATGGGAGTTGCGCAATCAATCAAGTTTGAGCACCGCATTTCTTGAGCGCATTCGTAAAGAGGGAATTCACCCATCAATCAATGATCATAAGCGCATTGTTGAAGCTTTGGAAAAACGTAATCCAGAAAAAGCGCGCATGGCGATGAAAATCCATATTGAAAACGCCACTGCAGCGGCAGCGGCGCATTTTGGAAAAGAAATATAAATAATGGATTCGTTTAACCGGCTTTGCATTGGGAGCCGGTTAAATAATACAAAAATTTAAATTGCAGAAAGTTTAAGTTTTTCCAATGTGTGTATAACCCCGCGCAATTCCGCTAGCCCTTTCATTCTTCCCGCATAGGAATAACCTGGCTTTACGCTCGGGTCATTAATTTCGTCGCCTAATAAATGCCCATGATCGGGTCGCATTGGAATACAGCTATTGATTTCTCCCGCTCCTGCGCGACGACGTTCTTCGCAGAGTAGGGCATTAATCAGTCCCACCATGTCATTATCGCCATTTAAATGTTCTGCTTCGAAGAAAGAGCCATCATCTTCACGGGTTACATTTCTCAGGTGTACAAAATAAATTCGTGGGCCAAATTCCTTTGCCATAGCGATTAAATTATTATCGCTGCGTGCACCATAAGAACCGGCACATAAGGTTAAACCATTGGATTCGCTGGGTACTGAGTTGAGTATCTTACGCGCGTCATTTGCTGTGGAAACAACGCGAGGTAAACCAAAGAGTGAGAATGGTGGATCATCAGGATGAATGCACATCCTTACCCCCACGCTTTCAGCAACGGGAATAACTTCGCGTAAAAAAGCAAATAGGTTGCTGCGAAAGCCTTCTGTGCCAAGTTCAATGAATTGGTTGATAGCCGCTCTGATACTATCGCGTGTATAGGAGCCTTCACCACCGGGCAAGCCTGCAATAATATTTTTTTCCAGAAGAATTTTTTCTTCATTAGTCATATCCGCAAAGCGTGTTTCAGATTTGCGCAATATTTTTTTTGAGTAGCTTTCCAATGCACCTGCACGCTGTAGCATAAAAATATCGTAAGCAGCAAAATCTGTCATTTCAAAGCGCAATGCATGGCTTTCATTGGGAAGGCGATACATAAGATTGGTACGAGTCCAATCAACTACAGGCATAAAATTATAGCAAATTACTTTGATGCCTGCTGTGCCGGCGTTAAAAACAGAGGCTTTAAAGTTATCAATGTATCGCTGAAAATTCCCGCTTCTGGTTTTGATGTCGTTGTGCATCGGGATGCTTTCAATCACAGACCATTCTAAGTTTGCATCATTAATAATCTTTTTATGTGCAGTAATCTCATCCAGCGGCCAAGTTTCACCTGTAGGGATGTGATGAAGTGAACTGACGATACCTGTAGCTCCAGCCTGAATAATTTTTTCTAGCGAGATTGAGTCTTTTGGGCCAAACCAACGCCAAGTTTCTTGCATTATCAAATACCTTTAAAAGTTAATCCCCTTGGTCTGGAGGCCAGACCAAGGGTAAGTTATACAGACAGTCAAGAGTGCTTTCATGGCACCTTGTTATTTTGGTAAGGCCACCCGTCCAAGTAAACTATATCTGAGGCTTTCTTTCAAGCAATGAAACTCTCTTTATTCTTTTATTAAACTATCCTGCTTAATAGCTGAATTTAAAGAATCTTCAGTAAAAACAATTTGTTAAGTGATTTTTATAGGACTGACAGGCAGCTGATTGGTTACTGCTATCGTCTTTTAGTGTTACAGCGAAGAGTTATTCGGTGTGAGTTCCCTATTGCTGATTGGTTATTTCCAATGATAGTATTTGGTCTGGCGGTAATTTGGTAAGACCAAATTGGTCCTGCGATACAGTGTATTTATATAGGAATAGCTGGAGAGGAAGGCCGCAGAGATCTAATTTCTTGTATGTTTGAGAGATATCTATCCATGAATTATAAAAAATTTTTTCTATTAGCGCTTTGTCAATTGTCTATTTTTCCTCTTACAGTGAATGCAGAGGATTATGTTCAAAATGCTTATGCTCGTTCATCACAGAGTTTGGATGGGCAGTGGGATCGCATTGTTGATCCATATGAAAATGGCTATTACAACCATCGATATTTACCTAATGAAAATGGCTTTTTTAAAAATCAGGTAGCAAAAAATAAAACTGATTTGGTGGAGTACAGTTTTGCTGGTGATAAAAAGTTACATGTTCCCGGTGATTGGAATACTCAAGAACCAGAATTAATGTTTTACGAAGGTACTATTTGGTACCACAAAGATTTCAATGTAAAAAAGGTAGATGGAAAGCGATACTTTGTTCATTTTGGTGCGGTTAACTACAAAGCCAATATTTATATCAATGGCTCACTTGTTGGGGAGCACGAAGGTGGATTCACGTCTTTTCAATTTGATGTCACAGATAAATTGAATGCAGGAAAAAACTCTATTGTTGTTAAGGCAGATGATCGACGCGAACGTAACCAGATTCCGACTGTAAATACAGATTGGTGGAATTATGGCGGAATTACTCGCTCGGTAGCCATTCTTGAGTTGCCTGATTCTTATGTGGCCGATTACAAAGTACAGCTTGATGATGGGCACTATGACGCTATAAGTGTAAGTATTAGCCTTGCGGGTAAAGAGCCTGAAGGTGATGTAAAAATTGCAATCCCTGAATTAAATATTAAACAGTCTATTAAAACTACTAAGGGTAAAGGAAAGTTGGTATTTCCAGCCAAACCTGAGCCATGGTCGCCAGAAAGTCCAAAGCTCTATGATGTCGAAATTTCGTATAACGGCGAAACGATTAAAGAAAAGATTGGTTTTAGAAATATAGCAGTGAAAGGCGAAAATATAGAGCTGAATGGAAAATCTGTATTCCTGCGTGGAATTAGTATTCACGAAGAGTCTCCTTATGGCTCCAGACGAGCATGGAGTGAAGATGATGCGCGTACTTTATTGTTGTGGGCGAAAGAGTTGGGATGTAACTTTGTGCGCTTGGCGCATTATCCCCACAATGAAAACATGTTGAAGGTTGCCGATGAGCTAGGGCTTATGGTGTGGTCTGAAATTCCGGTTTATTGGACGGTTATGTTTGAAGACAAAGCTGTTTATGAGAAAGCCGAAAGGCAATTAAGTGAAATGATTACGCGAGATAAGAATAGGGCATCGATTGTGCTGTGGTCGGTTGCAAATGAAACCCCCAATCATAGTACGCGTTTGAATTTCCTTACCAATTTGGTGAAAAAGGCAAAGTCATTAGATTCAAGTCGGTTAATTACTGCCGCTATGGATACGCAGGGTTCAAGTAAAGAGGGGAAGGTCATAGAGGATCCGCTTGCTAAACTTGTTGATGTTATTGGGGTAAATAATTATTGCGGTTGGTACGCAATGATGCCGGATGATTGTGGTTCCCAAAAATGGATATCCCATTACAACAAACCTGTAATCATGAGTGAGTTTGGTGCTGAAGCGCTGCAGGGGTTGCATGGCGATAAAAATGAGCGTTGGAATGAAGAGTATCAGGCTGATGTATACAAAAATAATATTACCATGTTGGAAAATATGCCTATGCTACGCGGGGTATCACCGTGGATATTAAAGGATTTTCGTTCACCTCGTCGCCAGTTACCAAAAATTCAGGACTTCTTTAACCGCAAAGGATTGTTGTCTGAGTTTGGTATACGCAAGCAAGCTTGGTATGTTCTACACGATTACTACAAACAAAAAGAGGCTCAAGAGCAGGTTAAAGCCCAGTAGTTTGTAGGTTTCAATATCTATTTCTTTGCCCTTAAGTTTTCTTTGAAAGCTTAAGGCCTCCCCAAGGTATTGCTAAATACCTTTTTGCGCGGGTCAGTTGTAAAGCTGATCCGCATTTTTCGTTGTAAATACAATTATTTTTTAAAAGAAAACCAATAGTTACTGCTGTTAGTTTTTTTCTTTTTCGCATCGCTGCTTTTTTGCATCAAATTTAAATTTTTCAGGAAAATTTCAGGTTTCCAAATAAAACCTCTTGCGCTCAATTCGTCTTTGTGGTTTTATTGATCATGTGGTAAGGCCACATTACCATATGACTGATTGGTGCATCGTTGGTTATTACTCCATGTAGTCAGCGAATAAAAACTGCACCTCAGTAAACGATAAAAACAACACGCGAGGACAATATGAAAGCAGTAGAAATGAATAAAAAAAGAGGGGCGTTTGCCAAATCAATCCTAGCAATTAGTGTTTCATCTGGGGTGTATAGCGGTATTGCCTTTGCAGCTGAGGATCAAACTCCTGAAGAAATTACTGTGACAGGTATACGTGCGTCCGTTCAGCGCGCTATGGACGTAAAACGTAATGCGGACGGGGTAGTAGATGCGATTTCTGCTGAAGATATGGGTAAGTTCCCGGATACCAACTTGGCCGAATCTTTACAGCGTATCAGTGGTGTATCCATTAGTCGCAGCAACGGCGAAGGCGCACAAATTACTGTGCGCGGCTTCGGCGGTTCTAACAATATGGTTACCCTTAATGGTCGAACCATGCCAACTGGTGGTATCAGTGCGGGTTACAACGCAGGCACTATTGGTCGTTCTTTTGACTTCGGCAATCTGGCATCTGAAGGTGTTAAGGCAGTTGAAGTCTATAAAACTGGTAAGGCCAATGTGGCTTCCGGCGGCATAGGTGCCTCAGTAAATATTATTACCAGTAGGCCTATTGAGACTGAAGGTTTGAAAGCCACTGTTGGTGGCAAAGTAGCTTACGACACAACAAATAATTCTGATGTTGCAAAAGATATTACACCAGAGGTATCAGGCTTAATTAGCTACGCCAATGATGACAAGACTTTGGGGATTTCACTCTCTGCAGTTCATCAAGAGCGTAATAGTGGTCAAACTGGTGCTACTGAAAATGGTTGGAACGTAAAGCAATGGAATGGCGGTTTAAATGATACTGCGCATTTTGATAAAAAAACTGTGGTAGAAAATGCACCTGCCATGGGTCAGCTCTATGCTATGCCGAACGATTGGCGATACCACTTCTTTGATAACCAACGTGTGCGTGACAACGCGCAATTAACACTTCAATTCCGCCCTGTGGAAAAATTATTAGCAACTGTTGATTACACCTATGCTCGCAATCAGGTCAATGAGCAGCGCGGAGATAAAACTATTTGGTTGCAAAATGCTTTAAGCAAAGTGGTTTTTGATAAGAACCCTGTTATTGCAATTCCACAATCGCTTACCAATGACTGGACTATCGCTAAAGATAACAGCTACGCGCAAGCCTCTGGCAATGCGACCAACGTACTCAGATCTACAGGTATTAATCTTAAATTTGAAGCTACAGATAATTTAACCATTAATCTAGATGCACATAAATCTGAATTAGATGGCTCTCCCACCGAAGATTACGGCAGTTCTGTGCGTGCTGGTATGGCAACAGCAATTGGTAAATCAACTACTTTCGAGTTTAATCATACCTTGCCAAAAGTTATTAATACTATTGATGATAAAGTAAAAGGTAATGGAAACGGTAAATCAGATATTCCTGATTTGGGTTCAACTGTATATGACTTCAACTACGCGCATCAACTGGCAAAGGTTGATGAAATACGCTTAAACGGAAAATACGATTTCGATACTTTTTCACTTGAAGCTGGGGTCGAAAATCGTAAATCGAGTAGCTTGCAACAACAATCCTCCGTTCAATATAAAGGCGGTGATAACTCGGTTAATTTCCCCGGTGACATTCCCGATTATATGGTAAAGACCTTTGATTATCTCGATGGTTGGAGCAATGTAGGTCACTCAGGTTACGATGGCATGGGTTTTAGAGGTGATGCCGTTGCAATGACCAAGTGGGCGTCGGACAAATACAATTTTCGCTACGGCTACAATCCCAATTTATCTACCAATACTTTTGTGGAAGAAGAGGCGACTGCTGGCTATTTGCAGGGCAAATATAAAACGGAAGTTTTTGATATGCCGTTGAATGTGTTGGCTGGTGTCCGCTATGAAAAAACTGACGTAACTTCATCCAATAATATGTTGGTTCCAAAATATATTCTTTGGACTGACAACAATGATTTTACATTGGTTCGCGATACTAAAATTACCAAATATACGGACGGTACAAGTTACAACAATGTATTGCCAAGTTTAGATGTTGATTTGGCGGTTACAGATCAAATTAAAGCTCGTACATCTTTTAGTAAAACCACCTCTCGTCCAGGTTATGGTTCTCTAACTTCAGGAGCAACAGTTTCAAATAATGGTGGTATGACAACTCCTTTATTGTTGACAACTACACCACCTGGAGCCAGTTCGCAAAACCCAAAACTTTTGCCATTAGAGTCAACCAACTTTGATCTTTCAGTTGAATACTATTTTGATGATACAAGTTATGTGTCGCTCGGATTTTTCCATAAAAACGTAAAAAACTTTATTGGCACGCAACAAGTGCTTGAATCTCAATATGGTTTGCAAGATGCATCTTCTGGCCCGCGCGCGCAAGCCGCAGCAGAGGCATTGAAAGGTATTGGTCAAACCGTTAACGAAGATAACTTGTTTGTGATGGCAGCCATTTTGGACAATCCACAAGATTTTCCTACAGGCGCAGCTGCATTTAAAACGCCAGCGCAAGATCCTAATTTCTTCGGCAATATCGCATTCAAATACGATTTGGTACCTAAAACGGGTGATCCAGTTATACAGTTTCTTACAAGCAAACCTGTCAATAATAAAGAAGCTATTTTCCATGGCTTTGAAATTGCCGGCCAACATTTCTTCGGTGGGAGTGGATTCGGTATACAGGCGAACTACACCATTGTTCGTGGCAATACTGAATACGATAACTCTGCATTACCCAACGTTAACCAGTTTGCGTTAACAGGTCTTAGCGATACCGCTAACTTGGTTGCTATGTATGAAAAAGGTGATTGGCAAGGACGTATTGCTTACAACTGGCGCGATAAATATTTAGCAAGTAATACCGCAACCAATCCCACATATGTAGCAGCTTATTTCCAAATTGATATGAACGTGAGCTATGCAGTTACAGATGCGCTTACCATATCTTTTGAGGGCTTGAACTTAACCGGTGAGGGGAGTCGGTCCTACGGTCGTTCCAAAGCAGAAGTGTGGAATCTGTATGATTTGGGTCCTCGTTATGACGTAGGCGTTCGTTATACTTTCTAGTGAAGTTAAAACTGTTTGACGGGAGTTGCACGCTTAGGCCGTCTATTTAGGCGGCCATTTTTCCGTCTCAGTTTAAACCAATAAATCATTTGGATTTTCGTTATGCCAAAGTGTGAAGTTTTAAATAATATAGATCACCAAAATATAAAGGTAATTACAGGTTATTCTCAAACATTTGGAGATGATGTCCCTAATGTACCAGTATTTATCAATGAGTTTTCTCAACTCCAAAAGGAGTATCCGCTTTTTTTCTACAAAGATACGGCGACTAATGCCATTTTTCCTGTAGCTATATTGGGTTTTGATGAGAAAAATCTTTTTCTTGTTGGACAAGAAGGCAATTCGATTTGGGATGCTAATTACATACCCGCGACTAGGGCTTGTGGTCCATTTCTAATTGGATTCCAAAATCAATGGGAGAAGGGGGATATGAAAAAGAATCCCGTAATACATGTTGACTTGGAAAACCCGCGTATCAGCTTTTCAGAAGGTGAAGACGTTTTTCTTCCTATGGGGGGGCGATCTGATTATTTAAATAAAGTCACTCAGGCATTGGAGTTGATTCACAGTGGCATAACTTTGAATAGAGATTTTATTGACGCTTGTGTGGCACTTGATTTGATTGAGCCGGTTAAGTTGGAAGTGTCTGTAGATGATGTGCATGAATACAGAATTTCTGGTTACTACACCATCAATAGAGAAAAACTTTATGCACTCGGCGCAAAAATATTGGAAGAGTTTCATCGATCAGGCTATTTAGAATCTGCTTACTACATGCTTGCTTCGGTAAGTAATGTGAGCGGGCTAATAGACCGAATGAATAAGTTCAATGCTCGAAAATAAATTTAAAAAAATAATCAATTTTTATGCTTCGGTAATTCATAGCTTGCCTTGTAAGTGTTTTCATAAGGCAGATATAAGAATAAAAATCTCTCATTAAATGGAGTCAAGAAAGAGAGAAATATATAGATTTTCAAATCCGCAACAAATTTACACCCAAATAATAAATTATCAGAGGTTTGTAAAATGAATAACAGAGTATCTATTTCAAAGAAAGTCAAAAGCCTGTGGCTAGTAACAGGTGTTCTGTACGGTGCTTTATCGGCATCCTTCTCATATGCATCAACAGTAAATATGACTATCCAAGCTGAAAGCTACAGCGATATGTCGGGTATCAGTACTGAAATAACTACAGATACTGGTGGTGGTTCTAATGTCACTGGCACAAGTGTTGGTGATTGGGTGATTTATCCCCAGGTAACTTTGCCTTGTACAGGCTCCTATACCTTGAACTATCGCGTGGCCAGTACTGTTACGGGTTCAACCTTAACCCTAAGCAATGCGACTACCGGCTCTACTTACGATAGTTTTACTGTGCCCAACACTGGGGGAGGGCAAACTTGGCAAACGGTTACTCGCACAGTTTCTTCGCTACCAGTGGGTGGTATGAAATTTAAAATCAGTGTGCCCACTATGGGTGGTTGGAAATTAAATTATTTCAAAATCACTAATCAATGCTCAACAACCAATACCGCCAGAGACACTGTTAGTGCCATGGGTAAAGGTTTTAATTTGGGCAATATGTTTGATAAAAACAGCAATACAACTTTTGCACAAACTAAGGCGAAAATTGATGCTTACTATGCGAAAGGATTTAGAAATGTACGTGTACCTATCACCTGGACTGAAACAATTGATGGCAGTCTTTTGGCCGATCCCAATACAGGTGTAGTCAATACAGGGAATACTCGTTTGGGGATAATCAAACAAACCGTTGATTACGCACTTTCCTTAAGTGGAATGTATGTTGTTATCAACGCACACCACGAGGTTGGATTAAAAGATAACAATCGCGATTGGGTGCTGGAACGTTTGTGGTTGGACATAGCTACGATTTTTTCGGCGCGCAACAATCATTTGTTATTTGAAATTTTGAATGAGCCTCATCTCAGTAGCGGTGCAGAAATGCCTGCTGAAAGTCTTCGCAATATGACCAAAAAAGCTTACAACAAAATTCGTACTGTGAGTTTGTCGCGCGTTGTCATTATTGGTGGCAATCAATGGTTTAAAGATTTTGAAGTACCCAATGTGTGGACTAACCTCGATGGAATAGGTAGTGGCAATGACGCCTATATAGCTGCAACTTTCCACCATTACTCACCCTGGAGTTTTTGTGGAAATGATCAGGGAGACTTTACGGATGCATGGACTTACAAAGATCAATATACCCCTATGGATGTGATGAATAATTGGGCTAACACCGTTGGTAATGGCATGCCTGTGTATATAGGTGAATGGGGTGTTGCTTGGGCCAGCCGTTACACGGTTATGAATTGCAACAGTATTCGTAAGTGGTACACGAGTATGCACGTTACTCATGCAGTGCCTCGCAATCAAGCAACAGCTGTTTGGGATGATGGTGGCTGGTTCAAAATTTGGAATGGCAGTGCATGGGATAACAATTTGATTGATTGTATTGGCGGCAGTTGTGGTTGGTCTAGTTCGAACCAACTTGATGGCTGTTATTAATTGTTTGGGTGTGGCGGCCAATGCCCTCGCACCACGAAAAATAATTAATAACAGATAGTACACAATTTGCCAATTATTGCTAATTAAAATCAGAAGGGCGTGTTATGCAGGTTATCGAGAATGCTAGTCAGGAAGATTTAATTGCTTTGATTGGTGAGGCGAATCATCCTATTGTGTTCAAAGGATTTTTAAAAAATTGGTCTTTGGTTTCAGCCGGAAAGAAATCCTCAGTAGATGCTATTGCTTTGTTGAAGAATTTTTATAACGGAAAAATGGCAAGTGCTTCTGTTGGTTCGCCGGACGTCAAAGGAAGATTATTTTACAACAACGATTTCACAGCATTGAATTTCGAGCAGCTGCCTATGCGTATGGACCAGCTGCTCGATAATATTTTATTTCACGCCAATGATGATATACCGCCAACTTTTTATATTGGTTCTGCGTCATTAGACGGATATTTCCCGGGTTTAAGAAGCGAGAATAATTTGGATTGTTTTTTTTACAATCCCAAGATGAATTCACATGATTTACTGGAAAGTATCTGGATTGGAAATCGTACAACAGCCAGCTGCCATTATGATGCACCTTACAATATCGCATGCTGTGCTGTTGGCAAGCGACGCTTTACTTTATTTCCCCCTTCACAAGTACACAATCTCTATCCTGGACCACTAAATCCTACACCAGGAGGCCAAGCTGTGAGCCTTGTAGATTTTTCTGCGCCGAATTTTCAGCAGTACCCCAAGTTTGCCGATGCTTTAGCTCATGCACAAACTGCTGAATTAGAGGCCGGCGATCTTATCTATATTCCCAGTATGTGGTGGCACCATGTTGAAGCTTTAAGTGATTTCAATGTGCTGGTGAATTATTGGTGGAGTAAAACACCGGTGTATCTTGGCTCACCTATGAATGCACTGCTCACTGCCATTATGAGTTTGCGGCAACGACCGGAAAATGAAAGAGCGGCATGGCAGGCACTATTTAATTTTTATGTATTTAGCGATAACGAAAATGCAATTGAATATTTGCCTGAAGTTGCGCAGGGTTTGTTGGGAAATTTAAGCGATCTACAAGCCCGGCAATTGCGAACGATGCTGATAAATAGCTTGAATCGCTAATTTTTTGCAATCCTAGAATTTTCATAACGATAACAAAGCAAGTTGTATGGGCAATTCGGCAATTAACAATTAAACATAAGGATCACTCGATTCTGCATTCTGATCAGGACACTACTATGAGAACATATTTTTTAATTAAAGGCGCTAGCCTTGGCAAGCGTTTTATTGGAGGAGCTTGTTTGCTTTTGGCAAGTATGCTTTCGGTGGACGTTTCAGCACAAGCAATTAGTCCATCGTTAGTAAGTAATAATTTGTGGCGAGCGGACACTAACACAGGTGAAACGCCTAGTAATGAAGTTTTTCAACGAGCGAAAGATATAAACACTCGATTGATTCGAATAGGTGGACAAAAGTACGACACCGTTTTTCCCAGCAAGGAATTTATTGAGCAGTGGGTCCTAAAAATCAGGGCCTATGGAGCAGAGCCTATTGTACAAGTCTCGCAATACAGTAGTGCTAGTTATTTTAATGATCGCGTTGCAGCTGCCGTTAATTTGGTGCAATACCTAAACGTGACTAAAGGCCTTAACGTGAAATACTGGAGTATTGGTAACGAGCCTTGGTTGCAAATGGGGTCGCCCACTGATCATACAATAGTAGCATCTACAGTCGCAGCAACAATTAGGGAAATTGCTCCAGCAATGAAAGCGGTCGACTCCAACATCAAAATTTATGGGCCGGACGAAGCCTACTTCATGACAGATGTTTATACCGATTTATTTAATAGTGGTAGTGCAAATGATATAGCTGGAAAAATACCCAACCAAAATTATTATTACATAGATGGTATTACTTGGCATTCCTATCCGCAACATGATGCAAATCCTGCTGTTGAGGGGGCGGCTGCATTACTTGACGCTGTAGTTAAATCAAAAAATTTAGTAACAGCAGCTAACCAACGACACAATCGCGTCGGTAATGACGCTTTGATTTGGGGCGTGAGTGAATACAACTCTAAAAACGGAACCCAGGTTCATACCTTTGAAAACGGACAAATGTTTGGTCAGTTGCTTGGTTATGCGATGAAATACAGTGCTGAATTTGCTGCAACTTGGTCCATGTTTGAAAGTAATGGCAACCAAGGTAAAACAGATTTCAGTATGATTAATGGTGATGGTAAGCCGCGTCCATCTTATTACCATATGGGATTCGTTAGTAATTATATGAGCGGTCTTTATGCAGATGGTGTAACAAATAACTCTAATATTAAAGCATATGGTTCGGTGAATGGTGAGCAACGTACGGTAATGATTATGAACCGTGGTACCACTGCGCAAAATTTTACGTTGCGACTTAATACAGATCCTATTTCTGGCACCAGCGTAAAAATTAATATTAATGCGAATAGTAATCAGGAATACACAAGCAGCATAGATGCAAATACCACTTTGGTATTGGTGTTAAATGGAGTGACAGGTAAAAAAATTACCTACAGTAAGACCTATTTTTTAAACGGTGCTGAACCTACAGAAGAGTTGATCACAACTACTGCGGGTGCTATTCCAGTTATACCTACCAATATAATCAACGGTGCGTTTACTGGTAGTGCTGAAAATTGGGTGCTTTATTCATATTCACCCAATGGCAACGCAAGAGATGTGCGCTACGAAAATAATTTAGTCCGTTTTTACACAGACGGTACTGAATTAAATTGGCACGGGCAGTTGTATCAACGTCTCAAAACAGCAGTCGGCAGTACTTATACCTTTTCGTGCGATGTAGAAACTACAGGCACTAATCCAACAAAAGTGCAATTGTTTGTTGAGGATTATGTTAATCAGGAGACTGTTGCATTCAATACCTGCGCTGTTGCGGGTGATGGCGTTACCCGTTGTTCACTGAGCAGTACAATTCCTGCAAGTGGTGCTGATCACACGCATAAGTTTGGTGTTCGTTTACCTAACACATCAGAAAATCTTGGTTGGGATTTTACGGTAGATAATTGTGCGTCAAACATTCAAGCTGCTTCGTCTTCCATCTCGTCTGTGAGTTCATCGGCTGCTTCCTCCAGTTTATCTTCTGAAGCATCCAGCTCATTACTATCTAGCAGCTTATCAAGTTCTCGGCTGAGTTCTTCATCCTCAGTTGCTATTAGCAGTGCGAATTCATCGACGGCAACAAGTGCATCATCTGTTGCATCCAGCGTGTCTTCTGGCGCTGCATCATCGCGCAATCCTAAAGGCGCTTCTGGTAAACCCTGATTTCTTTGAATTTTTATTGTGGAGGTATATATGAAACGATTATTTTTATTGGGTTTGTTATGTGTGTCGGCGAATCTACAAGCATCTATTTTGACTTTTGATGATTTAGGTTATGACGAAGCCTATATTGCGGATGGCTACGGTGGTTTTAATTGGACGAATGGTGATGTTGCGCCAGTGTTGTCCATGAATGCGCATTTGCAGGATCAAGATGAGCCTCAGAATGGTTTTAAAAACAGTGTGATTTCCGGTAGCAATATTGTTTTCAATGGTTGGGGTGAATCTCATTCGGTTATTGAGTGGGCGGGCTCGGGTACCTTTAACTTCACTGGCGCTTACTGGACATCTGGCTGGGAAAATCAATCCTTATATTTTGAAGGTTTAAGCGGAGGGGCAGTAAAATATATTAGCGGTCTGTTTGATATTAATACTGAATCGCCGATATGGATTCAATTGGATTGGCAGGGGGTAGATCAACTGCGTATAAATAATTCGGGTTCGCATTGGGCAATGGATGATTTTACTTACTCAGTACCTGAAGGCAATAGTCTTATCTTGCTGGTAATTGGGTTATTTTTAGTGATATTGCGACGTAGTTTTCGAAATACACTATGATTACAAGTCTGGCTTTATAAGTCTTAAATCTCTATGAAATAATAGCTAGGGTGCTGAGTTTTGACTGATTAAGAGGTGACTGTGTTGGTAAGTTCTGGCAGAAATTTCTCCAGAACTGCCTTCATTCGCAGGTGCGCGCGGATACTAAGAGTGAAATATTGCGTTGCAGCTATATTGTTGGTCTATTTATATGCAATCTCGGAGATATGCCTAACTCCTAATATAGGTAGGTGGTCCAAAATCTGGTAGTCTCAAACGCCAAAACTATGAAACCTAATTATTGCGAGACACGGATGTTTTAAAGTAATTAGGTTCCCTACTTTTCAGGCTCAAAAGCCGCATTCTGGACTTGCGAAAAAATAACGTTTTAAGAATTAGGTTTAATCCTTTTTAAAATCAATTAAAAATGTTTGTGCCAACTAATGGAAAGGGCAGGTACTTACGGCAAGCTTTAAATTTCCTTTCAATTTTGCATCTAAGCCGTATGATGAAAACACCCCTTCTGCAACATCGGTGTCAGAATGGCGAGCAAGCCTCCTGTAAAATGAGTCATATTTAATCTTTTTGGTACCCTAATTCGGTAACGCTTTATCTTTTAGCTTTTGTAACGTTTGAAGCTTCCCATGAATAATTCCTCATGGGGATTCATCATTACAGTCAAACTAACCGCGGAGGCCAATTAAATCTCGAATGTCCGCTGTTGGCCAACTTGCGAAGTTCGGTGGCGTGCCTCGCGAAGCACTCTCTACTAACAAAAAGCCTGCTCGCATTTCGGTGAATGGACTCTTTATATAAACAAATGTCCTGTTTTTACGTAAATCAATGCTCCATCTTCTTTGGTGAATGGTTGATGTTGACTTAGGTGGGGGCTGCGAATCCATGATCCTGTGGGGTATTGGCCGTGTTCGTCGTGAAAGGTGCCTTCTAGTACGAATATCTCTTCGCCGCCCCAATGTCTGTGGCTGCTAAATTGAGTATTGGGTGCCCATTTTACGAGGGCGACGTGTTCGCCTTCGAACTCATGCAATGGCAATACGCTTAGGCCATCTACAAGCCCTTGGCGCCACGGTGTTGTTTGGGTATTAATTTCTGTTTGTGTTGTATCGGCTGCGTTGAACTGTTGCAGTTTGACAAAAATAATTGCGCCTTCTTTACCTATCTTTGGCGTGTGCGATGTGCCTATAGGGTTTCTGATATAGCTGCCTTTTTCATATCTCCCATACTCGTCAGAAAAAACGCCGTCGATAACAAGAAATTCTTCTCCGCCTGAATGTGTGTGTGCTGAATATTCACTGAAAGGTGCGTAGCGAACAATGGACGTTGCGCGCGCGACTTCATCGCCTATTCGGTCGAGCATCATGCGCTCAACACCGGGCATGGGTGATGCGACCCATTGATAATCATCGGGTCGAATTACGATGCGCTTTGAAAAGTCTGCATTAATAAGATTGGTCATTACTTAATTACTTTCCTCAGTTAACTGCCGTAAAATCTGTTTGTAATTCTCATAGCCTTGTGCACCGGTTACTAAGTGGCGTTGATTAAATACGATGGCCGGTACGCCGCGAATGCCCGCATCAATCCAAAATTTCTCCGCAGTACGTACGTCATTGGCGAAACGTTGATCTTTCAATACGGCCAGCGCTTGGTCGCGCGCTAATCCAATTTCTGCGGCAACGTCTGCCAGTACTCCATCGTCCGACAAATTTCGGCGATGGGTGAAATGCGCAGTAAAAAATGCCTGCTTCAAATCGTGCTTGCGTCCTTGTTGGTCGGCCCAATGTAGGAGTTGATGTAGGTTAAATGTGTTGTGCATGCGCATGTCATCCGTAAAGCGAAACTCGAAACCAAGCTCTGCCCCTATGTTGGTAATGCTCACCCGGTTGGCTTCCGATTGTTCTCTAGTTGAGCCGTATTTCTCTGCAATGTGCTCCTGCAAATTTTGGCCTTCTGCTGGCATGTCGGGATTCAGCTCGAATGGATGCCAACTAAGTTCATAGGGAGTTGCCGTGTCTTGTAGTGCTTGCTCCAGCTGTTTGTACCCAATTATGCACCAAGGGCAGACTACATCTGACACTATGTCTATACGTAGTTTGTTTGAATTCGTGGTCATTGTTATCTCCTGCAATTTTTTTACAGAACTAAAGGGTTTAAAGTAATTTCCTGTCATCAGTTCAGATTTTTTTAAAAACCTCCTTCGGTCTGAATATAACGATATTGAGATTACTCTGCATTTCATAAAAACATTTTAGCTACAGATGCGTAATTGTTTTATAGGCGCGTCGTGGATTTGCGCCCGTAATTTTTTTAATCATTTTACGCAATGCTGTAGCATCGCCATATCCTACCGCTTCAGCAACTTGTTCGATTGTTAGTCTACTGTTTTCAAGCATTGTGCGCGCCCGTCTGAAGCGAATACTTTGAATCAGTGCGGTAGTGCTTTTCCCTGTTGCACGTTGTACGTGGCGCAACAATGTGCGCTCAGTCATACAGAGTTCTATCGCTAATTTTTCGACAGATGGGACATTTGGAATGGATTGTTCAATTCGTTCAATAATGCGGCTTAACAGTTCATCGCCGCGCGCAAAAAATTCTGGGACGATAAATGACGCTTGTTGAGCAACTCGGTTATCAATAAGTAACATGCGCGAAACGGCTGATACTAATTCATTGCCAAATTTTTCTCGTAATAGATGAATCACAAGATCAGTTTGGGCAAGTGCAGCGCCTGATGTAATAATGGGACCGTCTGCACAAACCATTCGATCTGCATCGACTTTACAGTTGGGTTCCAAGCTTTGTAGTAGTGGCGCAAGCCACCAGGTGGTCGTTGCGCTCCTGCCTTCTAACACTCCAGCTGCATGTAGTGCAAACACCGCTGAGCATGCTGCGGCCACTTTGCCGCCTGCTTGAATATGTGAAACTATTTGTTTGCCAATGTGTGCAATATCTTCATCTTGCAATCGTTGTTTTACATCCCGCGCATTATTTAGTCCCAGTCCTGACATGATCCATGTTGAGCGGTCATTCTGATATTCAAGTGGAAGAGGTGAGGTGTCTATGCTAAGTCCTCCCTGTAACCGTATGGTTCCGCCGTTTAATGAACATATTCTCCAGCGAGGAGTAAGTAATCCCATGCTTGGTGCCATCACTTCGGCACACATCAACATATCTCGCGTGATGGATACGCCCGTTGGGTATTGTCCGGTTAATACGATGATGGTGAAATCAAACATTGTCTGAAATGTCCTTAAAGATGTCTAAAGAGTGCCTAATAGTATGCTGATTCTGGTGCTCTAATAGCAACCGTGCATACTTAGAGGGCTTGCCATGCAACTGCTTTACACACCCCTGTATCACTTCTCTAGAAAAGTACGGTTACTGTTGAATGGGCTTAATCTCGATGTGGAGCTCATTCATATTGGGAATGCGGCCAGTGTTGACTTGGCTGTCTTTGGAGAGAATCCATTATTAGCTGTACCAGTTCTGAAAGATGGTGAGAGCACCATTTTCGACTCTGATGGGATCTGTGAATATCTGGTACGTCGATACAATCCAGCTGATGAGTATGGGGTTCTGCGCCATGACCTAAGAACTCTTAATGCACGTGCAGTTATGAATGGCGTGATGGCTGCTGAGGTTGAATTAGTCCTTTCTGCAAGAATGGGTTTGGAAATACAAAACCAACCGCGTTTAGATAGAAAACGTGAAGTGATAAAACAGGGCTTGGAATGGTTAGAGGCAAATTCTGATCTTTTTGGTGACCAAGTGGATTACCTGTCTTTTCATTTAATCAGTCTTTGGGATCATCTTGAGTTGTTCAAGTTTATGCCGTCTATACGACTGCCAAAAATAAGTGCGCAAGTTGAATATTTGCGACAGATTCCGTTTGTCGTTGAATCAGCTCCTGTGACTCGCTAGTTATGGCGTCACCTTTTGTTTTTCCGATCATAGCAATGATTTGTCTGACGGCAATTGTATTGGGCGTTGCAGTAGCCAATAGGGTTGTTGAAATTTATAAGCGTCGAATTTCTTTGCAATCACTTGCGCGAGCTAGTGATACAGCAAAAGTGCTACAGAATACTCAAGCAATAGATAACTTTAATAACCTGATGCAGCTGCCCATCCTGTTTTACTTGCTGTGTTTAGCATTAATGCAAATGGGTGATGGGGCAAGTATTTTCTTTGTGGTGGGCACTTGGTTGTACACAATTTTGAGAATGCTTCACAGTGTAATTCAGATTACTTACAACCGAGTTTTGCACCGATTCTATGTGTGGGCTACGAGTACGCTGGTTCTCTTCACGCTATGGGGAAAGTTTGCATTTTTGATCTTAGTTAAATAATGAGAGTGTCTATTGTATGTCTGAGAATGAATTAATTTATCCCATCGCCATACTTGGGATTAATGCATCACCAAGCTCCGTAAAATCAATCTTACCAGCGGAATTTGCGAATCGATTTGAAGGTAGGGATAAACGACGGCTTGGTGATCTATTTGGGCTAAAAAATTTTGGTGTAAACATCGTTAAACTACAGCCTGGAGCCATTTCTTCGCTTCGGCACTATCACGAAACCCAAGATGAATTCATCTATGTGTTAGAAGGAAGTCCAACACTGAATACAAACGGTGAATCTACAAAATTGCAGCCAGGTATGTGCGCCGGATTTAAAACAGGTACAGGTGACGCCCATCATCTAGTGAATAAGACCGACGAAATTGTTTTGTATTTAGAGGTGGGGGATCGTTCTCCTGACGACAAAGTAACCTATCCAGATGAAGACTTGAAAGGCATATTTATAGAGGGGGCGTGGCACTTTACTCGGAAAAATGGTCAAGCTTTTGAATAATGCTTAATCGAATTTTTAGGTAATATTTTTTAGGAAGCTAGTTATGCAGTATGTTCTGATTATTCATGAAGTTGATAACTATCATTTTTGGAAGCAGGTTTTTGATCAGGCTGCACCTATGCGGAAATTGGCAGGTGAAATTCGTTATCAGCTACTTCGTTTTGAACGTGACGCAAATAATATTGTGCATTTTTCAGCTTGGGTTTCCCTTGAAAAAGCGAGAGAGTTTTTTGAATCACCGGAGCTAGTAGAAATAAGAAAACAAGCCGGAGTGAAAATGCCAAAGTTTATCTATTTAGAGGAAATTGAGCAGGGCAGTCATTAGGTTTTATGCTTTTTATTTTTTCACGGTAAACGAGATCTGGTTTGGTTATGATTATTGATACTATTCGTAAAGCTTTCGATAGTGATTGTGAGGAGATTGCGCATTTAGTCAATGACGCATATCGCCCAAAATTGTCTTCGGTTAAGGGGTGGACTCATGAATTTGATTTGGTTTCAGGTAGCAGAATTGATCTAGTTCTAATTGCTCAATTACTTTTAAAAATGGATTCAGTTGTATTGCTTGGCCTTGTTGATGAAAGAATAGTGGCGTGTGTCCATATTCAATATGAAAGAGGGATGATTTATATCGGCATGCTTGCGGTAAACCCAAGATTACAAGGAGCAGGCATTGGGAAACAGATGCTTTCCCATGCCGAATGCTATGCGGCGGAAAATTATGGGGCTAGGCGATGTATTCTAGAAGTTATCTCCCAACGAGTTGAGCTCATAGAGTTTTATCGGCGGCGTGGATACCAAAAAACTGGTCTGTTAAAAGAATATCCTTTATCGGGAAATGTGGGTTTTCCAAAACGGGTTGATCTCAGCATTGAAACTATGGAAAAAGTTCTCCACCAAGAGATTTCACAGTAATTCATTTGAACATACTCGGTCAGTTTACAAATGGTCTAGCCGATATGTGATCAGATACCTTTAGAGAGTTGTATTAAGTTTATGAAGTCGCAAATCGAAAAATCGCAACGCTTTATTGAATTGCATAACAAAGGCAAATGTTTCGTCATGCCTAATCCTTGGGATGTAGGTTCTGCAAGAATACTTCAATATTTAGGCTTTGAAGCACTAGCCTCAACAGGAGCTGGATTTTCTTTTTCTCAGGGTAAAAGGGATTTAAGCATTAATGTAAGCGCGATGCTTCAACACCTTATTGAACTCGCAGCATCTACAGATCTACCATTGAGTGCAGATCTACAAAACGGTTTTGGTGATTCGCCATCTGATGTGGCGCGCACAATTCTGGAAACCGCCGAAACAGGCATCGTCGGTGGGTCAATTGAAGATGCGACAGGAAATTCAGCAATTCCTATCTATGATATTTCGCTAGCTGTTGATCGTATTCAAGCCGCAGCCGAGGCCGCGAAATCACTTAATTTTAAGTTCATGCTAACTGCTCGCGTAGAAAACTATCTATATGGTCGCCCAGATATCAAAGATACAATTCGTCGTTTACAAGCCTATCAAGAAGCAGGCGCAGATGTGCTTTTTGCACCTGGCATTCAATCAGGAGAAGACATTAAGTCTATTATTCAATCTATAGATAGGCCACTCAATGTGCTTATGGGAATGTCAGGCGTGCAATTAAATCTTGCTGAATTACAAGAGCTTGGTGTAACTCGTGTTAGTTTAGGCGGTTCGTTGGCTAGAAGTGCGTATGGTGCTTTAGTGAGTGCTGCAAAAGAAGTTCTATCTACGGGAACATTCGAATATGCCAAGCATGCAATCTCAGCGAAGGACATAAATAGCATTTTTGATCTAAATGTTAAGTGAGCTAGGTGTGAGTTTTTAATCGTATCGTTAGAGCCTTTTTCGTAACAGATAATTTCAATTGCTTGAAATGCTGTAGTGCATTTTACGAAGTTTTACTGGTTTGTATCGCTAAAACCACCATTCCGGCAACAAACGTTTGATCTGCGGCTGCTCGAATCGTTGATCGAGTAGCCTCAAATACCCTTCATCTGAAGTTTTACGAATCACTCTCCCTGCAGCTTGTATTACTTTTTGAATGCCGGGATAGGTGTAAGTAAAATCATAGCCATCCCCAAATTTTTCTTGCATGATGCTGCGCATATGTTCGTTGATGGGGTTCACTTGCGGTAACCCAAGTGTGGCTATAAACGCACCTTTGAGTGCTTCTCCAGCTAAATCGATTCCCTCGCTAAAAGCTCCGCCTAATACCGCAAGCCCCAGTAAATTATTTTGTTGGTTAAATTGGGTGATAAATAATTCTCTGTCTTGCTCACTCATGCGACGGCTTTGAACCATCAGTTGCGTGTTGGTTGAGGCCAAATAGTTGTGTAGTTGTTTTTCAACTTGTTGTAAAAATTCGTAACTAGAGAAAAACACTAGCGCGTTACCGGGGTTACTTTGCAATTGCTGGCTGATGATTTCACAAATAGGGTGAATTGCAGCAGCGCGATCTTTATAGCGGGTTGATAAGTTTGTGGCGATATGAACGCTGAGTTGTTCCTTGTTGAATGGCGATGGCACTTTTATGTGTACGCTGTTGTCAGGCAGCCCCAATAAGGTTTGATAGAAGTTGGCTGGGTGCAATGTGGCCGAAAAGAAACAAGCGGAATGCGCAAAGCCGAGGCGAGCACCAAGTTGCCGTGCGGGAATTAAATTTCTTAGCGTAAGAATTTCTTCTTTGCTGCCGAGGTTTTGCATATCGATACAAAAATCTTCATCGTACAATTCCACAATGCGCTGATAATTCAGTGCGGCAAAAAAGATCTCTTGAACGAGCGTCTCCTGTACTGGGTGATCTGGGTATTGTTGTAAAAATTTAAGATAATCATTCGTGAATTCTTCTAGGCTTTGGCCTAATTTTTCCGGCAGAATATCTAATCTCACATAGTCTTCTTGCTTGCTATTAAGTGACTTTAATAAATGTAACCATGCTTTATTGATTTTTTCTAAATACTTTTTCACTGATGCGGGTGCCGCTTTTTTTGCCGCCAGTAAATCCCCACGAGATAAACTGGCGGTGTACATACTGCGCCCGCGATCAATTAAATTATGGCTTTCATCCACAAGTAAGCAGGGCTTCCAATCGAACTCTTGGGTGAGTGCAAGCAGTAGCGGCGTGCCATCAAAATAATAATTTACATCGGCGACTACAATATCTACCCAACGCGCCATCTCCATGCTGAGGTAAAATGGGCAAATGGTAAATTCTTCCGCCAGTTGATTGAGCGCTTGTTTATTCAATATCGGAATCTGGGTGGCAGCTTGTCTTGCGGCGCGTAATTTGGTGTAAAAATCTAAAGCGTAAATACATGAATCGCCACGACATTTTTTATCGGGTGATAAGCAGGATTTTTCTTGCGCGGTAAGTTCAAGTGTGCGTAATGGCGTGGCATTTTGTTTGTCGCTGGCGATGAGTTCAATATTTTCCAATGCCAGTTGTTTACCGGTGGTTTTAGCAGTGAGATAAAAAACTTTATCGACCGGTGTGCGCGGCATGGCTTTGAGCGTTGGGAAAAGTGCGGCCAGTGTTTTGCCCGTGCCTGTAGGCGCTTCTGCCATGAGTACGCGGCCAGTTGCTGCTGATTTATAAACGGCTTCTGCCATTATCCGTTGCGACGGGTGCATTTCCTCGTAAGGAAATGGCAATTGTTCTAGCCACGTATAAAGATCGCTTTGGCGTAAGCGCATTTGCTGGTGCCAAGCCGCGTAGGTTTCCGCTAAGTCTTCAAAAAAATCTTTAAGGTCTTGTGCCTGCCAAGTTTCTTCAAAGGGATATTCTTGTTCATCGCGCAGTTCAAAATAAATCAGAGAAAGATTTATTTCATCTAGTTGATGTTGCGCGCAATAGAGCCAGCCATAGCATTTTGCTTGCGCCCAATGCAGCGCGCGATGGTTTTCTGGGATGCGATCAACATCGCCATAAAAGGTTTTAATTTCTTCAATGCATTGTGTTTTTGGATCAAACCCGTCTGCTCGACCGCGAAAGGTAATGTCGCCGTAGGTAATACTTAAACTAACTTCGGTTTGATATTCTTTGTGGCGTTTTACTGTGACCTTTTTGTGCCCCTCAATGCCTTCCAATCCAGACGGGGAGGGTGTAAAGCGCCTATCCAAACTGCCCGTCTTTGCCGCGAATTCCACTAACGTTTTTATGGCAACCTGCGTTGGCTTATTGCCAGCGAACATAATGAACCTCGGCAGGAATATTGTGTTTGGCAAAGTAGGCTAACCAGCGCAGCTGATTATCTTGCAGGCGATCACCTGGGCCTTTGACTTCAATGAGTCGATAGGTTTTTTCAGCGGGAAAAAATTGAATTAAATCGGGTAAACCGCTGCGGTTCATTTTTATATCAAATAAAATTCGTTCAAAAATGGCTTTCAAATGAGCAGCGGGAATGGTTTGTAGTGCTAATTCCAATAGATCGTTGGTGAGAAAATTCCAGTGAACAAGGTGATTACTAATGCCCCATTTTTTTTGCCACGCATTTCGTATCGCTTGTGCATAATCCCCATTTTCAAATAGCTGCCAGAGTTTTGAAATTTGTGGCCGGTTAATAGCAAAGTTTTCTTGATAAAAATCTAGGGGTGCCGATTGAAAGGGGTTTGCAAATGCGCCCTCAATACTGCGAAACATTTCCGGCCAAAGCCATAGGCCAAATAAGCTCAGCAGCAGCGCATTTTCAGCATAAACACAGGGCGCATCTGTGCTGTGTAATGATTGACGAGCCACTTCTTCTACACGCAGCATGTTGCCCTGATCATCGCTCAGTTTCGGTAACTCCATGATTTTTTCATTTATGGATATGGAGTTTTGTTTGTTGAACGGGATACCTAGTTTTTTTGCGATTCGCGGTGACATTCGCTCCGCGATTTGTAATTCATGCTCGTTCAGTGGTGTTTCAATTAAATCGTTTAGCAGGTTCCAAGCCTCTGAGTAACGCGCTTGTTTTTCCAATAGTCGGATTTGTCGTTCACGCGAAGGCGGCAAATGGCTTTGTTGGTAGAGTTGAAACGCGATTTCAATCTCACCTAATCGCTCTAACTCATAGGCAATGTGATTACAGAGTTTGGCGCGCCGCCGCTGTAATTTTTCATGTTCAATGGATGGCGGTAATTGTTCTGCAATGTGGATCAACTCATCAAGCGATTCCGCTACTTCGACATCATCACGGAGTTTTACTAGCTGCTGGTAGGTTTCAATTTCTTCACGGCTATTAAATGTGCGATGCAAAGGGTCAATGGTGTAATTTTCGTAACGGAATAATCCCAAATCCTGCAACACAAATTCTGTGAGGTCTTGATGGACGTTGCCAAAAAATAAGAGCAGTAGCGTGCTAATAATCGATTGGTTGTGTAAGTAATAGGCATCGCCTAAGTGATGGTTTGTCCACTCTGCCCAAGTCTGTGCGCCATTAAATTTTTCTGCGAGTGCTTCTACCAAAACTTCTTTGCGTGCTTGCTTGAGTCCTTTGAGGTGCTCACCAAATAATTGCAATAATTCAGGTTTGGTAAGAACCTTCGCGAGTTCTTGAAGGGTAATCAGTGCATCGTTCGATAATAGATCCTGCGCAACTAATTCTTGAGCCGACAACTCAATTGATGCAATTTCTGGGTAACTCAACTTATCAGCGCGAAACAACGGCCCCTTGCGACTAGAAAGTCGAACCAACAAACATTGTGCATCATGATCGACCTGATAAAACGCCTGAATAAATTCCTTTTCTTGCGCTGTTAATAAATCCGCATAACGCTGCCACACCCAATCCACCATAAATCGAAAATTATGGAGGTAATAATCGGGTGCAAGTTCGGTCGCGGGTTTGTTTGATTCAGTCATTAGCCATCACATCTAAAAATTCAACGTCATCTTTATTGCGTGCGTTATTGACCTTGCTGGACACGGGGCGCATGCGCAGCAATAAACTGCTGCCAGAAAAATCGTCTATCAATTGTTTGTGATTTTGTTGCGGGTCTAACCAGCGCTCGGCTTGGGCAGGGGTTAATGAGAGCGGCATGCGGTCGTGCACAGGTGCAAAAGTGGTATCGGCCGGTTGTGTGATGATCGCGCAGCTAATCAATTGTTCTTGCCAAACATCCCACACCGCAGCGAGTAACAAAGGTTGGTCGCCTGCATCGATATAAAAAGGTTGTTTGTTGCTGCCTTCGCGTTTCCATTCAATAAATCCAGCGGCGGGCACTATGCCACGCCTGTGTTGAATGGGGCCGCGAAAGGATGGCGCGGTAAGAATCGTTTCAATGCGCGCGTTAAACATCGCAAACTTTTGATTCGGTTCTTCTTTGCTCCAATGAGGGTGCAGCCACCAGCGCACAGGGCTGAGGTTTAAGCCGGTTTCGGTTTGGCGAATGAGCGGAATGGTTTCTGTGGGCGCGACATTGTTGAGCAATGGAAGAGTGACATTCAGGATGCCCAGCATAGCGAGCAACTGCTCTAGCTCAGTAACGGGTTTGATAAAAAGTCGTCCACACATAGTCGGCTCCTGAATGGCTGTGTTTACGGATTAGCGCAAAATTGTCTAAGGCTTCTGCTTGACGATTAACGGGGTACTGACACTATACTGTATATAAATACAGTTATCGAGTGTCGGTTGTAATCCCATGAAACTTGTCCCGCCAGACAATCCTGCTAGTGCAGGCTCACCGCCAAGCCTAGAGCAATTGCTTTGCCGTGGCGACATTTGGCGTGGGCGTTCGCACCAAGCGCCACCACGGGTGGTTGTGGATACCGGCTATGTCGCTTTAAATGAACGGCTGACGGGTAGCGGTTGGCCGGTAGCGAGTTTAATTGAAGTTTGCCAAAAGTCCGCCTGCCATAGCGAATGGCAGTTGTTGGTGCCAGCGTTGCTGAATTCGGAGCGTGGGTTGGTGGTACTACTGAATCCGCCGATTAGTCCCTTTGCTCAAGCGTTATTGCAGGCGGGGGTCGATCTTGAGCGGTTGCTGATTGTAGAGGCAAAAGACAAATCCGATTTTCTTGCCAGTTTCATTGAACTGGCGCGTTCCGATGCCTGCGATGCGGTGATGGCTTGGCAGCCAACGCAGGCTTTGAGCTACACCGAACTGCGTAAATGCGCACTGGCATCCACCGAAGGCCAAGGGATTTATGTGCTCTTTCGGCCGGACGCTGTGAGGGATCAAAGTTCGCCCGCTGTGTTGCGCTTAATTCTTGAATGGGAATCCGAGCAGTTAAGAATCAACATCTTTAAACAAAAGGGCGAGTTAACAGTGAATCGCCAGCCTATACATTTGCCAATTCCGAATGCATGGAAAGGTTTTTTGCCCCACAACGAGTTGGATACGCAAGGCAAGCCCAAACCGAAAACGGCCAGTGTTACGCCCATTCGTGGCTGGCGTCGTTGAGGTGATGGTTGGTGAAAATGCACATCTCAAAGCGTCAGCCTCTTCAGAGGTTATGGCTCGCACTTCGCTTTCCCCATTTGCCCGCTCATGTATTGGGTGTGGAAATAGATTCCGCTGAGCCGCAGGTAATTAGTGCCAAGCGCCAACTGATTTGGCTGAATAGCGCTGCGCACAACGCCGGTATGACTTTGGGTATGGATACAACCACCGCGCAGTTACTCAGCGGCTGTGTTGCACAAGAACGTGCAAACCAAAAGGAGTTGCAACGCCTTGGTCAGTTGGCGGAAACCATGTATCAGTTCAGCCCCTACATAGAAACCTATGCGAGCGAGCAGGTGCCGCAATCGGGTTTGTTGCTAGAAGTTGGCAGTTGCTTGATGTTATTTGGCGGCGTGACGGCGCTCTGCGAAAAAATCGCGCAGCAAATGGCGCAAGAAAATATCGCGTTAGCGATAGGATTTGCACATTCAAAAGCAGCGGCGTGGTTATTATCCTTTGCAGAGCAAATGATTGCAGATAATAGAACCAAAGACGACTTTATCGCGCAATTAAAAACACTGCCGATTAGTTGGCTGCATGATTTTCCCAAGCAAGTAGATTCCCTAGAAAAAATGGGCTTTGTGACCTTGGCGGAAATTGCTAAGCAAGTGGAAGCACAATCGATTGGCAGTTTTAGAAAACGTTTTGGTCATGCGTTTGCTGATTATTTGTGTGAGTTATTTGGAATCGATCAAGACTTTCAACAGGATTCACTCTTTGAAAAGCCAGTAACGCTATTTAAGCCCCACGAGTTTTTCGCCGAGCAAGTGCAATTCGATTACCCCTTGCATCAAATAGATCAGCTACAGCAGCCGATGGAAAACTTGCTGCAAAAATTATCGGCCTATTTGCGCAAACGGCAATTGCAAACGCAACAGATCGAATGGGTGCTTTCCGATATTTATCGCCATCGCGACCTGTTAACTATTTACGCCGATTCACCCCAAACGCATTGGCAATTGTTGTTAGATCTCTCGCTCATTCAATTAGAAAACCGCGAGCTACCTTTTGAGGTGGATACGCTCTCGCTGAACTGTCGGCACACTTTGCCCCTACAAGCCGCGAGTCACGTTTTGGAATTTGAGCAGGGGCGAAAAATCAATCGCCAACAATTTTCTATCACGGCTGCAAAATTAAAAGCGCGCTTGGGCGATGCCGCTATTTACAAGCTGAGTTATAACGACAGCTATTTGCCCAATGAATCCAATCAACGTATTTCACTCACAGAAACTTGCGAGCAAGAGTTGCCGCCCATTCACCAGAGTGCACAGCGCCCGCAATGGTTATTGGATGCGCCTGCCGAAATTCAACTGCGCAAACAAGGTTTGTATTGGCGTGGGCGAATCACCTTAATTGCGGGGCCAGAACGTATTCAGGGCAACTGGTGGCGCGAGCCCAGTGCGCGGGATTATTTTATTGGTGTAAGGCAGGATCAACAGCGCCTGTGGATTTTTTTTGATGTACACAAACAGCAATGGTTTGTGCAAGGCATTTTTGCGTAAGGCGTAATGACCAAAAACACTCAGGAAATCACATGCGCTACGCACAATTATTTACCACCACTAATTTCACGTTTTTAACGGGTGCATCACATCCGCCAGAAATGGTGTATCAAGCCGCTGATTTAGGTTATGAAGCCATTGCGATTACGGATGAATGCTCTCTCGCGGGCGTAGTAAAAGCCTTTGTGGCGGCAGAAGAATTGGACTTTAAATTAATCATCGGCAGCCGCTTTCTTCTCAGCAACGGCATGCAATTAATTGCGATAGCGCCAAACCGAATGGCGTACGCGGAACTATCAGGATTTATCACGCTGGCACGACGCCGTGCCTCCAAAGGCGAGTACGAAGCGCACTTTGAAGATTTGCGGTTTCGCTTGCAGAATTGTTTGATTATTTGGTTAGGTTATTTGAATGCAGAAGGCGTTGCACCAGTAGAGGTTATTGATCAACTCGCCAAAGCCTTTAAAGAACGATTATGGATTGGAATTGATCACCAATGGTGTGGCAATGAACAGGAACAATTTGCGGTGTGGCTTAATCTAAGTCGCCAAAAAAATATTCCTCTAGTGGCCTGCCCGCAAGCACTCATGCACATACGCGAACGTAAACCTTTGCAAGATGTGCTTACCTCCATTCGCCACAATATCCCCATTAATGAATTAGGCACGCGCTTAGCACCTAATGCAGAGGCTTATTTAAAATCGGTCGATCGATTAACACAACTTTATCCCGATGTCTTGCTTGAACAAACCACAGAAATTGCTGACCTCTGCAATTTCTCGCTCAAAGAATTACGCTATCAATATCCGCTGGAGCTAGTACCAGAAAATTGCACACCCATTCAACACCTGCGACATTTAGTCAATGAAGGAAAACATCAACGCTGGCCAGAAGGAGTCCCTGACTTTGTAGAAGAGTTGTTAGAAAAGGAATTAACGCTCATTGAAGAAGTGCATTACGAATATTATTTTTTAACCGTACATGACTTGGTGAGATTTGCACGATCACAACATATTCTTTGCCAAGGCCGTGGTTCAGCTGCCAATTCCGTGGTGTGCTATTGCTTGTTTGTGACAGAGATTGCCCCAGGGCAAATTAATGTGTTGTTTGAACGATTCATTTCCAAAGAGCGTGACGAGCCTCCAGATATTGATATCGACTTTGAACATCATCGCCGTGAAGAAGTGATTCAATATATTTATCAAAAATACGGGCGAGAGCGCGCTGCCATCGCGGCCACGGTTATTACCTATCGTTCGCGCAGTGCCGTGCGCGATGTAGGCAAAGCTTTGGGGATGGATATTTCTTTAATTGATCATCTCGCTAAAAATATTGCTTGGTGGGATAAATCCAGCGACTTGCCCACGCGCATCGCGCAAGCAGGCTTACAAGTGCAGCAAAAAATGTTGCAATTGTTTTTTAAATTAGTGGAGCAAATCTTAGGATTCCCTCACCACTTATCGCAACACGTGGGCGGTTTTGTCATCTCGCAAACCAAAATTAGCGATTTGGTTCCCATTGAAAATGCCAGCATGCCGGATCGCACTTTAATTCAATGGGATAAAGATGATCTCGAATCAATGTGCTTGCTCAAAGTAGATGTGCTCGGATTGGGTATGCTTTCGGCACTTCGAAAAGCATTAGATTATATTCATACCTATAATCCCACCATAAAATCTCTGGCCGATATTCCACGTGAAGATCCAGCTGCCTATGAAATGCTTTGCGAGGGTGATAGCTTGGGAGTGTTTCAAATTGAATCCCGAGCACAAATGGCCATGTTGCCGCGCTTACAGCCGCGTTGCTTTTATGATTTGGTAATTGAAATTGCGTTGGTAAGACCGGGGCCGATTCAAGGCGATATGGTGCACCCGTTTTTGCGCAGGCGCAGCGGGGAAGAGGCCGTGACTTACCCGAGTGAAGCGATAAAGGCCGTGTTATCGCCCACACTCGGCGTGCCGATTTTTCAAGAGCAAGTGATGCGCCTTTCAATGGTGGCAGCGGGATTTTCCGGCGGCGAAGCCGATCAATTGCGACGCGCCATGACCAGTTGGGGCAAGAACAGTAAATTATTATTGTTTGAAAAAAAATTCACGCAAGGTTTGTTAGATAACGGTTATAGTCCCGAATTTGCGCATCGCCTATTTGAACAAGTTAAAGGCTTCGGTGGTTACGGGTTTCCAGAATCACACTCCGCGAGTTTCGCGCTTTTATGTTATGCATCCTCGTGGCTCAAGCGTCATCATCCTGCCGCATTTTATTGCGCGTTATTGAATAGCCAGCCGATGGGCTTTTATTCACACTCACAATTAATTCAAGATGCGCGCCGACATCACATTCACGTGATGCCTGTGGATATCAACAAAAGTATTTATGACAACGCGCTGGAATTAACCGCCGAAAATAATTGGGGAATACGATTGGGCTTTTGCGAAGTAAAATCGTTTGATAGCCATAACGCACAACAAATTGAAGATTGGCGAAATGATTGTCCCTTTACGTCGCTGGACGATATTGCACGCCGCACACAGTTAACGGCCAATGATCTACAAATACTCGCCTCAGCGGATGCGCTCAAATCCATCAGCGGGCATCGCCACCAGGCACGCTGGCAAGCAGCGGCTATTCAGCCTTATGTGGAATTGCTCGACAAAAAATCAAACAATGCAACAGACGATTTATTTACCGAAGCGCCCACGCAAGCAAAAGATATTTTGGATGATTACCGCACCCTTGGCCTTACACTGCGTGAGCATCCTATGGCTATGCTCCGCAATCAAGCGCCATTTAACCGCTGTACCACCTACGAAAATTTAATTCATCTGCGCCATAAAGGTTTTGTGCGCGTGGCAGGATTAGTCACCGGCCACCAACGCCCAGGCACCGCAAACGGCACACTGTTTTTAACGCTGGAAGATGAAACAGGCAATATCAATGTGATTGTGTGGAAAGGAACACAAGAAACCTATCGCAAGATTTTATTGACGGCAAAATTGTTATTGATTAAAGGCACGGTAGAGATCGCCACAGAGCATGTCTCCACACCCGTCGTGCATGTAATTGCAGGGCAGTTGCATGATTATACGCAGGTGCTTGAGGGTTTGAGTGTGCAGGCTAGGAGCTTTAAATAATTCTATTCGACGCCACAAATACTTATGGCATCGAACAGAACAAAAAATTTAAGCTGAATGAGCTAAGGCATCTTCCATCTCTTCTTCTAAACAGCGAATTTTGAACCATTCTTTAACTTGCTTTAACGTGAGGGGTAATATCCCGTGTCCTCTCATCCAATCATCACAGTCTTGCATCTTTGCCGCGTAAGGCGTTCGTTCCATACCTTCGCCACATAAAAAATATTCACCTTTTCGATTTATATACAGAGATTCATCAACAGTAAGGTACTGTTCATGATCATTGTAAAAATGAAAGGATGTGATCTTCTTCGCGGTAGAATTATTGTAGGTTTTACCATTTACTATTTGTTTAAATGGTTCCGGCATTATTCTTCGTTGCATTTTTAAACTCTGCGCTTTAACCCAGCTAGAAATGATTGAATTTGCTTCTTCGTGTTGCTTAATTGTGTATTGCATAAATATTACCTTTTAAGTTTGATATGCCACCCTAAGTTCTGGTGGTGTTAGGACTTACAATTTCAACCAAATATCGATAAATCTGAAAATTTGGTTGAAAATCCATTACCTGCCTGTTTTATTAAAATTGACTATCCACATACTTACTTCTGCTGGGCCAGCTTGCCATCCAGTTTCGGCAATGAGCTGCTGCGCAAAATCCACAAAACCTTGCGGCCTTTGCTCTGCGGTATTAATGGCAAACTGCGGTGGCTTCGGACCCATTGTGCGTAAATTACCGGTGTGATAAAAAATTTGAGATTGACCCATAAACTGGTGAAGAACTGCAGCACCATTAATTGCAGCGCCCAAGGACTTGTTAGCACATACATTAAAATTATTCACATTTTCAGATTTAGCGGCTGACCACCAAATGACAGCATCGGCAACCCAACAATCGGGGTGACTAAAATCAGTTACGGTTAATGCGACCTTTGGAAAGTATGACGCTGCTGATCCATCCCATGGGTGTTTGGAAAAAATGCCCGCCAGATTTGTCTGAGCTATAGGTTTACCTATTACGGTATTTACATTTTCATTTGTACTTGATTGAACTGTAGTAGGGTGGGGATTCTGTTGTTGAACTGCAGGTTGAGACAATATCGGAATATTTAATTTAACTGTGGTGCCTCCATCCTTGTTCGGTGTTGCTGTGCATCCAGCTAAAATCAGTGTTGCTAGTAAACTCGATTTTAAAAGTTTCATTTTCAATTACTCCATGCCTGTGAAAAATGTGTTTTTGAATTGCCATCTCAGTGTGTTAGTTACATAGCCCTTCCTCCCTGTTCAGAGTTTTCTATTGGTCTTTTCAATATAAATAAAGGGAGCTTCATTGGAAAAATAATGCTGAAGAGTGCGGACTCTTTGGGATGACTAACTAATAGCTTTCCGCGAATATTGTTATCAGCTGATGGGTGTTTGAATGGCGTAAATTGTTCCGACGAAAAGCCCACGTTTGAGGCTATATAATCTTTGCCAAACCTACTCTCAATAGGGTATGAAAATGATTCTGTGAGTCTAAAAATGTCATCACCGCCGTCGCATGCGATATACAATTTTTTATTTGATGCCAATACAAGATAGATCGCATCATAATCATCATCCGCTAGTTTGCTATTCGCGATAGCTTCAAATTCGTGTGTATAAATATTAAATTTCCATGCCCACATAACATGCCCTCATGAATGAAAATTGGCTAAAAATCCTATGCCTTGTGTTGATTTAGTTTGTTCAATATTTATGTCTTCGATACGAATTTCATGTCGCTTAGCTCGCGCAGCGGAGCCAAGTGCGCGAGTCAACAAAACTCTGATGTTTCTGGGTGGCTGGTCTTCAAGACTTTTTTTGACATCACTAGATAATTTTTTGAAAAAGCGCGACCCCCACGAAGATTCACTCAGCAGCTTCGCGTAAATGTTTTGTGCGATGACCTGAGTTTGCTCGGAAGTGGGTGAGGGGATATGCAGAACGATAAACCGTGACACTATTGGCTGCGGTAAGTGTTGAGTGCTATTGGCAGTAGCAATCCAATTGATGTGGCTGGCATCAATGGGAATATCTTTGATGGCCAAATCGACAAACTGCTTTGCGCTACCTGGCTCCAATAAACTGTAAAGCGGTGCCAGTGGATTGAATTTTAAATTTTGATCTACCTTATCGATTTCATCCAAAAGCAGAATCGGGTTGGCAATCGGTTGGTAGCTTAATAACTCAAAAATGACGCCTTCTTCCGCGTTAGAAAAGCTTGAGTCAGACCCGGAAATGGCTGCGTTTGTTTGCGCATTAGCCATATCCTGAACGCGAAATGGCATTTGAAATTTTTCTGCCAGCCAGCGTGCCGCTTCAGTTTTGCCAATCCCAGGGTTGCCGGTTAACAGCAGTGGTGGAAACGTAATGCGCCGATCACCTAGTGAAGTCAATGCGAAGTGATCATTCAATAATTCAGAAACATTCACAAAATTGGGGAATCGCGCGGAAAATTCGATAAGTATTTCTTGCCAATCGTTCGGTAGGGTTTGAAGTTCACGTTTGTTTAATCCAGCCTTGCCGATCTTTTCCGTTGCCAAACGCAAACGGTATTGATGATCCTTGTTCCGAGAACTGATGTTTTTGTTGAAATGATCAAAAGCGGCGAGCTCAAACAAATGAACTTCCACTTTAGTTGAAGTTGTTGAAGCCGCCGTATCCTCTTGTGAAGGCAGTGCGAGTTCTCTCGTAAAGTTGTTTGTTGATACCTCGGCTTTGATGAGTTCAATAGCTTCCTTGATGCCTGGTTGTTGCAATCCCTCTGGATAAAGCTCTTGCTTTAAGTCCTCCAAATCTCTACTTGGCGTTATTGGGGCAGCAAAGTCTTCTAAAAACAGCCCATTTCCCGCACGGTGTTCCGCGCACCGAAACTGACTAAAGCATGGTTCATCAACACCCTCGCTCTGACGCATGCCACAAGTTGGGCAGGTACGTTCAGCTCGGTCTAGGCACTTTTCAATGCAGTTCCGCAATGCTCGCAAACGTTCATGGTGGGTATTGATATTGGTGGTGTAGATCATCAATCCCCCAAAGCTGTGGGACACACGAAAGAACTTAAATTTGCCACTTTTGCTCGATGGGATAATTAAATCGATCTGCTCGCATAGGTCAGCAATCAGCTTCAGATGCCCAGGAGCTGGTTCTATGTGGCAGTTAGCCAGCCATGCGTGGTGGTTCTTCAAGCAATGCACTTTTTTGGCAAAGACTGCTTTGCGCATAGGTTGGCCGAAGGGTGGACTTGATGAAAAAGCGTTAATGTTCATAAAACCTCCCATCTCATATAGTTACTATAAGTTACTATAACTCATAGAAATGCATGTGCAAGAGGCTTTGAAAAATATTTCTGTTATAG
>JAGKXD010000187.1 GCA_021151525.1 Cellvibrionaceae bacterium | reverse complement strand
GAACAAAAAGCCCTTTACGATATTTGTCTGCAAGCTCAACTCGAAGCCATCGCCGAATGCAAACCGGGTAAACATTGGAATGATCCCCATGAAGCCACCGTGCGTGTTATCACTGAAGGCTTGGTAAACATTGGGTTACTTGAAGGCGATGTGAAAGACTTAATTAAAAGCGAAGCCTATAAAGAATTTTACATGCACCGCGCCGGCCACTGGTTAGGAATGGATGTGCACGATGTCGGCGATTACAAAGTCGGTGGCGAATGGCGTGTACTCGAACCGGGTATGGTGATGACCGTAGAGCCAGGTATTTATGTTGCGCCGGATAATGAACGCGTCGCCAAAAAATGGCGCGGCATCGGTATTCGCATTGAAGATGATGTGGTTATCACCAAAGACGGCAACGAAGTATTGACGAAAGACGTGCCGAAAACCATTGCGGAAATTGAAGCCTTGATGGCAGTGTAGTTTTTACCTAATAAAATTTCTCATTCCCAAGCTCTGCTTGGGAGTGTTTAACTCAGGTCACATCATGACCCCAATCCAAACTCAAACTCTCGAATTCGATATCGCCATCATCGGCGGCGGCATGGTGGGCACAAGTCTCGCCAGTCTGCTTGCTGCCAGTCAACCGCAATTGCGTATCGCATTAATCGAAGCGCAGCCGTTTGCGCGCGCGGATGAAATGCATTTCCAGCCAAGTTTTGATGCGCGCTCGACGGCGCTTTCTTATGGCACTGCGGCAATTTTGCGCGAGTTGGGTTTGTGGGAGTTGTTGCAGCAACACATCACGCCGATTGCGCAGGTGCATGTATCTGATCGCGGGCATTTTCTTGGTGGTGTGATCGATGCGAAAGAAAATAATCTCGATGCCGTAGGTTATGTCGTTGAAAATACCTGGTTGGGCAAAGTGCTGCTTGGCCATGTGCAAGCGCAACATAATATCCAGTGTTTTGCTTCATCTACTGTAACTGCGTTAACCCCGCAACAAGATTGTGCATTGTTGAATGTTAAAACTGAGGCGCAAGAATTTTTACTAAAAACATCACTTGCTGTTATCGCGGATGGTGGCGATTCACCCTTGCGCAAATCGCTAGGTATAGGTACGCAAGTGCGCGCTTATGGTCAAACCGCCATCATTACCAATGTCGAATTTTTTGAGCCGCATCACGGCGTCGCTTTCGAGCGTTTTACGGCGGAGGGCCCAGTCGCGCTTTTGCCATTGGGCGAATCCAATAATGCACAACAATCGGCATTAGTGTGGACTTTGCCAGCAGCGCAAGCCGATGAAATCCTGGCTCTGAATGATGCGGATTTTCTCGTGCAATTGCAGGAGCGTTTTGGTTTTCGCGTGGGGCGATTTAACCGTGTTGCCAAACGTTTTGCCTATCCATTACAACTGGTATTAGCGGAAGAGCAAATTCGCTCGCATGTGGTCTTATTAGGAAATGCCGCGCATTTTTTGCATCCAGTTGCCGGGCAGGGTTTTAATCTCGCATTGCGCGACTGCGCCTGTTTGGTAGAAACGCTGCGAGTGGCAATTGCGAATAAGCACTCGCCGGGCGATTTGTCAGTTTTGCAAACCTATCTTGAGCGCCAGTCGTTGGATCAACAACTAACGATAGAATTTAGCGACAAACTGGTTCGTCTTTTTTCGAACGATCATTTGCCTTTAATTGCATTGCGTCATTTGGGTTTGTTGAGCCTTGAATATTTTCCCTTATTGAAAGGTCAGTTTGTGGCGCAAACTATGGGTACGGCCGGGCGACAGTTTCAATGGAGAACGGACGCCATAACACCTGGCTGTGCTGCGAATGAATTTGCAGCAACCTCAACTGCAGGTGTAATTCCAAATACCGAATTTGATGTAATTATTGTGGGTGCCGGTTTGGTCGGGGCCTCTCTGGCTTGTGCTATTGCACAAACAAACGCTGCACAATCGTTGCGAATTGCCGTGATTGAAGCGGTTAGTGAAGTGCAACATTATGCGGGCGAAAACTTTGATCCGCGCGTTGTGGCACTGACGCACGCCTCAGAAAAATTGTTGCGTAAAATCGGTTGTTGGGATGCGATTGAGCAGACGCGTGTCTGCGCTTATCGCGAAATGAAAGTCTGGGATGGTGAAGGTACTGCAGCGATAGAATTTGATTGCGCCGAAGTACAACAAACCCATCTTGGCCATATTGTGGAAAACTCACTGATCGTTAATCAATTGCGCGCGCGTATGGCGCAGTTGCCTAATATCACCTTGATTCAACCTGCTGCTGTGACGGAATTAATTACGATTGACCAACAAAATTCTGCGGTGCAGATTACATTGGATAATGGTGTTGAGTTATGTGCGGATTTAATTATTGCTGCGGACGGAGCAAGATCCCGCGTGCGTGAACTGGCTGATTTTTCTACCCGCGAATGGGATTACGGCCAGCAGGCCATTATCACTACTGTGCGCACGGAGCGGCCGCATGAATTTACTGCCTGGCAACGTTTTATGCACACAGGCCCCTTGGCATTTTTGCCGCTGCAAAATAATGGTGACGCACATCAGTGTTCGATTGTCTGGTCGGCCGACGATGAGTTGGCGCAACAGCTGATGGGATTGGATGATGAAGCCTTTTGTGCGCGTCTGACGCAAGCCTTTGAAGCTCGTTTAGGTAATGTCCTCGCCTGCGACAGACGCTATTCAATTCCACTGCGCCAGCGTCACGCGACCAGCTATATCAAACCCGGTGTTGCCTTGGTGGGGGATGCGGCACACAACATACATCCGCTCGCAGGGCAGGGTGTGAACCTTGGTCTGTTGGATGTTATTGCACTCGCCGATGAACTTGGGCGTGCCCTTTCACGTGGCTTGCCGTTAAGCGATGAATCTATCCTGCGCCGCTACCAGCGCCAGCGCCTGGCAGGCAACCTGGGTATGATGTCGGCAATGGAAGCTTTCAAACGTTTGTTTGGCAGCCAATCATTGGCGGTAAATTGGTTACGCAATACCGGCATGCGCCAACTAAACTCCATACCAGCAGTAAAAAAAATTATCGTCAATGCAGCCCTGGGGGTTCAGTAAAGGGTGGTGCGTTGTTGGTGTGTGAGCGTTTGCAGGTGGTTTAGATGGCACCATTAGATGTTTGGATTGATATAGCGCCCTTTGACTGGGCTTCCATAGGAACGTCCTTGCTCTGCGGGAGTATCATCGGGGTCGAGCGTCAGCTGCGAGGCAAACCGGTCGGTATCCGCACATCCTCCCTGATTACCTTGGGCACTTATATTTTTATTGCCGCTTCCCTGTTTGCCTCGTCACATTTTTCCGGCCCGGAAAAAGTCGTGACGGATCCCTCGCGTATTATTGGTCAGGTTATTACCGGGATTGGATTTTTAGGTGCAGGCGTTATGCTGGCGCGCGATGGTTTTGTGTTGGGGGTAACCTCCGCTGCTACTATTTGGGCGCTGGCTTCGATTGGCGTAGTGATTGCCATAGGCTACAACCTCGTGGCAATTAAATTATCGTTGGTGGTGATTGCCGTACTGGTCGGTGTGGATTTATTGGAGGATTACTCCCAGGCTTTCACCCGCGGTGTCCATAAAAAATATCAGGACTGGCGCGGTAAAAATAAAAGTAGCTCTGATTAATGTTTTATAAATGGTGTAGCTCTCTACAAAGGGTGTAAAAAGGTAACACTGCAAGTGAAGGTTGTATGTCAAAAGTGATGATTGTTGCGCGCGTGTTAAATTGGTTGTTGTTGGCGATATTAATTGTCGCTATTGCGGGTTTTATTTCCTTTGCCAATGCTTATGGATTTTTTCTCGCCGCAGTGACGACGGCAATTGCCTGGTTTTGCTATCAACATAATCGCTGGGGTTACTTTGCCGCCGCTGCATGGGCGCTTGCCTGTTATCAATTAGCCAAGCAGGGTTATGAATTTCAAAGCATTAAGCGCCACGTAATGATGCTGGGTTTTGCCGTGATACCACTTGCCCTTTTTTTGCACGAAACCTTGGGTAGAGCTGCGCAAAAATCTGCACAAAATGATGGCAATTCTGTGAATGATGATCCAAAAATGCCCGATTAATTGTGTCCCTGTTACACAGCATTACAAAAAGTGTCGATATTCGCCAAATTCATGGATAAGCGCTTGACTCGGCGCGGCCAGTTGCTTTAATTTTGATCCGCTACAGATTGAGATCCGCCCCAAGACTAGGCTTTTGTAAGACAACCGCTTGCTCAAGACACTTGGACGTACCACGACCTGAGCAATAGCTTTATTTCAAGCTATTTCACTCTGGCTTTTAGTAAAGTCGGTTTTTTTGTTCGGTC
>JAGKXD010000079.1 GCA_021151525.1 Cellvibrionaceae bacterium | reverse complement strand
CGCCGGAGAAGAAGCGTGCCTGGTATGGCATGTTTCCACAATTCGGCGCACCTATAGGTTTTATGTGTTCAACCAGTGTGTTTTTATTTTTAACACACAATTTAAGTGATGCTGACTTTTTGAGTTGGGGATGGAGAATACCCTTTATTGCGAGCGCCTTGTTAGTGATTGTGGGTTTGTATGTGCGTTTGAGTTTGGAAGAAACACCTGCATTTAAAAAAGCTATTGAAACTGAAACGCGCGTGCGTGTACCTATGGTGACTGTGTTGACGCAGCATGCACGCGTGACAATTTTGGGTGCGTTTTTAGCGATTGCAGCTTTTGCAGTATTTTACATTACCACTGTTTTTTCCCTGGGGTGGGGCACTAGCAAATTAGGTTACACGCGGGAAGCGTTTTTAATTTTGCAGTTATATGCCGTATTTGCATTTGTGTTGACTATTTGGTTGTCGGCACTGGTTGCCGACAAAATTGGTCGTCGAGCTATGCTAATGATTGCGGGTATTACGGTCATGATTTTTGGATTGGGTTTTGCGGCTTTGCTAAATTCCGGTTCAAGTGTGGGCGTCTTAATCGCATTGTCTCTTGGTTTTGGTGTTATGGGGTTAACCTATGGCTCACTCGGCACTGCGCTTGCGGAAATTTTCCCTACCGAAGTACGCTACACAGGCGCATCGCTCAGTTTTAATGTTGCGGGAATTATAGGTGCGTCACTAACACCCGCTATTGCCAGTTGGTTGGCGACAACTTACGGTTTAACGTTTGTCGGTTATTACATTTCAGTTGCTGGTTTGTTAACGCTGCTAGCCGCTATATCACTTTCGAAATCCTTGGGTAAATGATTTTAATGCTGATTAACAAATTGCTTAGCTAAACAATTTTTGCCGTTAAATGCCGCTGTAAAGCGGCATTTTTTTATTCGCAATAAGCCTTAACTTGCTATTTGAGTTAAGTCAAAAAATGGGGAACTTCACAGTAATTCATTGATTTGCTGCTATACCTTAGTGGGATAAGTATTAAAGGTAAGCACCGCTATGGATAATCATAACGATTTGGCGATGATTGTTAAAATTAATGAAGATATAAAAGCTGTGGTGCAATTGGCGCGAAACATTAATTTGCTCGCTCTGAATGCCATCATTTTATCGCGTAAGGCAGGCGATGTGGCTTTGGGCTTTTGCGTTATTTCTGATGAACTGCGGTTATTCAGTAAGACCTTAACCAAAACCATGCAGGCTTTAATGCAACTTTCTTATGCATCTGTACAGACCGTGAGTCTACATCAACGTCACTTGCGCATGAATAAACTCATGGCACTTGCCAGTCAACAAATAGAAAGTACAACTCATTGCGTTAATCTGCATCACAATATTGAGCGCGAAGCGCAACTGCGTAAAAACACTCTTGAAACCTATGAAGGCCTACAAAATTATTTGAGTGAGGCCGAAGAGGCGAGCCGATTTGGTAGTGTTATAGCTCGCTCATTAAAAATTGAGGCAACTTATGGCGGCAGTTTTAGTCATTTACTGGCACAAATTTCCTTAGATTTTGGATTATTTATTGATGCTATTCCCGACATTATTTCTCGCTTAAGTAAAAATATAAATCTGGGTGTTAAACGATGAAAAAAGCACAAATTGTTTATCAGCAGGGAAATCATATTTGGCGTGTTATTGCGCGCGATCCAGCGCGCCCTAATTATTTAATTGATACCAATGAATATTTGATTAGTTACAACGGCAAATCAATATTAACGGATCCGGGTGGTATGGAAATATTTACTTCGGTATTTGCTTCTATTTGTGAAGCGACAAACCCGGACGATATAGTTGCGCTTTTTGCATCGCATCAAGATCCCGATATTATTTCATCACTGTCGCTCTGGCTTGAGTACAAACCCGAATTAACTTGCTATTTGCCTTGGTTGTGGACTGGATTTATTCCTCATTTCGGCGGCGATAAAAATACGTTTATTCCCATACCGGACCCAGGTATGGCTATTGATTTAAATGGCTTGGCATTAAGAACCATACCAGCTCATTACTTGCATTCATCAGGCAATTCAAATTTGTATGATCCCACCGCAAAAATATTATTTTCGGGTGATATAGGTGCTGCGCTTTTGCCGCCAGAGGAAACGAATATTTTTGTCACCGATTTCGATGCTGTTATTAAGGCAGCTGAAGGGTTTCATCGCCGTTGGATGGGCTCTAATGTCGCCAAGCTAAATTGGTGTGAGTGAGTGAGTAAGCTTGATATAGATATGATGTGCCCGCAGCATGGAGCCATTTTTCAAGGAGCCGATGTCTCCCGATTTATTAATTGGTTCGCCGAATTAGAAGTGGGTGTCTTGCACTCTTAAGATTTCTTGAATTTTGGGTAGGAACTTTGTGTTCATAGATGAATTCATAACCTCAGTTTGAGTAAACCGAGTGTGTACAAAATAATAACTGCGGATACTTGATGCGAATCAAGAGCGATTGTTACCTAATTCCTATACTAACGGCTGGCAAACTTACTTCATATTTTTAGTATGGAGCGGCTATATGAATAGTGAAAAGGCAGCGCTGCCGATTGTGTACTCGTGTTCGGGGGGCTCATATGAGGCTCAACTGGCAAATGATCTAGCGGTTGTGTTAGATCGCGAGGGGCATGCTCAAATGTCGAGTATTACGGGGGTTGGCTGTGATATTGGCGGCTTTGTAACCATGGCAAAGTCGGGTAGGCCGATATTGGCGATTGATGGTTGCAAGATAGCCTGTGTACAAAAAATTTTGGCGCAGCACCAAATTTCACCCCGGTGGCATTTAGACCTATCTCGCATCAGCTTAAAAAAGAATGCGGGGATTTCAGGTGAGTTTTCGGATATGAAAAAAATTCTGCTCAGCGTCTACCAGTTAATTGCGACTGATAAAAGTCAATCAGATGAAAATATGTTGTGTGCTGCCGCAGAGGCAAAGCATGAATAAATTAATTCACTTACCACTTGCTGATGTAGTTGGTCTGTATCCAGAAGTGGAAGTACTGTTGCAAACCTATCATCTTGATCGAGCTGATTACCAACACACTAATCTGGCGAACCTATTGCGCGCTAAGCCTTTATGTGAAACCACTTTTTTCAGTGACTTACAGGCCGCATGCTCAACCGCTGCCTGTGTGCGCTTCAAAACGCTTGATGTAAAAACCTTAGTGGAGAATATTGTAAAAACATTCCACGAAGGGCATCGCGCACAAATGGCTGGATTAATTAATGACGCGCGCTTTATTGAGCAAAAATATGCGGGACAGGCGGAATGCCCCGAGGGCATTGGTCGGCTGTTGATCGACTTTTTGGATGATCTTGCCGAACATATGGATCAAGAAGAGTTGCTACTATTTCCATCTTTGATTGCGGCCGGAAGCTTTAATATGTTTCCACAGTTGGCTATTGCTCACCACAGTCACGATCGCCATTTGAATATGGTTGAGAAATTAAAACAACTTACTAATAATTTCAGCTTGCCTGATGATGCATCGATTCAATGGCAGGAATTTTACGAAAATCTCATGGAGTTTATATTGCAGCTTGGAATGCATATCTCCGTGGAAAATCAGCTTCTATTAAATGACTAGCGAGTTTTTAGGTCGAACTCAAACTTGTTGAGTTACTGCAAAAATTTATCAAATAATACGACCTTTACTTCTTCCCCAGCGTTAACTTTTCCTCGTTCAGACTCAAGCACTATATAACAATTTGCGTAAGCTATTGAACTCAGTACGCCTGAGCTTTGGTTGCTGGCAGCAGTAACTAGATTTTCACCATTGTGTGTTATTAGTTGGCCGCGCTGATAATCAGTTCGTCCCGGTTGCTTTTTTAAATTATGTTGCACATTCATATTTAAACTCGGTAGTGCCTCAAAAATTTCGCCGGCCAAATAGCGCAAGGCTGGTAATACCAGCTGATGATAGGTTACTACAGTTGATACGGGATTCCCGGGTAAACCAAAAAACCATCCCTTAGCATTATCTGAGTTTTGCTTATTCAGCACTCCGAATGCGAAAGGCTTTCCGGGCTTGATGGCAACTTTCCAAAAATTAATTTTACCTAGTGTTTGCATTACATCTTTAGTGTAATCAGCATCGCCAACCGAAACGCCTCCCGTTGAAATAACCACATCCGCTTGCGCGGTCGCGGTTGTCAATGCTGCTGCAATTTTAGTGGGGTCATCTGCAATGCAGCCCATATCAATAATATCTACAGCCAAGCGCGCAAGTAGGGCTATAAGTGTGGGCCTGTTGCTGTCGTAAATTTCTCCAACTTGTAATGTATTTGTGAGTGGCTTCAATTCGTCGCCAGTTGAAATTACCGCAACTTTTAGGCGTTTAAATACGGTGACCTTCTGAATGCCGAGTGATGCTAGTAAACCAATATCAACTGGAGTGATGCGTCTTCCCTGTTCAAAAACTAGCGTGTTGATTGCAATATCCTCACCAGCGCGGCGAATGTTTTCTCCGCATAGAGGGGCTTTTTGAATATGAATCGTGTTCGCTTGGCGGATAACATTTTCTTGCATTACTACCGTGTCTGCGCCCGCAGGAATAACGGCGCCGGTCATTATGCGCACGCAGTCACCTCTATTCAGCGCTGCATTAAACGGATGACCAGCCAATGATGTTCCAACAATATTTAACGTAGCTTCAGGCGTTAAGTCTTGATGTCGCAACGCATAGCCATCCATTGCTGAATTGTCATGCCCCGGAACATTAATAGCTGAATAAATGGCTTGGCCTAGTACGCGATCCAGTGAGTCAGCAAGGCTAACAATTTCTGTGGTCGTGATAGGTACTATTGCGGCGAGCATCGCGCTAATGGCTTGATCTATAGGGAGTAAGCCGGGTTGTGAATTGCAATCCATTTTTGTTCCTGCGTGTGTGGGTAAATGTTCAGCGCGGTTGTATGAGTAGGTGAGCAAATAGGTTTAGAAGATTGGGTGGTCAACCTAATGTGGTAATGCAATGAGCAACATGAATGCAGCAAGTTTATTGTTTAAGCCCATGCTTCGCAATGAGATTTAACGCCTGAGGGCAGGTGCCTTTTAGGTCACTTGGTTGTTGTACTGGAGAAAGCTGCTATCCAAATTAACTCCACTTGTTGATTTTGATCATAGGCCACTCATTCTATTTTTCAGATAATGGTTGCGGTTAATCATAGAGGTTTTTGTATGTCGCTTTTTTCGCAGCCGTTACAGTGGGATAAAGATTTATTAAGTAAGTACGATTTAGCAGGGCCTCGTTACACATCGTACCCAACGGCGCCACAATTTCATGAGTCTTTTTCAGATCAGGATTTTATGGCAGCGGTGACGCGCAGTAATCAAAGCGCTAGACCTCTATCGCTTTATATTCATATCCCATTTTGCGAAGCCCTGTGTTTTTATTGCGGTTGCAATAAAGTTGTCACTAATAACAAAGCGCGTGCGCAGCCCTATTTAGATTCTGTCGCCAAAGAAATCGCCAATGCATCTAGGTTGTTCGATGGCAATCGGATGGTTAAGCAATTGCATTGGGGAGGCGGAACGCCAACATTTATCAGTGATGATGAAATGTTTGAGCTTATGAAAGTGACGCGAACCCACTTCAAGTTATTGGACGATGACAGCGGCGAATACTCTATTGAAGTGCACCCCGGAAAAGTATCAGGAAAAACCATGGGGCATTTGCGCAACTTGGGTTTCAATCGCGTCAGTATGGGTGTGCAAGATTTTGATCCCAATGTGCAGCTTGCTGTAAATCGTTTTAACAGTCGCCAAGAGGTACAGGCGCTGATAAACGATCTGCGTTCACAAGATTATCATTCCATCAGTATGGATTTAATTTATGGTTTACCTAAGCAGACATTAAAAAGTGTGGATGAAACCTTAGCGCAAGTTATAGATCTTTCGCCCGACAGATTATCCTTATTCAACTACGCCCACATGCCGCATTTATTTAAAAGTCAGGAACTTATTAAAGCAGACGATTTGCCTTCGCCACTTCAAAAACTTGAGTTGTTGCATATGGCAATCGAGCGACTGCAAGATGCGGGGTACGTGTACATTGGTATGGATCATTTTGCCAAGCCGAACGATTCGTTAGTTATTGCTCAGCAACAAGGAAAACTTCAACGCAATTTTCAAGGCTATTCAACCCATGGCGATTGCGATTTGTTGGCTTTTGGTGTGTCGGCCATCAGTGCCTTTGGCGATTGTTATGTGCAAAATGCAAAAAATCTGTTGGATTATCAGGCGCGCATTCACAATCAAGAACATGCACGAATTCGCGGCTTGCAGTTGAGTGAGGAAGATATTATTCGGAAGGATGCCATCAACCAACTGATTTGCCATTTTGAATTAAATTTCGATCTCTTGAGTCAAGGTCATGGCATAAATGCGCGCGAATATTTTTCAAACGAGTTGGCGGAATTACGTCCCATGGTGGACGATGGTTTAGTGCAAATAGGAGCCCAATCAATAAAAGTGTTGGATGCTGGCCGCTTGCTGATTCGCCGCATTTGTATGGTGTTCGATGCCTATTTGAAAAGCAGCGAACAAATCCGCTATTCAAAAGTAATTTGAGGGGGCTTTATACCCCCCGAAAGCATCAACTGTTGTTTGCTTAAGCATAATTGGTGAGGGCGACCCAGCCCCTGATTTTGCTATTGTAAACAAAAGCTATACCGAGGTTATTGATATAACGAGCGTCACCCTCCGATGGGGCGTCATACTCCTCCAACCCCTCTAAGGCTAAAGTGCTCGCGAGTTGTGGCTTCCACTGCAGCGATTTAGGGCTGGTTGGCATACTCAGTTCGGTATCTGTCCAAACCAGCCCATCACGCTCAACGGGCGAAGCCTGGGCGAAATCGGCAGGTATAAAAATAGCCGATGTACCCGCCATTTTTTTGTATATTCTCTGGTTCATATTCAGGCCTTGTGTGCTGTCTCCTAATGTATGACCCCATTAAAGCAAGGTGTCACGCGCCTTGAGTTGATACTGGTCAATTGAGGTCGCTATTCAATAGCTTTTGTAGAAAAGCCATCTTTTGTTCCTTATATGCACAATATTCCGCGCTAAAAAAACTTTTTTAAGAAAATTGCACTTACATCTTGACAACGTTGTCTTTTGTGAGCATTTTATAGGTTGATTAAAAGTCCAGAGACGGGCGATTTGCTTGGGGGGTTGGATTAGTAGAAGTGATTTAGGCAGCTCCTTTGCGTTAAGTCGCAAAGCTAAAAGACGTTAATGTCAGTGCCTGATGGGTTTATTGGAATTCATTATGAATGAAGTTGTTTTGTTTAATTTCAATGACATAACTGTTTTGTTCAGTGGCTTTCTGTCGCTTGTACTGGCGTTGCTGCTGGTTTTCCGAGCGCCTGGGTTGCGTATTAAGCGTAGTTATTGGTGTTGCTTGGGGTTGTTTTTTCTCCTGAGCACTTTGCATACGATGGATACGCTGATTTATTGGAATCCCAAAGTTAGGGATTTAATGTCATCCACGCCGAATGTCTTTTTTATATTTTGGTTTGTGGCGTTTCTGCAAGGCCCCTTACTTTATTGGTTTACCAAAGCCGCAATTTATCGCGAATTTAATTTCCATTATCGGGATATCTTGCATCTCATTCCGGTCGCGATTTTTCCTTTCTATATTTATATGGCTTATGGTCGGTTAGATATAGGTTTAAAGCTGCAGTACATTAATAATTGGGAACTTGTAAAAACCAATTTCTATTTAGAAGCATTAATTTGGAGTCAGCGCATTGTTGTATTGGCTTACGCTGGCGTTTGTGTATATCAGCTTTATAAATATGTAGCTCATTTAAAAATCACAACATCTTCTTTAAGCAAAGTAGATTTACACTGGCTTAAACTATTGGTGTTTGGATTCTTCGCCATTTCATGGTTAGGTTTTTTGGCGCTTTTGCAATCGCGCTTTATGAGTTCAGGGTTAGATGGATTATTAGGCAAAGTGGAAAACCACATGCTGTTTGTCTACCACTGCGTACTGATATTTTATTTACTGCAAAACTCCAATGGCTTTGCAGAAATTAAACCTGAACACACCATTGGCACAGTACCAAAAGTGCGTGAACCTCAGCTCTACCTTGTTGAAAAACTGCATGATCTTATGGAAACGCAGCGTCCATATCTTGAACCCCATATTACCGTTGAGCGTTTGGCTCATAAGTTAGATGTCTCCCCCAAAACTCTCTCCAGTGCAATTAATGGTCAGCTTAGAGTGAATTTCTTTGAGTTGATCAGTAATTATCGATTGGAAGAAGCCAAGCGCCGTTTAACCGATCCAGCTAATCGCGAGCTAGCGATAAATGATGTGATGAAAGATTGCGGGTTTAGCAGTAAATCAGTTTTTAATCAGGCATTTAAGAAAACAGTTGGAGTAACACCAAGTCATTATCGTCAGCAATATTTGGGTTAGTGATTTAATCTCATTTAAAAAGAATAGATCACTTTTTTCGGGTAATACTTTAAGGAGAACAGGTTCTAGTTTCAGAAGTCGCTAGTGAGTGCGTGTGAGTGGTGTTATTTTTCATCTGGTGCTTTAAGAGGTTTCTACGTCATCAGATTTTTTGGGGCAGATAAATAATCTGTACCAACAAATAAATATCACCAAAGGGGATGAAAATTGATTAAAAGTTTTGTGTTTACAGATCGCTATTGGCAGTCAGCAAAAGTAATAATTGCAGCCTGTTTGTTGCAGTTATTTGCTGTGGATGTTTTGGCGAAACCTGTGGTTATTGGTTATGTTCCCGCATTCAGAGCCATGACGAATGTTGTTGATTCTACGGATCTGGGGTTAGTAACTCACATTAATATTTCGTTTTTAAATCCTGATGCTAATAATGCATTGATTAAAAATGACACCATGATCTGTATGCCTGACATTGCTGGCGCAGGTACAAGTGGTCGCGATCTTCGTTATGTTGTTAATAAAGCTCACGCAGCTGGCGCAAAGGTTTTGGTATCTGTTGCTGGTGGTGTAATTCCTTCGTGTTCTGGTGACTGGTCAGTTCTTTTGCGCCCAGCCAATCGTCAAGCGTTAGTCACAGAATTTATTAAATTTGTAGACGATTTTAATTTAGATGGATTGGATGTCGATCTTGAAGGTGAAGTGCTCACTAAAATCGACAAGGCCGGTAACTACACTCCCTTTGTTCAAGCATTGTCTGAGCAATTAAAAACCCGCAATAAATTACTGAGCTGCGCAACAGCCTCTTATGAAGGCGGAATGATTCCCGTTTCGTCCATTCCTTATTTTGATTTTGTAAACATCATGTCCTACGACACCATTGGCCCAGGCTGGGGAACTCCCGGTGTTGAGCATTCGACTTATGCACAAGCAGTGAGCGATGTAAATCTTTGGAAAAGCCGTGGTGTTCCGCAAGAAAAATTAGTCTTGGGCGTGCCATTTTATGGTTACGGTTTTGGTACTTACGCAGCGAATTATACCTTCAAAGAAATCCTCGATAAGTTGGGTGCTGAGAATAGTGATAAAGATCTTATCGGTAGCGCATGTGCGGGCTGCAGCTACGTCACTTACAACGGTTTAAGCACCATTAAAAATAAAACTCGTCTTGCGTTACAAAATGGCGCTGGTGTAATGATTTGGGAACTTTCGCAAGATGCATCCGGTAGTTTTAGCTTGTTAAAAGCAATTAATACTGAAATGCAACAAGCGGGCAGTTCAGCAAGTAGTTCTAGTCTTAGTAGTGCAGCAGCTAGCTCAACTAGTTCTGCAGTGCCTGCGAATGATATAGGCCAAACCAAACAATCGGGTGGCGCTTTTGGCTTTACGGGTTTGTGGGTGTTATTTTTTATCGGAGTATTTTTATCCTTCAGCTCTCGTAACTCACGAGTCTAAAAAAATCCAAAATATCGTTAAGCTATATCTTGTTGAATCTTTTGTTGAGTATTTGGATGAACACAAAAAAGCAACAGCGAATTGTTATTGTGGGTGGTGGCACTGCTGGTTGGATGGCCGCCGCCGCTTTAACAAAATTTTTAAATCCGTTGCATTATTCAATTACGTTGGTTGAATCAGAGCTGATTGGTACCGTAGGTGTGGGCGAAGCTACAGTGCCGCATCTACGTTATTTTAATGAAGTGCTCGGCATTAACGAGCACGAATTTATGGAGAAAACGAGCGCTACATATAAATTGGGCGTTGAGTTTTTAAATTGGGGAAAGCAGGGCGATGCTTACATTCATCCCTTCGGTACTTACGGAAAGTCCATTAAGGATATTAGTTTTCACCATTATTGGTTAAAGCAACGCCAACTTGGCGATAAAAGACCGATTGGTGATTATTCTGCGGCAGTAGTTGCTGCTAAAGCTGAAAAATTTGCTTATCCACAGCGAGAAATTAATTCTCCTGCATCTAAATTTAGCTATGCCTTCCATATTGATGCCAATCGCTATGCCATTTTTTTGCGCTCCTACAGTGAATCACGCGGGCTAGTTCGTGTTGAAGGCAAGGTTACGCAAGTAAAGCAGGATAGTGATTCTGGATTTATTACTTCTATTGTTATGGATTCTGGCCAAGAAATTAATGGCAATTTATTTATAGATTGTTCTGGCTTTCGCGGCTTGTTAATTGAACAGACGTTAAAAACTGAGTTTGAAGATTGGAGTCATTGGTTGTTGTGCGATAGAGCGCTTGCCGTGCCTGCGCAAAATGTCAGTGAGCCGCTACCTTACACCAAAGCAACTGCACTCAAAGCCGGTTGGCAGTGGCGAATTCCTTTGCAATCGCGCACAGGTAACGGTCAGGTTTATTGCAGTCGTTATATTAGCGATGATGAAGTTGCAACGAGTCTGCTGGAAAGTTTAGATGGTGAGCCACTCGCTAATTTAAATTTTTTACAATTTAAAACGGGCCGTCGCAAACTGACCTGGAATAAAAATTGTGTGGCCATTGGTTTATCAAGCGGATTTATTGAGCCCTTGGAATCAACCAGTATTCATTTAATCCAATTGGTGATTATGAAACTGATTGAATTTTTTCCTCATGATGATTTTGATGAGGCGACAACGGCAGAGTTCAATCGTGATATTGCGATGGAATATGAACGTATCCGCGATTTTATTATTTTGCACTATCACGCAACCGAGCGTGACGATACTCCGTTTTGGAATTATTGCCGCACCATGGAGATTCCAGAAAACCTGCGTTATAAAATGGATTTATTTCGCGCTCAAGGTCATGTTGAACGCTACACGCGCGGTATGTTTTTAGAACCAAGTTGGGTTGCTGTCTATTTGGGGCAGGGAGTTATTCCGCGGGCTTATCACCCTTTGGTTAATCGCTTAACCGATTATCAATTAGCGGCTGAGCTTTACGATATTCGCCAATCAATTGTAAATACGGTTAAAAAAATGCCAGCGCATGCAGAACATTTTTCCCCATCGGCTATTAGCAAGTTTAATGAATGGCCTCCTGCCGCAATGAATTTATATGGGGTATTTTCATGAATTATCCCGCATTGAATAGTATTGATGGTTCAATAAAACGTATTGTCGTTCTCGGTGGAGGAATGACGGGCTGGACTGTCGCTGCAGGCCTTGCAAATGGATTACAAGGTTTAAATATTGAACTGATGGTGGTGGAAGATGAAAATTATAACGAGCAAGATCGCTACTGCGAAACAAGCACACCATCAGTCTTGGCCTTTCATAAGTTGCTGGGCATTAAGGAGCAAGATCTAGTTGCAAAAGCCGGTGCGAGCTACAAGCTAGCAACGCACTACAATCAATGGGCGAGTATTAGGCAAGATTATTATTTACCCTTTTCCGTACATGGTTTTATGCTAAACCGTATTGAGTTTCCTCATTATGCTCTTTGCCGACACCGACAAGATCAAGTGCTGCCTTATGACGATTATGCACTCTCGGCGGTTGCCGCAAAATTGGGCCGCTTTCAACATCCTTCGCCAGAAGCTAACTCGCTTTATTCAACATTAAATTACGGCTTAAATCTTCCCTGCAAAAAATACGCGAGTTATTTACAAAGCTATGCCCAGCATTTGGGCGTACAAGTAATTGCGGGCAGTTTAACGCAGGTTATTAAATCGCCAGTAAATGATGCTATCGAATCGATTGTCGTTAAAGGTTTGTCGCCAGCCGGTTCAACGGCTGGTGCTACACACGAGCGGAAAATTAGTGCAGATTTTTTTATTGATTGCAGCGGTTTTAGCGCACGACTAATCGCGCAGGAATATGGGCTCGCTTATATCAAGAATGATTCACTGTTGGCAAATGCCTCTGTTGCTATGGTTACGCCAGTTGCTGACGTAGGTTCGCCATCTACAACTTTAAACTTGGCACCTGCGGGTTGGCTTGCAAATACAGTTACGCAAGATGCGAGTGAGTTGCGCTATTTTTTTAATACCAACTACACAGATCAAGATCAAGCGATGCAATGGTTGCTGAAAGACTCGGCTACCAATTATTCATCTTCAACGATTAAGGTTGGCGGCCATGATTACAGCCAGTATCAAATCAGCCTTCACCCGCCTGGTCGGCGCGAAAAATCATGGCAGAAAAATTGTGTTGCTATAGGTGAATCGTCTGGTTATTTGGAATCATTTGTTGTTGGGAAATTGCATTTGGTACAAAGTGCAGTTTTACGTTTACTTTCACTGTTCCCAAGTTTGGGGGACTGTTCTGAAAACCGTGATGAATATAACCGTTTAACTGAAATTGAATTTGAACATATTTCAGACTTTCATGCCCTGCATTATAAGTTTGCCAACACCATGGATTTGCTCACCAAGGATTCTCCATTTTGGCGAGCGGCTAACACGGCTGGCATCTCTGAGCGAAATCAATATCGTCTCACTCTTTTCAAACAACGTGGCACTGTTCCATTTTACGAAAATGAAACCATTTCCACCTCTATGTGGACGTCATTTTTATTGGGCAATCAACTTATTCCCTCGCGCAACGATCCATTAGTTGATGCCATGGACCCAGAGTGGATAAGCAATCAGCTCGATAAAATGAAAAAACTTATGTTGAGTGCTGCTCAAGCAATGCCTACACAGGCGCACTATTTAAATCGTTTAACCAAAGTTCACTAGTTTCACTTTACCCCGAGTGAAACGGCACCGTTTGAATTGTCTACAAAATATTAAGGTTTAAGCGAACGAGTAATACTTTTAGTAGACAAGGTTCGAGTTTCAGATGGTGCTAGAAGTTTCAATTTTGCGGTGATAGCTTCGAAATTGCGCATATACCGTTAATTAAGCTTGGCGGTGTGCGTGTGAGAGTAAAACACACATCCTTTGTTCGAATTATGAAAGGAGTAAACGAATCAAAACGGGCAGTAAAAACCGTGCAGTTCGTTTAACCAATCAAAAAGTGATTGCAACTTTAAAGGGGTAGCAAGATGTTTCAAAAACACAAAAATGCAGTGACGTTTAAGCGTTCGTTGCTGGCAATGTCGATAATGACTTTAGGTGCTCCATCGCTTGCGTTTGCGCAAGCAGAAGGCGACGCTGACGAAGTTGTTGTCGTTGGTTTAAAAGCAAGTCTTGAGAGTGCTCAGGAAATTAAAAAAAATGCGGATACGGTGAAAGATGTTATCACCGCATCGGACATTGGCGCGCTACCCGATAAAAGCGTGACCGAAGCTTTACAACGTGTACCTGGTGTAACTGTTGGTCGATTTGCCTCGGCGAGCGACCCTAACCACTTTGCGGCAGAAGGGCGTGGTGTGTTGGTTCGCGGTCTTGATCGCGTACATAGCCAGTTCAATGGCCGCGAATCTTTTAGTGCGGGTAACTACGCCGCTGGATTAAGCTTTGAAGATATTCCGCCTGAATTGTTGGGTGCGGTTGAAGTTGTTAAAAACCAAACGGCAGACATTATTTCTGGTGGTATTGCCGGTACGGTAAATCTTGTAACGCGTAAACCATTTGACAGCGCAGATCGTAAGATTTTTGTATCTGTAAAAGACAGCTACGGTGATTTGGTTGAAAAAACCTCACCTGCGTTTTCTGCACTCTATAGCGACCGTTGGGATTCAAGTGTAGGTGAATTTGGTTTCTTGGTAAGTGGTGCAAAATCTAAATTCAACGCGCGCGGCGACGGTATCAACCTCACTAACTTTTATGAGCGCAGCAAAACTCAAACTGAGTTTGCTGATTTAGGTTCTACCGCACTGCCTGGCCATGAAAATGAAAAACTATACATGCCGACTGGTCCGTGGTTCCGTACTGCAGATTCAGATCGTGATCGTGAAGGTTTTGATTCATCATTGCAGTGGAAAAATCCTGATGAAACCGCAAAAGTAACGGCTGAATTCATTAGTTCAAAATCGATCGAAAACTGGCGCGAACACGTTCTGTTCCCAACAGATAGTTCAACCGGCTTCCAACCAGATTTCGTTAACGTACAGCTTGATCCAAAAAAGCCAGCTACCTTTGATTCGAACGGCTACTTTACAAGCGGTACTTTAACTTATCCTTGGAACACCGCGTTTTTAACCAGCGTTCGTGGTGATCACACTGAAAGTAAAGTGCAGGATGCAAGCGTTAAGGTTGAGCTTACGCCAACTGAAAAATTGAAAGTAACGCTTGATGCTCAGCACTTGAATACGACTTACCATCGCCAAAACAACAGCATCAATAACCGCATGTCGCAATCTGATGTGTTCCTTGATTTGCGTGGCGATGTACCTAAAGTTCAGTTCTTGGGTACTAACAACAATCCGGGTGGTACTCCACCGGGCTGGTTAGGTTGCCCAACGGGCAAGAATCCTGGAACCACTGACTTAGCTGATCCTATGGGATCATGTAATTACTACCAAGTATCCATTATGGATACCAACATAGATGCGAAAGGTACCATGGATTCGTTCACTGCCGATGTTAAATATGACATCGACGGCGATTGGTTTAAGTCTGTTAGTGGCGGTGCTTTTTTCTCTAACGTAGACCGCACTACCCAAGATGATGCTTACGCAAACTGGGGAAATATTTCTAACACTTGGGGGCAATTACCTAAGTCTGGTTTGGCTGAGCACCCAGAGCTGTATGAACAATTCACGTTCGACAACAAGTATCTTGGTGGCGATGGTCTCATCGGCAGCAACCGTACCTTCTTGTTCCCAAAAATGAGCAATACTTCGCAAGCTAATCTCTTAGCCTACGATCAATTTTTACGCGCAAATGGCATCAGCAACGGTGGCTGGGTAAATCGTGCGGATAGAGTGGGTATCGATGGCGGAAAAACCGATAGCTTGGGTTATTTGCCTTTCGAAACTTACCACGTAGAACTTGATCGCAAAGAAGCTTATGTTCGTTTCGATTTTGCAAATGATGAGCTCGCTTATCCAATCAAAGCAAACGTCGGTTTGCGTTATGTAAGTTATGGTGTTGAGTCAACCGGTACATCGCTTTATACCGATCCGGCGAAAGGCTTCAGTCCTGCGGACAAAGCATTTTTTGTTAAACAATATCCAGCGCTTGCAGCCTTGTTGACCGGTGATGGTTCTACGCCTGAAACTGCAAAACCAGATACTTACACTGCAACTTTGCCCAGCTTTAACTTAAGCGTAAGTTTGAGAGACGATTTGATATCGCGTTTTGCTGTGTCGAAAGCGCTTTATTATCCATCTTTGTACGATATTCGTAACAGTCGTAGCTATTCAGTTGCGGTCACGCGTACACCCGCAGACACAACTGTACCTGTTACGTCCATGGCTGTTTCTGATCTGAATGCGACGGGTGGAAATCCAAACCTTAAGCCGGAAGAGTCAACGCAATTTGACTGGACGTTAGAATGGTACGCCGGTAAATCAACATCAGTTACGGGCAGCTTTTTCTACAAGAACATAAACAACTTGTTCAGAGAGAGAAATGCTGAAGGCAGTATTGGCGGTGTTGATTATGTTGGCCGTACACAAGTCAACGATGGTAAAGGCACTGTTAAAGGTTTTGAAATTGCTTATCAACAATTCTATGACTTCTTGCCAGGTGCTTGGGCAGGCTTGGGTAGTCAGTTGAATTACACCTATATCAGACCATCTGATTTGGGTGATGCTTCTGGTGATGCAATTTCTGTTGGTGGAAGCCGCAACGAATTCCGGAATTTTACCAACTTGCCCTTACCTGGCTTGTCGAAGAGCAATGCTAACGCCACGCTTATCTATCAGCATTCATCAATTGAAGCGCGTCTTGCGTATACTTGGAGATCGGATTACCTCGTAACGCGTCGCGATTCAGATTCATTCGCACCGATATATGCTGAAGCGTCCGGCTATTTAGATGCCTCTGTTTGGTACACCATTAACGATAACTTCCGTATTGGTTTAGAGGGAAGTAACCTGTTAAATGAGATGACTAAAACCACCACTCAATTTAATCAGGCCGGTGTGACAACACCAAAAACCTTCTCGCTCACCGACAGACGTTATGCAGTATCCTTACGTGCTAGCTTCTAGTAGTTGATAAAAAAGCATACGGGAAGAAATTCCTGTATGCTTTTTTTTCGCCCGTAATAAATGTACAAAAAATATTATTTTGAATTTAAGAAATGAATTGGTAAAGAATTATGATTAACGATAATCCACAAAAAATAAAAAATGTTGTTATCGTTGGCGGAGGTACAGCAGGTTGGATGACAGCTGCAGCGCTATCTCATGTACTTGGAAGTAAACGTTGCAACATCATGCTGATTGAGTCCGATCAAATTGGAACCGTTGGTGTAGGCGAAGCAACAATCCCAGTGATATTGAAATACAACCAAGCACTGGGAATTGATGAGAATGAATTTCTAAAACGAACCCAAGGCACTTTTAAGTTGGGAATCCAATTTGTTAATTGGGGCAACCTGGGCAATAGCTATATCCATCCCTTTGGTGGTTATGGTATGAGTATCGGATATTTAAGTTTTTATAATTACTGGCTACGCTATCACGCGCAAAAGCATGCAGAAGACCCGGGCGAATATTCAATCTGTATTCAAGGGGCATTGCGTAATAAATTCATGATGCCGGCACAAATTCCCAATTCTCCCTTATCCCAAATATCTTACGCCTATCATTTTGATGCTAGCCTGTACGCAAAGTTTTTGCGTGAATTTGCGGAAATGCGGGGTGTTAAACGTATAGAGGGTGAGATTCAAACAGTAAATCTTAAGCCTGAAGATAGTTTTATTGAATCCGTAAATTTAAAAGACGGCCAGGTTATTAATGGTGATTTATTTATTGATTGCACGGGGTTTCGTGGGTTATTGATTGAGCAAGCGCTTAACACAGGCTATGAAGATTGGAGTCACTGGTTGCCATGTAATAGCGCTGTAACCGTACCGAGCGAAAAAATTGATCCTTTGCCGTCATACACACGAGCAACTGCACACTCAGCAGGTTGGCAATGGCGAATTGCATTACAACATAGAACGGGTAACGGACATGTTTATTGCAATAAGTATATGAGTGATGATGAAGCAAAAAAAATTCTATTAGAGAATGTTCAAGGAAAAGTTTTGGCTGAGCCAAAAGTCATTCGTTTTAAAACCGGCATAAGACGCAAGTTCTGGAATAAAAATTGTGTTGCTATAGGTTTATCAAGTGGCTTTATGGAGCCGCTCGAATCTACCAGTATTCATTTGATTCAATCCAGTATTTCAAAACTAATCGCATTATTTCCTTATGATAGTTTTGATCAGGAAATTATCGATAAATACAACGAAATTCTAACGCAAGAGTTTGTGGCTATTAGAGATTTTATTATTTTGCACTATAAAGTGTCATCTCGAACTGATTCGGAGTTTTGGCAGTATTGCAAGCATATGGAAGTTCCGGTCACCTTACAGCGCAAGCTTGATCTTTATAAATCCAGTGGGCGCATTTTCCGTGATAACAATGAATTGTTCGATGATGTAAGCTGGTTTGCTGTTATGCATGGCCAAGGTTTAAAAGCAGAGAAATATCATCCACTGGTGGATGAAATTGATGACGAAAAATTTTTGCAATTTATGACTGAAATTAAAAGTGTTATTGATCGCTCGGCAGATGCAATGAGTTTCCATGAAGAATACATTGCTAAAAATTGTGCTGCAGAAAATAAGTAACTCGCTTAATGTTTCGCGCGTGTTTGAAAATAGAACGCAGCCTTAAACAGAACGCATATTTATAGCTATAAAAAAAGCCAGCATTTGCTGGCTTTTTGCAGTCGCGACATTTGCGCACTTAGCTTTCTTGCTTGGCGGCCAATTCTTCTTCAATAAAGTTTAGGGCTTCATCAATCAACAACAACATAGAATGCTTGGCTCGCTCTGGGTTGCGGTTTTTGATGGCGTTAAACACTTTGGCGTGATCTTCCACTATGCCTTCATGGTTGCCTTTCATGGGGCTGGTGTGGCTAATACTTACGCGCAACGCGGTTTGGATAAAATCACGTAGGCGTACGTAGAAACGGTTGTTACTGGCGTAAAGAATGCTGATGTGAAATGCAATATCTGCATCCAAATCTTCTGGCGTGTTGTCTTCCGCATTTTTCATTCTTTCTAATGCAGCTTCAATCGCATCAATTTGTTCTTGCGTAGCGTAGCGCGCCGCTAATGCAGCGGCTTCAGGCTCAATCGCAATACGCACTTGTAGAAATTCTTTCAGCACTTTCATGGAAGGTTTGCTTTCCAATGACCAGCGCAAAAGATCTGGATCAAAAATATTCCATTCTTCTTCAGCTTGCACGCGAATGCCTTGGCGCGGTTTGCTGGATATTAAACCTTTCGCGGAAAGCATCTTAACGGCTTCACGCACAGCGCTACGGCTCACGCCAAATTTATCGCAAAGTTCTGCTTCGGTAGGTAGGCCATCGTCATTATATTCACCACAAATAATCGCTTTGCCTAATTCGTGAACCATGCGGTGAGAGAGATTAAAATTTCGGTCGAGTAGCGCCATTTAGAAGCAATCCACATTATTAAATTGTTGGCTGAAGGTTAACGATTTATGCTTGATATTACAATATAAGCATTTCGCTTAAATACATATTATCTAGGCTAAATAGCCTTATTGATGCTCGCTTTTTTCGAATGCGAAAAGCTCTGCCCTTCGCCACCAACCCGAGCCTCGCTTTTAAGCAATTATTTTTTGATTTTTGCCTTTGAATTTTAATGCTTCACCTATATAGTAA
>JAGKXD010000186.1 GCA_021151525.1 Cellvibrionaceae bacterium | reverse complement strand
GTTTGTGGTCTTTATCACCAGTACTTTTGGCGATGGCGATGCACCGGATAACGGCGGCGATTTCTGGAGTCAATTAAGTAGCGATTCCATGGCAACACTCAATGAATTGCAATTTGGTTTACTGGCGCTGGGCGACTCAAACTATGACCAGTTCTGCGGCCACGGCAAAAAATTATTTGCGCGCTTGCACGCGCTGGGTGCCAAGGCTCTGGTTGAGCGTGTGGATTGCGACACGGATTTTGAAGTGCCAGCGACGCAATGGTTTGCTAAGCTGAAGGAGCAATTAGCTCCGCATGTCTCAACATCAGGAGCTGCGAATACTTCTGCGAGCGCGTCTTCATCTATGCCCACTGCATCTACCGCAACCGGTTATAACAAGGCCAACCCCTACGCATCGCGTTTGACGGTGAATAATCGTTTGAGCGGCGAAGGTTCCGGTAAAGATGTTCGCCAGTTTGGTTTTGATTTGGGCGATTCAGGCATCACCTACGAAGCGGGCGATGCCCTGGGGGTATGGCCAAAAAATTGCCCGGATTATGTGTATGAGCTGGAACAATCGCTCAATCTGAATTCCGATGCGCCGGTCGTGGTAGATACCCACGAAAAACCACTGCATATAGCGCTACTCGAAAATTACGAAATTTGTCGCCCGAGTTTGGACGCACTGCAATTTATTGCCGAGCGCTCCAACAGTGCAGACCTGAAAAAATTGCTCGATGCGGAACACAAACAAGAACTGCAAGAGTGGCTCTACGGTCGCCAACTGGTGGACATACTGCAGGAATTCCCCATTCGTGCGAGCGTGGAAGAATTTATCGCCGTATTAAAACGCATCCAGCCGCGTTTATATTCCATCGCTTCAAGCCCTAAAACACAACCCAATCGTATTGATTTAACGGTTTCTGCGGTGCGTTACACGCGCTTCCGCGACAGTAAAAAAATTCGCAAAGGTGTTGCGTCCACTTTTCTGGCGGATCGTGCCAGCAATCTGGATGTACCTATCTTTGTACAGCCGAGTAAACATTTCCATGTGCCGGAAAACGGCGCTACGCCATTAATCATGGTGGGGCCTGGCACGGGCGTTGCGCCTTTCCGCGGCTTCCTGCAGGAGCGACAAGCGCGTGGCGACGCCGGTAAAAACTGGTTGTTCTTTGGCGAGCAACATGCCGCAACGGATTTTTATTATCAGGATGAATTGCAGCAATTCCAGAAAGACGGCGTGCTCAACGAATTGAGCCTTGCTTTCTCGCGCGATCAATCACAAAAAATCTATGTGCAAGACCGCATGCGCGAACGCGGCCAGGAAATCTGGAATTGGCTGGAAGAGGGCGCCTACTTCTGCGTGTGCGGCGATGCCAGCCGTATGGCCAAAGATGTGGATCAAGCGCTGCGCGATATCATTCAGCAATACGGCAAGTTCGATGACGCTGATACAGTCAACTACATCCGCAAATTGAATATGGATAAGCGCTACCTGCGCGATGTGTATTAACGCTTAATCAACCGATCAGCCATTTTGCAATCTCTCTCTTTTGTTTAAAATGATTATAGTGTTGCGTTGACCGACAGAATCCACAGTTGTTGCACGACTTAATAGGCTCTGGATTTGTAGATGATAGTTTGAAGGTTGCCTGGTTCCCGTTGGGAAGAGTGATTTATAATTACTATTTTATAGGGGGCTGTGTCCTGAGGTTGCATATGGAAAATTTAATAAAACAACAAGCAGAAGAACTATTGGAAAATGGTGAAGTAGAAGCTTTGTATGATCTGCTATCGCCTTATCTGGAAAAAAGTGATCCTTACGCACAATTTCTCTATTCCAGCTTTAGTCTGGAAAACACCGGCGAAACTGAAGAAGAATTTGAAGTGCGTAGTATGAAATTATTGGAGAATGCTTCTGAAGGGGGTGTTGCGGAAGCTTCGTATCGCTTGGGTGTGATTTATCTTTATGGTGATTTTGTCGAAAGTTCTACCAAAAGCTCCAGCGAGTATTTTGAGCGTGCCATCGCCCAAGGGCATGCGCATTCAAAATTTACCTACGGCTTCAATTTGTATTATGGCTCTGGTGATGTTAAGCAGGATAAAACTCGCGGTCTAATGTTGCTGGAAGAAGCAGCTAAAGAAGGCGTCAACTTGGCGACGGAAGAATTGAAAATTATTTATTCGAAATAAATTGCCAGACGTAATTTACTAAATAATAAAATCAACATGATGTGGGTTTGGACACTTCACGGCGATTGAGGTGTGTCAGGCTGGTTTTTGTCCTTTAGTGTGGGTTGGAGTAATACCGGTTCTGGTCCAGCCTGAAATGGCATGGGTAGTTTTTCCAGCATGCCAACTGCCAACGATACCCCCATGCGGCCCATTATTCGCGGTTGATTGGATACAGCCCCAAGCAGCTGCCCATCTGCAAGTAATTTTTCAACATCCGGTGTTGCGTAATAGGCGAATACCGGTGTTGCTTGTGGAATTAATCCTTCAGCTTTTAATTGGTAAGCGGCGACGCTGGTTGGTCCCGTGCCGACAATAAGGTCAAACGTTCTTCCCGTATTCAGGTACTTGCGCAGGTCGCGCGCTTGTTCGCGGTAATGCGGGTTTAAATGGAGAGTAGTTATATCCGCTTCGCTGGTGAGCAAGGCCGCTTTAAAACCTTCGTCACCTCGTTTTGCCCAGTCTGGCCCTTCAGGGCCGGGAATCCATAATATCTGGGTTTTTGGCGTGCGTGATTGCAGGGATAGATACTTTTTTATTTCCTGGCCGGCGCTGAAACCAAGGTGATAATTATCCAGGTAGGCTCGGGCATCAACTTCTTTCATGTCGTAGCCGTTTACAAAATCGACTACTAATATCTGCTTTTCGCGCAAGTTGCGCAGGCTTGTTGTTAAGCCGGATCTGTCTGTTGCCGCTAGCAATACGGCATCCAGTTTTCCTGCGCTGCAACGTTGGTTGAGAATGCGCTCCTGTTGTTGCAAGCCCGCTTCGCCATAGCCGCTGGCTTCATAAATAACACTGGTAATACCTAATCGTGCGGATTCTTCACGCACGCCGCTGACAATGTCATCCCAAAATTTGTCGCTCACGTTCGGTAGAACTACGCACAAACGCCAATCTTTTTGGGTTTTCTCCAAGCCGGAAAATATTTGGTGGGTTTCCTGGCTATCGGGAGTCATACGTGTAATGGCCCGGGTTTGCCATTTATCGATGGCTTGCGACTGACAAAAGCTACTGGCACAAGCTAGCGTGAGCAGCGTCAGTATTTTTGTAAACCCGGATTTTTTAACGGTTATGGGCTGGTTGCTGAAACTATTTGCAGTTGCTCGTAATGTTACTAGTTGCACGCCCTGACTCCTTGCTGACCTTGATGAAGTTCAGTGTAGCAGTTGCAGGCCAATAATTTGCGATGGGCTGTAAGCAGTTGATGAGCAGGTTATGCTGCCTTTATCGTAGTTTGTGCGCTAGGTGCGATAATTGTTGCCTTGTTTATTTCTCAGCAGGGCAATAGAAAATAGCCCGGTTAGCAAGAGTAATGGGGTAACAGGCTCGGGGAGCGAAATTTGTTTAATGGTTAATTTGCCATCAAAACTTTCACCACCAAATGTGGCAATAGTATCTGCTTCCCATAGTAAATTGTGATGCGTAAAGCTCCAGTCTTTTTTGGTATAAACCAGTTGCTCTGTCGTTGCTCCGCCTCCAGCCAATGAATCCAGCCAGCCACCGGCAGAAAAAACGCCGTGCTCTTTTATGCCTGATGCGTTGTTATTTTCTGTAACCCCAAATGAAAAAAACCAATCGCGAAAACTGTTATCGCCTGCCAGCTCAAGACCGAAGTGACCACTGCTATCAATGGTGTAGGATTCAAAGAAATGCGAGCTGCTAAAGGTAACCACCGGATCGTAAAATGTCAGGTACTGCCACTCGCCAGTGTCCAATTTAACATCAGGCGTAATAAAACTGACTTCAAATTGAACTTCCTCATTCATCAAATAACTGGAGTCCCAGTAGTCCCCTGAGTTGGTAAAATCAGACTGCTCCTCTTTCCACAGCATATTTCCACTGGTGTAAGTGATTAGCAGGTGCGCACTAAGGCAGGGTGAGAAAATGAATAGACAAAAAGGAAATGCCAACTGGATTAGAGGTTTGGAAAATTTCATATTCGTATCCTTGCGAAGCCAGTAATGAGCAGATGCTAGCACCTTGATGGTGACATGAGCGTAACCTGGATCACGCATGAAAAGAATATCAAGCCATAAGAAAGCTACTAGTTATTTCTTATGCTTAAAAAGGCGCGTGGCCTGCCATGGGGAATTGGTTGTTTAGGAGACAAGTCCTGTTGAAAACCGGTTATTTTTTAGCGCACATTTAATAAAAAATAATTATAAAAAATAGACTTG
>JAGKXD010000185.1 GCA_021151525.1 Cellvibrionaceae bacterium | reverse complement strand
CATTTAACTAATTCAATTTCTTAAATTTATTCCATTATTCTGTCGGCAGCAGCGATACCCAATGTTGATAGGCATCTTGATATTGCGCCAACAAATTGCTCTTGGGCTCAATCACACCTAAACGCGTAAGACCACCAAAAGCTTCTTTTTGTGATGCATAAAAACCAGCACCTAAACCTGCTGCGCGCGCAGCACCTTCGGCTCCATCGGTTTCATATAATTCCACAGCGGCTTGTGTAGTGTTGGCAAAGGCTTGCGTGAATACATCACTCAAAAACATATTGCCCTTACCTGCACGCACAACATCGCAACTGCCTCCCAAAGATTTCAACACATCGAAACCTTGATTGAGCGAAAACACAATGCCTTCCTGCGCAGCACGCACCATGTGACCTAATCCATGGCGATTGAAATCGAGATTGCGCAATTGCGCGCCTAAATTTTTATTTTGGAAAATTCGCTCAGCACCGTTACCGAAAGGATGGAAAACCAAACCATCACTTCCTACAGCAACTTGCTCGGCCAAACCATTTAACACTGGATAAGAAGGTGTAGCGCCCGCAGCACTAATGGTTTGACGCAACCATGAATACAAACGCCCACACCCATTCACACACACCAACACACCATTGCGATTTTTTTCTGCTGTACCGGTTACGTGCAAGAATGTATTTACACGGGATTCAACATCTGCCGCAGGTTTATCGGTAACGCCATAAATTACGCCAGAGGTTCCCGCCGTCGCAGCCACTTCGCCCGGTTCCAATACATTTAAACTAAATGCATTGTTGGGTTGATCGCCACCGCGATAACAAACTTTTACGTTTGCGCTCAAACCTAATGCAGCTGCAACATCTGCACGCACAGTGCCTTGCACACCAAAACTGGGAACGATTGTTGGAATAACCGCTGCATCAATGCCCCAATGATTTAACAACTCAGTGGCAACGCGATTTTCTTTGAAATCCCACAAGGTGCCTTCAGATAAACCGGAAGCTGTGGTGGTAATTTCTCCGGTCAATTTCATGGCGATGTAATCGCCAGGCAGCATGACTTTGTGAATTTTGTTAAAAATGTCTGGTTGGTTTTGTTGCACCCAACGCAATTTAGCAGCCGTGAAATTACCGGGTGAATTTAACAAGTGACCAAAGCAATAATCGGTACCCATTTCAGCCAGCGCTGCATTACCTAGCGGAACTGCACGGCTATCGCACCAGATGATGGATGGACGCAACACTTTCTGTTCTGCATCAACAACCACCAAGCCGTGCATTTGGTAAGAAATACCGATGGCTTGAATTTGTTTGCTATCAAACTTGCCGCTGGCGAATAACTTGGCCGCACCTTTTTGGATGCAATCCCACCAGACTTCTGGATCTTGCTCGGCAAAGCCTACTTCTGGGCTCGCAATCGCCAATTCGGTTTCGGGATAGGACAAGGCGCCTACACATTTTCCGGTCTTACCGTCGAGTACAGATAACTTGGTGGAGGAGCTTCCAACGTCAATGCCTAGAAACAACATAATGAATCTCTTTCAGTGAAATATATAAGGAGCAACAAATTCCATTCGCCAGCAAAAACAACAGTGCCTGGATACTTATTATTTTTGATAGGTATAGCTTATCTTATTGTCTCATTGACCACAAGCCTATTGAGCGTCATTTTGCCCCCATATTTTCTATGGACAATTAGATGATCATGGTTACAATGAGGCCGCGCGCCTAGTGCAATGGTGCTTATCACGCCATTTTTTACAAAACATTACTCGCTGATTTTAGAATAGCCGTTTAACGCCAATTCGCTTAGGAACTCACTGTGTCAAACATTGCGACGCCACCCAACAGCCATGTAGAGCCCTTACAACTGCCGCAAGATGTTATTAAGGCGCTGTCAATCGACAACCTGATTTTCGGGTTGGATAACGATGAGTTAAAAATCCTGTTGGTGAAACAAACCGACCCCATGCACCAAGGCAAATGGGCGCTACCGGGCGGCTGGATTCGCTATGATGAGAACTTGCGCGATGCAGCCTATCGCTTACTTGAAGAGCTTACTGGCGTAAAGCAGCTTTACCTTGAGCAACTAAAAACCTTTGGCCGCGTTGACCGCTTCCCTACCGAGCGTGTTGTGACCATCGCCTACTACGCCTTGGTTAGCGCCGAGCACTACTCGCTGGTGGCAGGCCAAAGCGCTGCGGATGTGAGCTGGCAGAGCATCAACGACTTGCCTGAATTGATTTATGACCACGCCGAAATTATCGATTACGGCATGAAGTTCTTGCGCCATCAAGTTTGCCATCAACCTATCGGCTTTAACTTGTTGCCAGAAAAATTCACCCTACTTCAGCTACAAGCCTTGTACGAGGCAATCCTCAACACCAAGCTGGATAAGCCCAACTTCCGCCGCAAAATTATGAAGATGGATTTGTTAACACCCTGCAATGAGAAGCAGCAAGGTGTTCCCCATCGCGCTGCCAACCTCTACCGTTTTGATGCTGAGGCTTATAAGCATTTAACCGAAAGCGGTTTCTCCTTCGAGATTTAAACCCCTCTTCAGGAGCCCTTCTGGGCTCCTTGCGCACAAGAAGACAAAATCGCGCGCCAAACATATAGTCATTTGAACTATATTGATTTACCATGGTCTTACGACTATGAATCTGTGCATCCCGCCCAGACAAATAATCGAAAAACCACTAGATAATAAGCAAGTTTTGCAGCCTGAACCGTATGCTAAAAACCCGGCATTATGGTATGGTCGCGCATCCCTTAAACCAGTGCATGACTGGCGAGGGACTCCAACCAACGGCTTGTTAACCATAATTTCAATAAACCCATAATTTAAAAAAGCAGGTATCACCATGCATTCATCATCCTCCACTAATGAGGTGGGTATTTCTCTAGACGCTAGCGAGAGAAATATGACCTCTATCGTCATCATCAGCATTATTGCCACCATTGGTGGTTTCTTGTTTGGTTTTGACAGCGGCGTTATCAACGGCACCGTTGAAGGCCTTCAACTTGCGTTTCACTCTGAGTCAGCCGGTACAGGCTTTAACGTAGCGTCCATTTTGCTGGGTTGCGCGGTAGGTGCGTTTTTCGCGGGTTCTTGGGCTGATACCTATGGCCGTCGCGGCATTTTGATTCTTGCGGCTGCATTGTTTGTGCTTTCAGCTTGGGGCGCGGGCATCGCAAGCTCTTCAGCTGAATTTGTGATTTATCGTCTTATCGGCGGCTTAGCAATTGGTGCTGCAAGTATCATTTGCCCTGCGTATATCAGCGAATTAGTACCTGCTGAATACCGCGGCAAGCTAAGCTCCATTCAACAAATCGCCATTATCACTGGCTTGACCGCTGCCGCATTGAGCAACTACTTCTTGGCTACTGCTGCAGGTTCAGCAACCAATCCACTCTGGCTTGGCTACACCTCTTGGCGCTGGATGTTCTGGGTGGGTGCCATTCCAGGCGCCGTGTTCTTACTTACTTTGTTAACCATTCCTGAGAGCCCACGCTTCCTCGTTGCCAGCGGCAAAAAAGATAAAGCCTTAGCAGTATTGACCAAACTCTACGGCGCAAAAGCTGCAGCCAAAACTGTTGATGATATTTACGCTTCTATTTCTCACGACCACAAACCTCGCTTTGCAGATTTGATCGCTAAAGGCCGTGTTCGCCCAATCGTTTGGGTCGGCATTGGTTTGGCCGTACTGCAACAGTTTGTGGGCATTAACGTAGTGTTTTATTACGGCTCTGTACTCTGGCGCGCAGCCGGTTTCTCTGAGAGCGACTCATTGGCGATTAGCGTTGTGTCTGGCGCTGTATCTATCGGCGCTTGCTTCATCACCTTCTTCCTCGTTGATAAAATTGGCCGTAAACCTTTGTTGCTGATCGGCTCTGTAGGTATGACCGTGACCTTGGCGTTAGTTGCTTTCGCATTTGCGGGCGCACCATTGGATGCAAAAGGCGCACTGATGTTAAGCGGCACCATGGGGATTACCGCATTGGTGGCAGCTAACCTTTATGTGATTTTCTTCAACATGTCTTGGGGCCCAGTAGTGTGGATTATGTTGGGCGAAATGTTCCCCAACCAAATTCGCGGCACCGGCTTGGCCATTGCTGGCTTGGCACAATGGGCGGCGAACTTCCTAATCACTTGGACCTTCCCAATGCTGCTTGCTTCTGCACTAGGCTTGGTTGGCGCTTACAGCATTTACGCGGCGTGCTCACTCTTCTCAGTATTCTTTGTAATCTGGTGGGTGAAAGAAACCAAAGGCGTAGAGCTGGAAAATATGGAAGGTTAATATTCTTCTGCATGTAAAAAGGCCGCATTTTGCGGCCTTTTTTTATTTTGGGGCTGAACAAATTTCATCATAAAACTCGCGGATTTCTAAGATAAATAAATC
>JAGKXD010000013.1 GCA_021151525.1 Cellvibrionaceae bacterium | reverse complement strand
TGCAAAAATGAAGTTTAACTTATTATTTACATAGTTCTATATTATGTCAATGTACATTATCTAACCAAGAGAAAGCTATGCAAATCTGGGTCGATGCCGATGCCTGCCCCAAGCCGGTTAAAGAAATCCTCTATCGCGCTGCGCACAAACGCCAAATCACCATGACATTGGTCGCCAACCAGTTTTTATCAGCTCCAGCCTCACCCTGGATTAAGTCCACCCAGGTCGCCGGCGGCTTTGACGTGGCCGATAACTATATAGTCCAAGAGCTGGTTGCGGGCGATATTTTGATTACCGCCGACATACCCTTGGCTGCAGAAGCCATCGGTAAAGGCGCGGCCGTGATTAACCCTCGTGGAGAGCGTTACACCAAAGACTCCATTGGTGCTCGTCTCAACATGCGCGATTTTATGGAAACCATGCGCTCCAGCGGCGTAGTCCATGATGGCCCACCGCCTTACAACGATAAGGACAAACAAGCCTTTGCCAATGCGCTCGATCGCCTACTTGCCCAAGCCAAACCTTAATCGTGACCGTAAAATGAGAACTGGCTGCTATTTTGCTGGCTTTATAGGCACCAAATCCCTATACTGCGCGCACTTTCAGTAACGCCCCTCCTTTATTGAGTTTATGTTGTGGGGATATGCTGAGCAGGCAGGATGCCTGAGGGCTGCCCAAAATTGGTTTTTTAGGAACCAATCAACAACACGAAGTTCAAATTTTCAGCCTGCTATAAAGTGCGCAATTTTTAGAAAACACGATGTTTTTGAATTGCACTGTGCTCCATTTAGCCAAAACTTTTTGGCAGGACACGCGGGAATCCGTTGATTTAATCGCCTTAAACTTGCATCAGCATTGCTCTTGCGAATTTCTTTTGTGCGGAAGTTTTACAGCTTTCGTACCCATAGCGACCCGATCATCGCTCCCACTTAGGCTGCGTTATTTATTTGCGCAGCAAAAATTATTCGATCAATAAAAACAAAAACGAATCCTTAACTGATACCACTTACTTTAAACAGTAAAAAGTTTCAGCGACGGCTTTGCTTTATTGTTTTTTATATTCAGCCAAACCAAAGGTTTAAAAATGACTGACCAAATTCTGTTTACCGATTTAGCACTTTCCGAGCCCGTACTTAAAGCCATTCGATCAGTTGGCTACGAAGTACCCTCGCCCATTCAAGCCGCTGCTATTCCAGTGTTGCTGAACGGTGGCGATATTCTCGGCATGGCGCAAACCGGTACAGGTAAGACTGCAGCTTTCGCATTGCCGCTGCTGTCAAAATTAGATGTAAAACAAGCTGACCCACAAATCCTAGTGTTGGCACCGACTCGCGAACTCGCAATCCAAGTAGCAGAAGCTTTCCAAAAATACGCGGCTGAAATTCCCGGCTTCCACGTATTACCTATTTACGGCGGTCAGGACATGACCAGCCAATTGCGCCAATTAAAACGCGGCGTGCATGTTGTAGTTGGCACACCAGGCCGTGTAATGGACCACTTGCGTCGTGGCAGTTTAAATTTAAATAATTTGAAAAGCTTGGTACTCGACGAAGCTGACGAAATGTTGCGCATGGGCTTTATCGATGACGTTGAATGGATTCTGGAACACACACCAGATACACGCCAAACTGCGTTGTTCTCCGCAACCATGCCACGCGAAATTCGCAAAGTGTGCGACAACTATTTGCGCGATGCGAAAGAAATTAAAATCGCCAGCTCGCAATCTACCGGCGACAACATCGAACAAGTTTATTGGATGGTTAGCGGCACCAATAAATTGGATGCACTCACACGTATTCTTGAAGTAGAACCTTTTGACGGCATGATTATTTTCGTGCGCACAAAAACTGCAACCGTAGAACTTGCAGAAAAATTGGAAGCACGCGGTTTCTCTGCCGCCGCATTGAACGGCGACATGAACCAACAATTGCGTGAACGCACTATTGAGCGTTTGAAAAGTGGTTCATTGGATATAGTTATCGCTACCGACGTTGCTGCGCGCGGTATCGACGTAGAACGCGTAAGCCACGTTGTTAACTACGATATTCCTTACGATAGCGAAGCTTACGTTCACCGTATTGGCCGTACTGGTCGTGCTGGTCGTAGCGGAAAAGCTATTTTGTTTGTTGCACCGCGCGAAAAACGTTTGCTCTACACCATCGAAAAAGCGACCAAAAAACCAATTACTTTGATGGAATTGCCAAGCGGCGCAGCTGTAACCAAACACCGTATCGATCAATTTACGGCGCAAATTACTAGCACCTTGGCAGAACAACCTGATTTGAGTTTCTTCAATGATTTGTTGGCAGAGTTCAGTAATCAAAATGAAGTTTCGCCAGAAGACATAGCATCAGCTCTTGCATATTTATTGCAACGCGAGCGTCCGCTGCAAGTGAAATTTACCGATGTAAAACCTGAGCGTGAATCTCGCAGCGAAGGACGTGGTGACCGTGGTGGTCGTGAAGAACGTGGTTCTCGCGATCGCAATGACCGCGGTGGTCGTGATGGTGGACGCGAGCGTTCACGTGAAGATCGCCCGCGTCGCGAGCACAACGACGAGAACATGGTTCGCTACCGTATTGAAGTAGGTCGCAATCACGAAGCGCGCCCTGGTGACATCGTTGGCGCAATTGCAAACGAAGCCGGTATTTCCAGCGCGAACATCGGCCACATTAAATTGCACGATGAATTCTCAACCGTAGATTTACCAAAAGGTTTGTCAGGGGATGTATTGAGTCAACTGAAAAAAGTTCGCGTCCGCAATCGTCCACTGGAAATCAGCGTTGACCAAGGCGGTGGCGGCAACAGCCGTGATCGCGATTTCGGTGATCGCGGTCCTCGTACTCGCGACTACAATGACAAACCACGCGGTGACAAACCACGCAGCTTTTCAGATAAGCCACGCGATGGCGCACCTCGTGGAAAGTTAGGTTTGGGTGATAAACCTAAAGGCGAAAAAAGCAAAAGCTTCCGCCCAAAAAAGTTTGATTAATGCTTAAACTTAACCAATAAAAAAGGCCAGCTATTGCTGGCCTTTTTTATTGAGCGGATGTTTTCTTGCCTCTAGATCTGCATTCATATTGTCCATCATTTTTTCACTATCAGTTTTACCACACTTGGTCATACCCCAATTAGTCTCTCGTTCACGAGCATCAACTTGCGCCATAGAAACAAAACAATTTCCATCACCTACATCCACAAACGTTCGCCCATCAGCCTCTATCCAATTCTTGGCTCTTCCTGCTGTAGGTCGCACATTTAAACTTTGCGCATCAATTAATTTTTTTCGCAATTTGGGATCAAATATATGCTCATATTGACCAGATGTTTCCGAATGAAGCACATAGGGTGAATTGTTAAGAGGCAAATCCAATGGCGACGAAACTGGTTCAGCAATTTGGATGTGCGGAGCAGTTAACTGTAATGGGCGCGGTTCATTTATCTCAGGCTTATCAGGCTCCGAAATAGGTTCGACCTGCTCTGGCAAAACATTAATCATATGTAGAATTTTTTCCGGCACAAATTCTCGCTGCCTCATTTTTTCATTAAATGCCAGCAGGATAATTGCCGCATGCACAAAAATGATAGCCCCCAACACCACAGGAGATTGCTTTTTTGATATGCGTTGAGAGTAATTAGCAGACTGAAATAAATTTAAACGTTCCTGTAGACCTAAGATAGCCATTCCACCAAAACCTTTTGTAGTTAACTTTAGCGAAGTGGTAGACCTGATGCAGGATTAAAAGTTCTGCACACTAATTCGATTACCACCTATAACCAATTAAAAATACGTTGGGTTATTTAATACCAAGTGGATCTGCTAAAGCTTGCTCTACATTCAGCATCATTTGCTCTCCCTGATCAAGACCGCATTTAACTTTGCGGCCTGTTTTATGGAGTGCATCACCATAGATGCACATACCATTGCCAATATCTTCTAGTGTTATGCCTACACCTAGATATTGAATTTTAGGTTTCTTTTTTACCTGCGGTGGTAATGCCTGCAATTTCTTACGAAGCTTTGGATCAAAAACATCTTTATATTTATCTGAATTTTTATTGTGCAACTCATATGTATCATTAAAATCTGACACACCTAAATCCAGCTCTTTAATTTCAATCTCGGGAATAACAACTTCAAGCAGGATTACAGAACGCTCATCAGGATTAATTGGCAAGTCGCTAAAAGGTGCCGAATTATTCTCAGGCTTCAACAACATTAAATTCACTTGTGCCTCAACAACAAGAGCCTCACGTACTTTAACCCCATATTTGAGCATATAAAAAACGAGCAGAACATGCATCAAAAAAACAACTAGAAATAACACCAGCGATGATTTTTTAGAGGTAGGCAAATAGCTTTTTCGGGCGACATATAACACACCAAACAAACTTGATCCCTGTAAAAACTTCATGCGAGCTGCTTCCTTTATCGACGATTACAGGAAACTAGACTAAAAGATACTGAAAAAGTTCAAACGTGGGATGCATCCAAACAATATGCTTGGATACATAGATGTTGGAAGGAAAGCTTACTCGTCAAACATCTGGATCATATAGCCAGATTTAATAGCCTCAGCCATTGCTTTATCTGCCGCAACTACGCGGGCATCGCCAGTTAAATTACTCGGCACTAATTTACGCTTTTCAATTTCAATATCGGTAAAGCCCGCACGCATTAAATAGACTTTGCACAACTGCTCTGCACCGAATAAATCTATAAAGTTGATGTACACGATAAAGGGAACAACCTGCCCTTCTTTAACGCCATCACGATCTTTTTTGGCTTTGCCGTTTACGGAAAAAATGTACATAGGAGCTCTCAAGAAATATTAATTTTCCGGGCAATCGTCATCCTCGCGCAGCGGGGATCCAGCTGTTAAAAAACCACAATCAAAAGCTGGATCCCCGCTACGCGAGGATGACGACTCCCTATTAAATACGCATATTCACAATTCAGATATTAAACCGTCATTATCACCCGCAAAGAATCCAAACGCAGCTTCGCTTGCGATAAATAGTGTTGGCTCGCTGCCAAACGCTCTTGCAAATAATCAATTTCAGATTGGCGTACATTGGGGTTCACTTTCGCAAGTGCTTTCATGCGATCCAATTCTGCATTGATTTCGTCCTTAACTTTTTGTTGCGCGCTTGCAATTAAATCGGCCTGTTGGGGTTTGGCTTTATCTTCCGCTTTTTGCAACATATCCACCAATGCGGGGCGCGCATGGCGAACCAGTTCCTGGGCATTATTGCGTGGGACTTTTTGCAAGAGCTTACCTAGCTGATCAATCCCTAATACGGCGTTCAAGTCTTTACCATTGTGATCCAACAATACTCGCAATAATGATTGCGGCATATGACGGAACAATTGCAACTCCGCCGGTGCGGGGCAATGCAATACATACAAGGCTTCCAGCATTAAATTGCCCGGTTTGAGCGGAGGTAATTTCAAGGTACAAAACGCGGTGTTACCGAATTCTGTAAGCGCAATTAACTCTTGGGCACCACGAACTAATGGATGCTCCCAAGTAATAAACTGCATATCCTCGCGTGATAATGCTTGCTGACGCTGATAAGTAATCGTCAAGCCAGACTCCGGCAAACCGGGGAATTGCTCAACACGCATATGATCACTAGGGTGAATGACTTGACTGTGCTCACTGTGTTTTTCAGAGTCAATTCCGAATGCATCGAAAACAGCATCCAAATAATTGATAAGGCTTTTGTCTTCATCTTTTGCAGCAAGCGCATCCACCAATTCAGCGGCTTGTGCAGGCTTGCAAGAGTTTAACTCCAACAAACGGTCGCGACCTTTTTGCAATTGGGCAACCAAATCGGCAGCGTAAACTTGAGTTTCTTTCAATATATTTGCAAAAGCAGATTCATCATCGCCAATTAAAATCGGTAAGAGATTCTCGGCATATTGGATATAAACATTTTGGCCAATCGCACAAGTCTTCTCAAATGCATTTAGCCCTTGGTGATACCAGCTGATTAATTTTTCTTGCGCGCTGCCCACATAGAAGGGAGTGTGAATATTTACAGTCGCGGTTTGGCCAATACGATCCAAACGACCGATACGCTGCTCCAATAAATCTGGGTTCAACGGCAAATCAAACAACACCAAATCTTGTGCGAATTGGAAATTGCGACCTTCACTTCCAATCTCAGAACAAATTAAAACCTGCGCGCCCTCTTCCATATCTGCAAAATAAGCGGCAGCGCGGTCGCGCTCAATCAGGTTAAGACCTTCATGGAATACAGCAGTGAGCAAGCCTTTACGCAAACGCAAATAATCTTCTAATGTTTGTGCAGTATCAGCATTCGCACAAATGACCAAAACTTTTTTGCGGCGATTTTGCTTAAGCCAATCGCTTAACCAATTTACACGCGGGTCGTGCAGCCACCAATCATTTTCTTGCTGCTGCCAATAGGTTTCTGCGCGCAATTGCTTTTCTAAGGATAAAGTACGAATGTCTGCTAGCTGCTCTTGCGTAAGCTCAAGCGCGTGTTGGTGTAATTGTCGCTCGGGGAAACCGGCAACAGAATTACGAGTATTGCGGAAAAGTACGCGGCCCGTGCCGTGCCTATCTAACAAATAACTAATCGCTTTGTCGGCAGCTTGCCCCAAACAAGTTTGCTCAGCCAATTGCGTTAATTCGGCGATGGTATCTTTTGGCAAATAATCCGCTAATTGTTTCACTAAATTAGCAGGCAATGCTTTAGCTTCTTCAACGTGAGCAGCCAAAAGTGCCTGCACCAAATCGTTGAGCGGCTGATAGGATTGCTGTTCGGCGATAAATTTTTCCAAATCGTAATAGCGATCTGGATCGAGCAAACGTAAGCGCGCAAAGTGGCTTTCCAAACCAAGTTGTTCTGGTGTTGCCGTTAATAACAACAACCCTTTTGCAACCTTGGCCAAGCCTTCAATGCATTGGTAAGCCACGCTGACTTTTTGTTCGCTCCATTGCAAATGGTGCGCCTCGTCTACCAATAATAAATCCCAGGATGCTTGCAAAGCTTGCGCATAGCGCTCCGGATTTTTCGTGAGGAAATCGAGAGAACATAAAATTAATTGTGCAGATTCAAACGGATTATCGCTTGTGGATTCACGTTCAAATTCATCCGTGAAGTCATCGACGAAATCGATGGACTCTTCAAAAGAATCCAAACCTTCAATGGCTTGGCAACGCTTTTCATCCAACAAAGTAAATGCCAAATTAAAACGACGCAGCATTTCTACCAACCATTGATGCTGTAAACTATTGGGCACCACAATCAAAGCGCGATTCACACGGCCACTGATTAATTGTTGATGCAACACCAATCCAGCCTCAATGGTTTTACCCAACCCCACTTCATCTGCAAGCAAAACACGTGGTGCGTGGCGCTGCGCGACTTCGTTGGCGATATAAAGTTGATGCGGCAGCAACTGCACGCGCGGCCCCGCCAAACCAAATATGTTTGATTGACGATGTTGGTTTAAATAATTGAGGGTTTTGTAACGCAGAGTGAAGTGCGTGTGTTTGTCAATCTGGCCGGCAAATAAGCGATCGCGTGGCGTACTGAATTGCACAAAACTATCTAATTCAAACTCAGGAATTGCGATTTCTTCTTTGGTGAGATTTTTATCTTTATCAAACACCAAACCGTGATAAAGCAAACAACCTTGCTGTTCGATCACTTTCGTAATTTTTACGTTGGTGCCATCTTGATGGCGAACTTTTTCGCCCACTTGATAAACCACACGACTCACTGGTGCGTTATCCATCGCATAAGTGCGACGCTCACCAGCGGCCGGAAAACTCAAGGTTAAACGACGGTTGGCAATATCCAGCACAATGCCTAAGCCTAATTCAGCCTCTGCTTCACTAATCCAACGCTGGCCAATGGTAAAAGCCTGACTAACTAACTGCGATTTGCTCACTCAACACACCTATACATTAAAAATCTGTCATTCGAAAATGGGCGAGCATCATACTGTTTTTAAGGTGTCAAAACCAAAAAATATGATTAATTATCAGATGATTATGACAGACGATTTGGTTAGAATTGCGGCATCTTAAAGCTGTTGATGGTTGTCATTATGTCCCCTGCTGTACCTCATTCCACGTTAAACGATGATTTAAACACTCTTATTGCAGGTTGCGATTTTTTAGAGCTCACCTCAAGTGATCAGGCATTTCCTGACAGTAATGGCTCTGGCTTACCTATTCTTCGCGTTAACACCGCAGCCTGTAACGCGCTAATTGCACTACAGGGCGCTCATTTATTGAGCTTTCAAGCGAAAAATGCTCAACCCTTATTGTGGGTAAGCCCCAACTGTGATTTTACGCCCGGCGTGGCCTTACGCGGTGGAATTCCTGTTTGCCTGCCTTGGTTTGGCCCTAACGCGCTTGACCCGAAAAAGCCAAAACACGGCTTTGCACGCAATCGCGATTGGCAGTTATCTGATGCCGCCATAGCTGCCGATGGCAGCGTGAAATTGGTTTTTAGTTTTAATAGTCCCGCCAATGAATTATTTGATTTTAATTTCGCGGCACAATTGATTATGACCTTGGGCAAAGCTATCAAATTGGACATTACTATTACCAATACCGATACTCGTGCGTTTGATTGTAGCTGGGTACTCCACAGCTATCATCCGGTAAACTCATTACAAGACGTGCGGGTCTTAGGTTTGGCAAATAAAACCTACCTCGACAATTTGGAAAGCCATGCTGCGAAGACTCAACAAGGCGATGTGAATTTTCCCGCAGAAGTTGATCGTGTTTTCCCCGGTGTGCAAAATGCAATTGCGATTGCAGGTTCACCGAGCATTCAAATCAATCACCACAATTGCCCGAGCGTAGTTGTGTGGAATCCCGGAGCAACTAATGCTGCAAAAATCGCAGATATAGGGGCTGGCAACGAGCAACATTATATTTGTGTAGAGCGCGGCGCTGTATTAGCTGAGAAATGGAATTTAGCGGCTGGCGAAAGTAAAAGCGCGTGGGTTGAAATTAAAGAAGCTACAAAAGTTTAATGACTACAGGTTAACGCAAATAAAAAAGCCATCTTTTTACAGATGGCTTTTTTATTTGCGATGGATTTTTTATTTAGCAATAAGCAAATTATCTTAACCCCAACTCCGCCGCATGCATTCGCAAAAATGCGAGCTGAGCACTGCGTGTTGCAGGACCTTTGTATTCAAGTAGCGTCCAGGTTTCATCCCCCATCATAAACTCTTTAGGTGCAAGTTTTTTATAGGGTGTGTGAACTTCCATTTCAAGTACGCCCTCTTCCAATTTGGCAGGATTGTATTCGTTATACAGTTCAATCTGACCTTGCTCTGGATGAATTGTTTCGCGTGGCTGCAGTGGAAATTGCACAATAAAAACTTGTTTATCGCGAAAACTTGCCATCCAGCCCTGCGCAGGTTGAATCATTAATTTACCCTTGCGCGAAACTTTACCTGCGGGCGGTGGCGTCATATCCAGTGAAAACATATTATCTGCCACTGTGTAAACAAGCGGAGCATTTTGTGCATCTTCCATATTTTTTTGTTTGATATCAGCAGCATCCGCAACAGGAATATAAACTATGGCATTCGCTGGTACACGTGTGTTAAACCAAATATCCCACGCAATATCTTCCTTGCGAATATTAGTGGCGCGCACTTGCAACTTGAGGCTATTTTTTCGTTCAGGGGTAAGCGCATAGGCTTTAATAATTTGTACCCCCGTGACACTGCTCTCCGGGCTTTTCAAAATTACTCGTTCCGGGCTTTGTTCCAACACCGTATTTTGCGCAAGAATTAAATATGGATCCGGCGGCCAGATTGCTTTTTCAGCAGCGCGCGTTGGATTTACTTTTTGATGCGCCCACCACTCGCTTTGCGGCCCTACCCAGATTTCGTGCCCCAAATAACCAATATTGTCAGATGCAGGACTCACTTGTGGGCGAGTATTTAATGAAGGCAGATCTGCCAATAATAAAAAATTAGGTTGATCTCTTAAAGAAAAAGATAGCAATCGGCCGCCAATATCTGGCGTAACTTCAGCATTGATAGTGCCATTACTCAGAGCAAATCTTTGGATTTGCGCTGCAGCAGGCAAAGCGCTTATCGCGGTTGCAATTGCCAAACTAGCAGTGAGATTTTTCAACGAAAAAATAAACATAGGTGTATTCCAACAGATATTCTGTAAAGGCAAGCCAGCAGACTAGCGCTTTAGCCACGTTTTGCCTAGGGATACTAAAACATTCAGAAGGGAAAATCAGTGAACTCTATTTATAAATACAGATATTTACAAATCCAAATCAAGCCCACTTAAGTCCATTTTAAAAACCTCATCTATCTCCTTAGTGAGATGGGTATAGCGAGCGTATTGGGGGTCGTCGGCATCAATGTTGGAAATGCGCGATAGAGAATTACGACACAGGGTTTCAAAACCAGTTTGTTCGCCATTACTTTTTACCTCAGCAATGACAGCCTGAATTAAATTAAGGTTTAAACCAATATGACTCGGAAAAATGCCAATCGCATTACGGAAAGTGTCAATTGCCTCTTTGTATTTTTTACCTTCATAGAAATCAATACCCGATTTGGTCATATCCGCCACCTTCTTACGCCCCTCCTTACTTTTCGGTGTAGATGACATGGAATCAGCTTTAGCAACAACCGATTGATGTGTTGGAAATTTTTCAACTAACTCATGCAGAACTTCATCAGCTGCAGATTTATCACCTTTGGCAATTAACGTTTGCGCAACATCTAACCCCACTTCTGGTTTCAAATCATCTTTGCGATTTTGATATGTGGTTTTAGCCTTTTCCAAAAATACATCCGCAGCATCTGCTTTATTGTTGTTGATCAGCGAACGGGATTTTAATGCATTGCTTTGCACATCTGCACTCACATCAAAATACGGGCGCTTTTCCAATTTTTGCAAAACTTCAAACGTTTCTTTCACATATTTATCGGCATTATTTTCACCTTCCTTGCTGAGATCGGCAAGCTCGCGCGCCAAATTAAAATAGTCCTCGGGCGACTCGTAAACCGAGTTGCGCGCAGTTTTAATAACGCGCCGGCTCGCTTCTAAACAAGCTTGGGTATCGGCATTTAATTTAGATAATTCAGCAAGGCGTCGCTGACGCATAACAGACTTAGGTGAAACGTCTGCTGCATCTTGCATAACTTGTTGTGCGAGAATGGTATCGCCTTGACCAATGTAAGCATCGGCCAACAAATCATGTGCTTCAACTACGCGTCGATCTTCACGAATAACTTCTTTTAAATTTGTAGCTGCTTTATCGTATTCTTTTTTTGCAACTTGAGTTTTACCAAGCCCCAGCTTTGCCCAAAGTAGCGGGCGCTCTTTGAGCACGCCCGTATAGATTTCTTCTGCACGCTTGAAATTAAACAATCGCAAATTCATTTCAGCCTGAATTTGTAGACATGCTCCCCGGTAACTTGTATTCGCGCTCAAGCGTTCTGCACAGCGCTGCTCAGCAGCGGCGTAATCCTTTTCATCCATTGCTTGTTTGATGCTATACAACTCGCGATGACGCAAAAGTACGCGATCCAAACGCTGGCGCAACAATGCTTGGGTTATAGGCTTGGTCACATAGTCATCGGGTTGATATTCAAGCGCCCCCAAAACCATTTCCCGCGAGGTTTCTGCTGTGACCATAACAAAGATACTAGTGTTATTAAGGCGGTTGCGGTAACGCAGTTCTTCCAACACTTGCTGGCCATCGCGCCCTGCGCCCAAATTATAATCACACACAACCATGTGGTAGTGATTGCCAAAGCAGGCCTCCATCGCCTGCTCACCATTGGCTACAACATCGACTTGCTGGACGCCGAAAACACGCAGCATTCCCGAGATGGCTACACGCACATCCGGCATGTCATCCACCACCAAACATCGCATCTGGCTATAGAGTTTTATGAGATCAATTTGGCGCATGTGTAACGAGTACCACTCAATACAATTTTTATACAACTTTGAACAACGAAAAACCTTATAACTGCAGTGTAGCAGTCTGATGCCAATCTGCAGCCCACCTGCGAGGCTAAGTGATTGATTTACGAGCCGGAACCTCTGCCAAAGAGCGCTGTCGTAAGGCAGTCCTAAGCTATGAAGCAACCCATCCAACACTAAATTGCGCAAGCATTAAAGATATTGAAGGGTTTAGATTGACACCGAGCGCCGCGCCACACAGAATCGCCGGCTATATTGAAACATCAGGAATTTGGCTGAATGAATATCGTTAGAATCTCGCGTTTACTAAAACGCAGCACCCTTTTGTTGACCATTTTAGGCTCAAGTTTGGTACTCAGTGCCTGCGGTGGTGGCGGTGGTAGCAAAAGCAGCAGTAGCAGTAGCTCCAGTAGCAGTTCATCAAGTTCGCATACATTCAGCTCTACTCCCGTAACAGCTCCCGGCACTGGCACTTGGCCCGATGTCAAGGTCTCTGCCAGCGGTACAAAATCGCTAAAATTCGACTGGACCGCCGTTAGCGGCGCAACCTATTACAAGCTCTTGAAGAAAGCCGATAGCGCAAGCGCTTATGTCCAAGTAGGTTCTGATTTTATCAGTACCAGCGTAAGTGATCCTGTAAGCGTTCATCTGACCGACTGGGTAAACAGCCGTTACAAAGTGCAAGCATGTAACGACTCAGGCTGCCAAGATTCAAATGCGATTGTTGCCGATAGCGCTATGCTGTCTGCTATTAGCTACCTAAAAGCATCAAATGCAGAAGCAAACGACTGGTTTGGTTGGAGCCTCACTGTTTCCGGTGATGGCAAAACCATGGCTATTGGTGCTCCTGCAGAGGGCGGTAACGGCACAGGCGCAAATGGTGATCAAACGAGCAACACCAGCCCAACCTCAGGCGCGGTCTATGTATTTGCAAAAGTTAATGGCAACTGGCAACAAGAAGCTTACTTAAAAGCATCTAATACCGAGCAACCAGGCGATGGTGTTTCAGCCCCTATCCCTAACCCTAATGCCCGCTTTGGGTATCAAGTTTCTCTCAGTTCAGACGGCAATACCTTGGCGGTCAGTGCCATCAATGAAGATAGTATTGCTGTAGGTGTTAACTGTGATCCTCACAACATCAATTATTCATCCAGCGTTTCTAACTCTTCGATTTCTCAGGGATATGTAACGAAAACTGCCACCACAGATATAGGTGCAGTATATATTTTCAAACGCACCAACACCCAATGGGCGCAAACTGCCTATATCAAACCTCGTTTCGCCTATCTATTAGGTCTGACTGATCTTGCTTTCGGTTACAGCTTGGCACTTTCTGGCGATGGTTCCACTCTGGCAGTAGGTACTGCAGTTGATAGCATGAGTCTTGCGGGTGTGCTTACGAATGTTGCTCTCAGCAGCAGTAGCTCGAGCACCACAGGTTGTATTAACTTCTCGTCTGCCAGCTCAAATAGTGATTCTTCAAGCTCATCAAGCAGCTCGTCTTCATCATCTAGCAGTAATAGCTCGAGCAGCTCCAGTTTGCCTGGCGGAACCAATTCCGGAGCTGTGTATATCTACAAATTAAAAGATGGTGTGTGGGCAGAAGATGCATATGTCAAAGCGTCTGATGCTTATGCAGGTGATAGTTTTGGTACTAGCGTTGCACTTTCCTTCGATGGAGATACCCTTGCAGTAGGCGCTATTGGTGCGGAAGAAATGGTTACCAACTCAAGCTCGAGCTCTGTTAAGGCAACCGTAACGATTAATGTAAGCGGTACTGACTACCAATCTACACTCAATTCTGGCGCTGTTTACGTATTCAAACATGCCGCAGGCATATGGGTGGAAAACAATAAAATCATTCCGTCAACTCAAGGTTGGAGCCAATTGTTTGGTGCCGCACTCGCAATTTCAGATGATGGTAAAACCCTGGCAGTGGGCACTCCTAACGACTGGAGTCTTTCTTCAGGTGTGGGGGCGTCAGCTGCAAACTTCACTTATGAGGCAAGCCTAAGTTACAGCAGTACCTACGGTTATTTCATAGTTCCTATGTTTGACTTAGCGAGAGATAAGTCGTCTTATGAATCAGGCGCGGCTTACATCTATAAATACTCAGACACATCCAATAGCTGGACACAAGATGGTTATTTCAAGGCGTCTAACCCTCAAACGGGCTATCAATTTGGCTCTAGCCTCGCCCTTTCAGGCAATGGCAATGTTTTAGCTGTGGGCTGTTATGTTGAAGCAAGCTTGGCGACTGGCATTAATGGCGATCAACTGGATACATCGTCCGCGCGCTCTGGGGCGGCCTATGTATTCAAACGTGATGATGCAGGCTGGACACAAAAGAGCTATGTCAAAGCACCGAATAGCAATACAGAAGACCGATTTGCTCGCTCTCTGTCTCTGGATTTCACGGGTGACTTGCTGGCAATTGGAGCTTATCGAGAATCAAGCAAGGCAACAGGAATTAACGGTGACAAGACAGACAACTCTGCTGTCGCGGCCGGTGCGGCTTATCTTTACTAAGCCCAACCCCATAAAAAAGCCCGCTTTGTGCGGGCTTTTTTATGGGTATCATTTAGGCAATTTCTCAATCAGCCCTTTTCAGGCATAAAAAAACCGCAACTTGTGCGGCTTTTTTACTAGCTGAATTCCTAAGAATTACAAACCAATTACGTTTTCAGCTTGTGGGCCTTTTTGGCCTGGCTTAACGTCAAACTCTACGCGTTGACCTTCAGCCAAGGTTTTGAAACCTGAACCGGTGATTGCGCTGTAGTGTACAAATACGTCTTGGCCAGCTTCGCTAGCGATGAAACCAAAACCTTTTGACTCGTTGAACCATTTAACTGTGCCAGTGCTTCTAGCCATTTTAAACCTCGATGATCTTAATAATAAAAAAGTGTTGCTGACAGATCGGTGTTACTTATGTAGGAGCATCGAGTTACTATTAACCTAACATTGGCCTGAGCCAATGAGATGCACTGCTAGAACAACGGATGTGACTTACCATAAATAATTGTGATCCAATCATTTAAGATTCGAGTATTAAACCCGCCTCTAAATCATTGTCCACGCTGCAATTTGGCCAGCGGACGAACTATATGCCCCATATCCTCGTAAGTAAAGGCTTAATTGCACAGGCTGCGAATTAGCTAGGTATATTCGCGCCATCCCACCACCTATCTCATCTCGGCTTTTGCTAGCTTTATCCAAGCACTATGAAGATCTTTGTAATGATTGCCTGATGTTTTGGCTTTGTTCAAAATCTTCTGGAACAGCGCCTGGGATTTATCGAACTCGCCAAGCTCCTGAAGCAACTTCGCATAGTGATAGCTAGCTTCAGGCCCCGGATAGTACTCGTCCAGCACAGCATATTCGTGAAGGGCAGCGTTAGTATCCTTAGTCAACTCCAATGCCCGAGCGTAGAGCAAATGTGCATCGGCATTTTTGTAATCGGGATTCTGTGCAATTAAAGCATCCAATACACGTTTTGTTTCACCATAGTTTTTCAAACCAAATTCCGCTCGGGCCAAACCAAACATAATATGCGGATCATGCTCATGAATACCGCGCAAAGACTTGCGATAAAGGTCGCGAGACTCCTCAAACTGCTCTTTTTCAAGCAATGCATCCGCGAGGCGGCGGGCGTTTTCAATAGAGCTGGATATTGAATAGTCGTAGGCAGCCTGCTTTACATCTTTATGAGGATTCACAATTTCCTGCAATTTGCGAGAAGCTTTGCGGCCTGTTCTAGTACCACCCAAGTCAGGCAAGACTTCCAAGACTATATAAGCGATGGAGCCTGCAAGTGGCAGAATTACTACCAACCAAATCCAGGTAGTGCTGCGCCCCGTTTTTATAATGTGAACAACAAGGCAAACTTGAATAATTATGGATAAAAGAAAAAACGGCATTTATGCATCCTTTAGATATAAACAAAGCAATGTCCAACCACGGCGAAAACTATAGGGTAAAGGTGACCCCAAAGGCAAACCAACAGAATTCCAGTGATCTACAAACAACTATTTACCGGCTGCGCTAAAGCTGCAACAATCTGCACCTAATATTCTCATTCCCCCAGCTTGGTGGCGAGCTTTGCCCATGAACAACTTTCAGCCCCCCCTTATAAAAACCCAAGATATCAACTGCGCACACGACAAGCGTGTTAGCTGTGGCAATTGCCGTTTAAATACAATATGCCTGCCTATCAGCCTGCACATTGAAGATATCGACCGTTTAAACCAGATTGTTCAGCGCAGTAAGCCATTGCAAAAAGGCGAATACTTATACCGCGCTAAAGATAGGTTTGATTCAGTCTTTGCAATACGATCTGGCGCAGTCAAAGCCGTGAGCATCAGCGAAACCGGTGATGAACAGGTCACAGGTTTTTATCTGCCCGGAGAGGTTGTTGGTTTGGATGGACTCGCTAACGATACCTACACCAACTCCGTTGTCGCACTTGAAACATCCTCAGTGTGTGAAATCCCGTTCAATCGACTAGAAGAATTAAGTTTGCAAATTCCAACTTTGCAGCGTCACTTCTTCCAACTGATGAGTCGTGAAATAACGCAAGAGCAACAAGTTATTACTTTGCTCAGCAAAAGCAGTGCTGAGGCTCGAGTAGCCAGTTTACTGTTAGGGATTTCTGCGCGGAATAATCGTAGAAACTTGTCGGCCAACAATTTTATATTGCCCATGTCACGCACCGATATCGGTAATTTTTTAGGACTAACAATAGAAACAGTTAGCCGTATTTTTACTCGTCTACAAAAAAATAATGTTATTGCTGTCGATAAAAAGGAAATTGTTATTACTGACATGGATGCACTTAGCTTGATTGCCAAGGGTACAGATTAACCATGAGTCAACTGGAAAAAACCTTGGCTGATTTCGATGCAGCCAATGCACAAGATCCCAATACCGAAATCGTTAACGGAAATGCAATTGCGAAGGAATTGATTTACGGTCAGCGCATGACCGCACAACTCCATAGATTCGTACCAAACCCATCTGAAGAATTACAATTAGCAGCGCGCAGCCAGCATATTTGCCGCTGGAAAATCCCACGCAGTGACTACCCCATGGATCGCCAAGGTTATAAAAAATGGCGTTTGGATTTAGCGGTATTTCACGGAGAGGTAGCTGGCGATATTTTGATTCAGAACGGCTACTCTACTGACACAGTACAACGCGTGAAAGATTTATTATTGAAGCGCAGCTTAAAACGTGACGATGAAGTTCAAACTTTGGAAGATGTTATCTGTCTTGTGTTTCTAGAATTTTACCTCGAAGAATTCGCGAGCAAACACGATGAGCCAAAGCTGATTGATATTATCCAAAAAACTTGGAACAAAATGTCTGAAGCAGGCCACGCAGCCGCACTAAAACTTCCGCTATCTAATGCAATGCTTGCACTTGTTACCAAAGCACTTCAAGCCTAGGGATTTTTATGTACCTCATACTCAAACACATACACCTCACCGCAATTGTTATTTCGTTTTTGCTGTTCTTTGTACGCGGCAATTTAATGATGCGCGATTCAACCTTAGCTAAACACAAACTATTTTTAATTTTGCCTCATATTGTAAATTTAATTTTAATTGTGACGGGCATTAGCCTAGCCGTTGCTTTACATATTAACCCTGCCGACCAACCTTGGCTCGCCGTTAAACTAGTGGCTTTAGTGGTTTACATAGCATTGGGGATTTTGACTTTCAAACACCCCAAACCACGGGTGCGCAAAGTTCTTTGGTTACTCGCCTTAATCATTTTTGCGTTTATTGTGAGCATTGCGGAAAGCAAAAGTCCTTTGGGCTTTTTTGCCAGCTTGTTTTAACCGCAAGCCCTACCCTCTAAACATTCTCGCCTAAACGCGCTCCTAGTGAGCGCGTTTACGTTTATGGCATTCTGAAATTCACAGCTATACTCAAAGCAATTTTATTTTTTGCCGGAAGATAACGCGTGGAAACTATTGCAGGATACCGAGTTAAGACCACACTGGGCTCAGGCGGCATGGCCAGTGTGTATTTAGCTACCCAAGAATCTCTTGATCGCCAAGTTGCTATCAAAGTCTTGGATGCATCATTAATAGATGATCAATTAATTCAAAATCAGTTCGCGCAAGAATCCAAGCTCATTGCAAGCCTCAATCACCCCAATATTGTACAAGTGATCGATCAGGGAGTTACGCCACAAGGCCACCCTTATTTTGTCATGCCTTACGTTAAATCCATTACCTTAAACGCAATTCTCAAGCGCAGTGACATTAATGCGACGCGCAAAATTGATATTGCTATCCAAATTTGTAAAGCCTTGGCTTACGCTCACCGCAATGGCGTAGTACACCGCGATATTAAGCCTGGCAATATTTTGGTGGATTACGATGGACATGTACGCTTGGTGGATTTCGGTATTGCCGGTTATTTCGCCAGCCGCGAAAAGCCCAATTTAATTAAAGATGAAAAATTGGTAATGGGTACTGATGCTTACATGGCTCCCGAGCAACTTGAAAGCGCTAGTAAAACCTCCCATTTAAGCGATATCTATTCACTGGGCATTGTATTGCATCAATTATTTTACGGATGCTTTCCAATGCAGGCTGTGCTCCCCGGCCCTGATTACAATGAATTTTCGGCATCATTGAAGCCACTGATTAATTCCTGCATTGAACCAACGCCAGAAAAAAGACCATCAACGGCAGACGAAGTTCGCCAGCAGTTATTATTGATTGCGCAAGGCAAACATTTGCGTAACAACCGTTGGAGCAACGACTCCCCCCAGAACGACATCCCATCTAACTATCAACTTTTGGATGTACTTAAAGAAGACCCTTTCGGCGCAACTTATTTAGCAAAAGATCCAAAACACAAACGTTTTTTAATCATTAAAAAGCAAAAGTTGGATCACATTGGCAAAGCAGAAAAAGCCAACACCACCTTGACCCAAGTTCAACACCCGCACATAGCACGAATTTTTGGAACCGGAAAAAATGCGCGTGTGTTCATTACCGTAAGTGAATATTTAGCAGCGGGAAGTTTACAAGAAAGATTGTCGCAAGCGTTTACCTTAGGACAATGGATTTTAATGGCACAGCAGTTGTGCTCTGCCCTAAGCTGCGCCCATGCACACAACATAGTTCACGGCAACTTGCGCCCTAGCAACATTTTATTTGCAGAAAATAATTTTATTAAAATAACGGATTTTGGTTTTCCGGCGCACAGCTATTCTGAGCAAGATGATTGGTATCGCCCCAGCAATGAATCTGAATCAACCAGCGCAGATATTTATGCAGCGGGAGCGATTTTATTTCAGCTGTTAACGGGAACGCGGCCAGAAGCAAGTATTTTTAATTGGAAAAACGTTTGGACTTTGCGGCGCATACCCCATGGTTTGCGCTCTGTGATTTTACGCATGATACACAGCAAAGCTCAAAAACGTTACGATAAAGCAGAATCAGCCATGCAGGCATTGCAAGATTTTTACAATCAACAAAATACGCGCATGGCTGAAAAAGTGCTATTTACACAAAAAATTAAAGCGCAGAAAAAAGCCTAGGGTTACATCTTATTTTAACGCTGCAGTTGAATCTCTATATACCAAGGCATACTCCAGCTCCAAATTCACTTTCATGAGCGACGTTTGGTTAAAGTCGGTATTAATCGCCTCCACCAACAAATCTACGGCTGATTGTGACATTTCCATAATCGGCTGATTAACTGTTGTCAATTTGGGCCACACATTAACTGCAATACTGGTATTGTCGAAACCCACTACGCTGAGCGCATCGGGAACATCTATATGGAGTTTATTGGCAGCAGCAATAACACCTGCAGCCATATCGTCGTTCGAAGCAAAAAGTGCAGTAACTTTATATTTTTTCAGAATTTTTTCTGCCGCGGCCATGCCGCCTTCAAAATTAAAGTTACCTTCACCAATCCAACCATCAGCGACTTGCAAATGGTGCTTGGTCATTGCATCCATAAAACCTTTGAAACGTGTACGGCTTACTTCCTGATTAATATCACCCTTAATGAAACCAATTTTTTTATGGCCGCTGGTAATGAGATGCTCAGTCATTTCAAACGCCGCTGCATAGTCATCAATAACAACACAGAGCGAACGCTTCAATTTTTCGCTTGGGCCCACGCGCACATAGCGCAAACCTTCTGCCTCAAGTGCATCGAGCAACGCCATGTTGTCACCCAAAGGTGGAGGAACAACAATGCCGTCTAATGAATGTTTAAGCGTAATTTTTTTAACGAAATCGCGCACATTGTCTTCAGAGAAATCACAGGGCTCGAGTACGAGGTGATAGCCCAAATCGTTGCAGCGCAACATAGTGCCAATGAGATATTCGCGAATAAATCCACCGCTACTGCGGTCGTAGAAAAACCCCAAAATGTAGGATTTCGAGCTGGATAAACCGCGTGCAGAAATATTGGGTTTGTAGTTGAGTTCGTTAACGGCCTTGAGAACTCGCTCGCGTGTATCTTCAGCCACTTTTGAATCTTCGTTGAACACGCGAGAAACCGTCATAAGTGAAACTTTTGCCATTTCAGCAACTTGTTTCATGGTGGCTTTTTTACTTTTTTCACTTGTTCTGCGGCTTGCCATAGGCTCGGTAACACCCTAATCCGTTGAAATTAAATTGCATGTTACAGTTAACTTTCGCCTATTGCTAGGCGCATCCTGAAGGCAGGCACAGACTCTCAAATAAAAACGTTCAGGCAAAAAAAGGGTGCCTCAAACTGAAGCACCCGAAAAAATCCAGACTGTTAATCTGGATCTTCACCAGCTGGGTTTACAGGGTTTGAACAAAGCTCTCTATGGCTGTTTTTTGCGTCTCAGTCAGGGCGTTAAATTTCGCCGTGACTGTCGCTGCATCGCCGCTGTGTTTATTAATTGCTGCACGCAAACTGGTTGCTGAACCATCGTGCATAAACAGCACTGCACGTCCGTGACGATTCAACAAATCCAGATTGTGCCCCAAGCCCCACAGCGGAGCCGTACGGTAATTGCCGCCGTTAACGTTCCATATTTTCATGTCGGTATAGGGACGCAGCACCAAATCACGTATATCAGTCGGCGCATCACTGCGCGTGCGCTGGATAGGTGTATGGCAACCGGCACAGCCCGTGGTTTGAAACAACTTATCGCCCTCGGTTACGCCGGGAAGATCGTAGCTGCCGGGTTTGCGACTAGGTACAGTCAACATTTGGGTGTATTTGGTCAGTAATTCCAATGTGCGCCCTGGCAAGAAATCGGGGTTTACCTTATGGTCTGCTACCAATGCGCTTTTCACTTGATCGGCCACTTTTGGTACTGAGCCATCCCAAGTCACACCTGCTTGCGCGCCAACAATCCAAGTCAGCATTTCTGCGCCGTAAACCGGTGGCGGCAAACGTGGTCCCTTGGCGGTTTGCACAATTTCCGAACCACGACCATCGCGGAAATGGCAACCACCACAGGTGCGTTCGCCAATTTGGACATCCGGATCATCAAACAAATGGGATGCCCTCTTCTTGGGGTCTACACCGTGAAATAAGTGGTGCCCCACAATGAAGTCGTCCATCTGATTAGATTCGTTAAAGGTCACACGCGGCTGGGTAAAAATTGCATCCTGCTCCAGATCTGAATAGGCACCACTGGAAGAGAACAGCTGACTAGTGGAAGCCTTACCAGCACTTGCCAAGCGCGGATCACCATATTTGGAGCTCCAACCATAACCCACGGTGTAATGTTGGAAATCGTTGTAAGTCTGCGAACTGATGCGGCCAGTGATACCCGTAATTTCAAAACTGAGCACTTGGCCATAACTAAAAGCGTTACCGAAGGCAGTTGGTTGGTTGTAGACGAAGAACTGCTGGCCATCGGTATGGTCGGCACGGGTCATTGTCTCTACGCGCAAAACGCTACCCGTCACGTTGTAATCGAGCGATACATTACCCGGCGAGTCATTCACCCACAGGGTGTAGCGATCAAGATCACGCAGTAACGAGTTGTTATGGTGAGCATCCAGAATTGCCGCCGTCACGCCATCTTGCGTCAGCGGATGACGGAAGCGCATCCAGTTCGCGGAACCATCAGTAAATGATGGGTAGGCATTCACGTTAACGCGCGCGCCAGCCGTGGTGAAATAGCCGGTATACATCCACTGGGTCGCAGGATCAACACTCACCGAGCCAGGCAATTTCCAGCGGAAGAAGTAGGTATATACACCCGAACAAGGAATTGTCGCCGAACCGTTCACCAAAGTGGTTTTTTGGAAGTTCAGGCCACCATCAGCTGAGCAATACATCTCCAAACCTGCATCGCCATTCAAACCAGACTGCATATCCAGATTGTGCCCCAAAGCAACATTGTAGTTACCCCAACGCCAACGCAAGGTGCTGCCATCAATATCAAACGCAAAACCCATCGCCGTTGGCGCAGCACCGTTGATCGGAGTAGCCAAGGCATCGGGTGGTGTTGCGCGCGGCAGGGGCCCTACTTTGTTGGTGCGATAGGAATTGATAGTCCAATCCAAATTATCGAACGATGGTGGATTGGATGCTGCAGTGATATCGGCGGTTTTAGCGGAACAGTTGCCCGAATCATCGCAGGCTTGCACAGCGTATTTGTGTGATTCACCCGGACTCAAACCACTCGCCGTAAATTGCAATGTGGCGGTGCTACCGAGCTTTACCGAATCTTTAAACACATTGTAGGATGCGACCACACCTGAAGCGTCCGTCGATGCTGTCCACGTCAAAAGTACTGTTGCAGTCGTTGCACCTTTGCCGGTGAAACCTGTGGGCACTGTTGGTGGCGCAGTGTCGGGAACAAAGGTTCCTGTTAGCACGGTAATTTCAACGGTTTTTGCTGAGCAATTTTTAGTGGCATCGCACGCAGTTACTGCATATTTGTAACTGGTATTTTCCAGCAAGCCACTGTCATTGAAGCTTGTACCTGCTGGCGTTGCCACACGAGTACCGTTGCGATAAACCTCGTAATTCGCAACACCGCGATCATCGGTTGATGCAGCCCAAGTCAACGATGCTGCGCGACCATTCTTTTGCGCACCGCTCAAACTCGTCGGCACAGTCGGCGCACTGACATCCGCAGGCAAACACGAACTCGCAACAAATGCACTGCTCGCTTGGAAAACAACGTTTGCAGTAATTGCGCACTGACCCGTTGCATTATCTTGAATTTGAGTACCGATTGAATAAGTCGTACCCAAGGTCAAACCACTAACCGCGCGCTCCCAAAAACCATTTTTTAAGGTCGCTGCCGAGCAAGCACCATTCAAACAAAGGTTGGAGAATGTGGCGGTAAAAGGTTTGTCGCGATGGCGAATGATGGCTGAAGTCGCGTTGACATACACCAAACCAAAATCACCACCTGCTGGCGGCACAACTGAACTTTGCGAGCTCGAACTAGCGGCAATACTGGAAGATGCAACACTTGAATTACTGGGTACATCTGCCAAAAACCAAACACCACCTACCCCATTGCCCTTGGTATCACCCACAACAAGATCATTCACATAAAAATACAACGGCTCATTGTTGAGCGTAACTTGAATACTGCCATCGGTGCGCACACTCGTACCCAAATTAACACCAGCAGGCGCTTTCAAATCTGCCGCATTTGCAATGGTATACGCAGGCCAATTAGTCGCGCAGCTGTTGTAGCAAGTGCTTGGGCCAGCATTATCATTATTGAAGGTGTACAGGCTAAAACCAGCTTTTGCGCCTGTCGCTACCACATAATTAACACCACCGGAATTAATCACATTCACTGTGTTGCCCGCCACTGATGACGAACTTTTTGAAGATGATGAAGAGCTAATTGCAACTGAACTTGAAGAGCTTTTTAGCGATGAGCTAGCAAGCGAACTTTTCGAAGAAGAACTTACAACAGACGAATTACTGCTTGAACTTTTTGACGAAGAACTTGGCGCAACAGAACTCGCCGATGAAACTGTACCTGAGTAGCAATTACTCGCCGTACTGTTACCCGGCTTCAGGTTTGCATCAGCAATACATTGACCAGTGGCGTTATCCTGAATTTTAAATTGCAGCGCATAGGTCGTTGCAGCATTCACAGCACCAAACCCATATTGATAACGGCCATTAACCTTGCTCGCAGGCACGCAATTACCATTTAGACAGATATAAACAAAGCTCGCCGTTTGCCCGCCATCCAAATGGTAAACCATACCATCAGTTTGGATACCAAATGCGCCACCGGAAGCAACCGAGCTGGAGCTCGCTGCCGAAGCAAAGGAGCATGCAAATATAAAACTCGCAAGTACTGCAGCTGCAGCCAAAGCGGTTCGCCTTAACTGCCTCACTACAAAAACATGTTTGGTTAACACAAGAACCTCCAAAAAAATGAATAGCAGCTCGCATGGTTAATGTTTGAAAAATCAAACACATAGCCAACAACAAGACTGCACAGTTGTTATTGTAAAAATGAATATTCATGAGCAAGTGCGCTAGACGACATGCAATAACATCGACACTGCTGTTCGATATGAAATGTCGTTACGAGAGATGATCCTTATCCATGGCACTGACTGCTGTTTAACGGTCAAACAAAGCACGACTTCTGGCGAAGAGTTCTGGTGAATTTTTTCTGCTGATCAACTTTTGTTAAAGCCGATCAATTTCTTTACTTTATATTTTTATTTGTTAACGTTATCATTAACCCAATCAGACAGGCAAGTTAATTTAAGAATAAACAAGCATGATCTTTATCGAGCCGTGACATATACGGCAAAAAAGGACCCTTAAAAACTCGCTAGACGTACCAACTACACCATAAAAACATCTCTTAACGAGGATCAAATATGAAAAATAAGCGTAAAGCAGCAGGCCTCACCAACCTGCCCTCCAAACCTCTATTCAGTGCAAGCCTTGTGGCCTTGAGCCTATGCTTACTCACCGCCTGCGGTGGTGGAGGTGGATCATCGCCCTCTGCCCCCGTGGTAGAAAGCTCAGCGCCAGCTACATCGTCTTCATCGCTGGCTTCGTCTTCTCAATCATCTTCGTCGGTAGCCTCATCATCGTCCTCAGCACAAAATAGCTTTCCCGTAACAGCCAGAACACCGCTTTACGAACCAATGGGTAATAAAAATCTGTTTATTGTTGGGCAAGACATGGTGGCATTGGGAGGAATTACAGATGGCGCGGGCAGCTATACAAATGGCTTTCTCGATGATGCCGAGCTAAAAGGTTTACCCGTCGGTTTAACAACTTATTTGCAATCCACCGACCAACAAGGCTTAACAACAACCTTCAATAATCTGGGGGAAATGAAAAATGCAGGACTCACAATGAACCACAAAGAGTTCACCAATACCAAACCTGTCTTTGCCATCGGCTATTTTATTGGCAATGATTACGATGGAATTATCAGCGGTAAATACGATACAAATTTGCAAGCACTCGCAACCTGGATCACCACCCAAAATGCGCCAACATTTTTAAGAATTGGTTACGAATTTAATGCGAGCTGGACTGGCCACCCTGCAAATAAAGCCGGCTACATTAATGTGTTCCGCTATATTGTGAGCAAATTTGAACTATGGGGCGTAAAAAATTGTTCATTCGTTTGGCAGTCAGATGGCACGGGCTCAGCATCTGATTTAATGACGTATTATCCTGGCGACGATTACGTTGACTGGATGGCCTACTCTCACTTTCAGGCCAATGGCAGTGGACTTATTGATTTGGCAAAAACACATCACAAGCCCGTAATGATTGCCGAGGCAACGCCGATTGGATTTAATTTGGCCGCTGCCGGAGATAGCGATGGCAAAGCAGCGTGGGATGCATGGTTTAGCCCCTTATTAACGCGTATCCATAGCGAATCCAGCATTCGAGCACTCGCCTATATCAATGATAATTGGCCAGCAAAAGCCATGTGGGCTAGCAATTCCTTTTTTAATAAAACGGATAGCCGAATTCAAAAAAGTCCTTACGTGAAAGCTAAAATAATTGAGGAATTAAATAACGGAACCTGGCTAAACCGTTCTGAAACTATGACTGCGATTGGCTGGAACGTAACCCCATAATCCATTCCTGACAATTTATTCTTCGCTACCTATATTTTGTCAAATTTCCACGAGCGGATTGGAGAAACCCAACCGTTCGTGAACTTGTTTGATAGTGCCATTCTCACTAAGAGTTTTTCAGCCCGCCTGCACGGCAGAAAATATTTTTTTGCCCCCCTCATGATTTTTATTGATCGCAATATCTAATAAATCCTTTACAGTACGCTTGAACACCTCGTATGTTCTTCGTAGACGCCAACGGGTAAACGCATTTCATCGGCGAAACAAAAATAACTATAGAAACAGAGAATAGAAAATCCCCTTAGGCTTAGCATCCCCATAACAACACCCGTTCGTTATTTCACATCAACCATAGCCGCTCAATTTGCCTGTAAAAGAAAAATATGCCCAGCAGCACATAAAAAAGCCCCGTCTACTTGGTAGCGGGGCAATAAATTGCAGTGTGCAACGGGGTGGCGTCTTAACTGCAAAGGAGGACTCAAAGAGGTTAATCAGCGTTAAAAAACGACTTGCATAATTCAAAATCTGTATCAAACAAGGATCAAAACACTTGTAGACAACCATTGGGGTTAAATTGGAAAAAAGCGGCTCCAAACGGAACCGCAAAGGAAAACTCCAACAGCAACGGTAAAAGGAAATAACAATTGATTTTCAATACCGTTAACGTTAACATATCGAGCTTATGAGCCATTGTCAACTAAACTTTGCGTAACCGAATTAATTAATCACCAGAGCTCAACGCAAATTAATTTTTATTCATCGACTTCAAGATCGAAATAATTTTTAATACCAATAAACAACATACAAAAAAAGCATTTATAAGCTTTTAAGAGCCAGTACTAATGAGCAGACAGATCATCAACCCTATCCTTCCCGGATTTCACCCTGACCCCAGTATTATTCGGGTCAATAATGATTATTACATCGCCACCTCTACCTTTGAGTGGTTTCCCGGCGTACGTATTCACCACTCTACTGATTTAATGCATTGGGAACCGCTTGGCCATGTTCTTACACGTCAATCACAGTTGGACATGTTAGGTGCACCCGACTCTTGTGGTGTTTGGGCACCTTGTTTGAGTTATGACAAAGGCATGTTTTATTTGGTGTATAGCAATGTGTCATCTTTCGATGGCCCATGGAAAGACACGCCAAACTATATAGTCACCAGCGAATCCATTAATGGACCATGGTCTGAACCGGTATTTCTCATGTCGCGTGGTTTTGACGTTTCTTTATTTCATGATATTGATGGGCGCAAATGGATAACCAATATGGTGGTTGATCACCGCAAGGCGAAATTTTTTGGCGGCATTGAACTGCAAGAGTGGGACCCTGTTTCGCAAAAATTAATTGGTGATGTATACCCCATATTTCCAGGCACTGAATTGTGCTGTACCGAAGGCCCACATATTTATCAGCGCAATGGTTGGTATTATTTAATCACCGCTGAAGGTGGCACTGAATATGGTCACGCTGTAACAGTTGCGCGCTCAAAAAATATTATTGGTCCTTATGAGGTTCATCCGGACAATCCAATTTTTACCGCACGCAACACTCCCGAAGAATTATTCCAGCGTACAGGGCATGCAGATTTTGTATTTACGCCTGACGATGACTGCTATGCCGTTTATTTAGCGAGCAGACCTTTAAAGCCCAATAGAAGATGCATACTTGGCCGCGAAACTGTTATTGAACAAGTAGAATGGCGCGCTGATGATTGGCCTTATGCGGCGAGTGGACATAAAACAACGCGCACTGAAGTACCATTACCGTATTCCGCAAATGAAGAACGCAACACTGTTGGCACAACATCTGCAATCGATCATTTCAATGAAGATAAGTTGTGCGTGCACTGGCAAACACTGCGCGTTCCCGCTGACGATTCTTGGATTTCGCTTAAAGAACGAACGAGCTATTTACGCTTAAAAGGTCGCGAGTCACTCTGCTCAACCAAGAGACAAAGTTTTCTTGCGCGAAGATTACAAAGCACCAACGCAGAAGCGGCCTGCCAAATTGAATTCTGTCCAGACAATTTTCAACAAATGGCAGGCTTGGTTTGTTATTACAATACATCACACTTCCACTATTTGTATATTTCAGTTGATGAAATTAATAATGAAAAATGCAAACTCAATATCATCTCCAATAATAATGGCGAAGCAAGCGAGCCGCTTCTCGACTATATTTCTTTTGATAAAGCAGCCCCCTTACTTTTAAAAGTTCATGTTGATAACAACAATATTCAATTCTATTACTCGCTAAATACAGTGACACCTGAATGGAAATCTGTAGGGCCTGTTTTGGACGGCAGTATTTTATCAGATGACTATGTACGTGAAGGCGGCAGCCGTTATAGACCTGCATTTACAGGTGCATTTATAGGCGTTAGCTGTCAGGATTTATCGGGCTTGCAAAAGCATGCCGATTTTGATTGGTTTAGCTACAAAGATCTGTAATCAAATAACGATGAAGGTGAGCTTATGTGTTTTCAATGTTTATATCGCGCGCTTATTATCAGTGCCCTCCTTTTTTCTGTATCAGCTTGTACTACCAACTACCCCAAAAGTGTAAAAAACACTACAGCATCCACTTCTGCGAATAACAATGAATTACATGCTGTTAATCTACCAGAAAAAGGCAAAGTATTATTTGTCATGGGGCAAGATACAGAAACACTTTCCGCTTTTCGTAATGATGTTTTATTAAAAGATTCTCAATTCCCCACTCCGGGTGGAGTTACGCTTTACACAAAAATTTCTCACAATTTTAAATACGGGAGTTTGGCTGGCTTAACATCCAATGTTGATTATGGTTCCGGTATCAATAACTTTGTGCAAACATTAAAAGAGTATCCTAACTCAGCATTAGCAGTTGGTTTGGATGTCACCGATAATAGTGGCCAATGCAAATCTATTCCAACCAAAGCTATTGCCGGTATTGCAGATAAAGATGTAACGCCAGAGCTCATTAGCTTTTATCGTGCAGAAGTTGATAAATTAATTGGCTTTCTAAAAGATGCTAATAGACCCATCTTTTTGCGCATAGGTTATGAATTCGATGGCCCATGGAATTGTTACGAAGCCACGCCCTATAAAGCGGCATTTGTTTATATCAAGCAACGCCTGCTCGCCTTGCACGCCGATAAAATCGCAACCGTATGGCAGTCTGCTGCGTGGCCCAGAAATCAGGCTCCGTATATAGTTACAGATGCAAATCATCTCGATAAATATTACCCCGGTAATGATGCCGTTGATTGGGTTGCCTTTTCTAAGTTTTATGGGTTGAGCTACAAAGAACACCAATGGACTTGTGATGCATTAAATCCCGAATGGTTTACACCACTCGTCACGCCAAGATCACAACAAGACCGGGTTTTGAATTTTGCTCGCGCGCATAAAAAGCCCGTCATGATTGCGGAGTCAGCACCAACTGCTTACAGCACATCCGAACTCACTAGCAGTTGCGTATTTACCAATCGCACATCATCCATTGCGGCTGAAAATATTTGGCAAAGCTGGTTCCAAGAGTGGTTTGATTATGTTGAAGCCAATAGAGATGTTATTCGCGCAGCGGCCTACATCAACACCAACTGGCACACTCAAAACATGTGGTATTGCGCACCCAATGCAACCGCAGGCACAGAAAAATGTAACCAAGGTTATTGGGGTGATAGCCGTATTCAAGCAAACCCTTTAATTCTTGCAAGATTTAAACAGCAGCTACAAAAAGATATTTTTGTTAAACAATAATAACCCACGCTGAGCAAACGAAATGAACTACGAATTACTAGCCGAACAGTTTTGGAGAGATGGTTTTTTACTGATTGAAGATTTCTTTTCATTGGAATTAATGGATGAATACAATGAAAAGATACTGCAACATTTTGGTATGAACCCTGAATTTTTTCACAACGAAGAGTTTCTCACTAAATCTGACACAGAAGTCATTCCGTGGTTCCCGCAACGCGAAGGTGAAATCTTATTTGATAGCGTGGAGCAAGACCATCGCCTCGTAGCTTTATCGCAAGCCATACTTGGAAGCGGTTGGTACACCCAATACTGTATGGTGATGTTTTCTGGTCAAGGTACGAAAGGCCAAGCATGGCATCAAGACTGCCCGCCAGAAAATTCACATTTTTTTAATTTGAATCGTTTGGTTTATACCATGGATATCAATGAAGAGACTGGTGGAAAAACTATGGCGGTTAGAGGTAGCCATAAATTAGGCGTATTACCTGCTTGCGATCATGATGTAGACTTTCCAGAGCAACAAATATTCTCCCCCAAAAAAGGAACCTTAATATTACTGCACGGACACACTTGGCACAAAGTGTTGCCTGTCACCGGAAAATATAGAGTTTCAACTAATTACCGCTCTGCACCAAAAAATGTTCCAGAAAATATCACCGACATTTGCGTTTACCGTAATATGCGCTATCAGTTTTCAACCAACACTGTTGTTGAAGACCGGCTTGCCAGCGCATAAAAAAGGCCGACACATGTCGGCCTTTTTTATGCTTGATAAATCAAATGTGATTAACCCATGTTGCTTTGATGGTATCCATCTTCGTTTGGAAAGATAAACTTAACGCATGAGTCACAATGTCTGATTCACACTTTCCAGCCAAAATATCCGCACTCGCTGATTGAATCTGATAATCAAACCCCAGACTTGTACGAGCATCATCATAAGCATCTATTTGCTGATCGAGCTCATACAAATAACAATCGTTAGCTCGCCAAAAATTGGGGATAGCAATGTAGCCCTTATCACCAATGATGTATGCCCAATTTTGCAATTTTGCGCTAAATGAACTGGCGATAGTGGCAATGGCATCCGCAAAACTGATTACAGATACAACATCCTTCTCAACACCATTAGGTGCAAATTTGACACTAGAATAGTAATGCGACGGCTCTTGTTTAATAAATAAATCCGTAATAGCAACCGTGTAAACCCCCATTTCCAACAGGCAGCCCCCCGCTAAATTCGCATCGTATTCGCGGCGATTTGCATCATAAGGTAAGGGATAACCGAAGTCGGCTTTGATATGACGAATTTTTCCAATACGGCCAGCATTAACCCATTCTTGCGCTTTGCAAATTGCAGGCAAAAAATACGTCCACATAGCCTCCATAAAAAATACACCCTGTGTTTTTGCTACATCAATAAGCTGGCGGCATTCATCTGCAGATACAGTTACAGGTTTTTCACAAAGCACGTGCTTGCCTGCTTTCATAGCAGCTATGGCATGTTCTAAATGTAGGTTATGAGGTGTTGCAATATAAATTGCATCTACCTCGGTATCCGCGAATAATTCTTCATAGCTACCGTAAGCTTTAGAAATACAAAAGTTGGTTGCAAAAAGCTGAGCGCTCTCCAGATTGCGTGCGGCAACTGCAACCAACTCTGCATTATCGACAAAGCAAATATCTTTCGCGAAAGTGTGCGATATTCGCCCTGCCCCAATAATTCCCCAACGTAATTTTTTATTCATAGTAAAACCCAAGCCCTGGTAAACATTAGTGGCGAATCATTAATACAGTTTCTAACTGTTCTAATGTTTTACCTTTGGTTTCGGGCAAGTATTTCAATACAACAACCAAACCAATTAAAGCAAACACACCATAGGTTATAAACGTCATTGCAGAACCAATGTTTGCCAACTGCCAAGGAAAAAATAGCTGCACCGCAAAACTAGCAATACTGTTAATAACACCGACGAAAGCAATAGCAACTCCGCGAACTGTATTGGGAAAAATTTCAGATAACATTACCCACATAACAGGACCAAGAGAAATTGCAAAGGCGGCCACAAAACCAAAAATTCCCAGCAAAATCAAAGTTGGATTAGTTTTGGTAGCCACCTGCAAAATCTCACCTTCGTATTGACGCGCAGCGGAATCACCAATGCAACGTTTTAATTCATTTTTGAATTTCACATCACTGCTAAAGCTAACCGCAATCATTGGACGCAATTGCTCTAATTGTTCAGCGGATAAAGATTTAGGTAAATTATTAGCTGTTAACTCATAAGTGGTTTTTGCAAATCCGTAACCGCAAAGTCCCATACTGATTATTACCCCCGCTAAACCTGCAATCATTAACGGACGACGACCGAATCTATCAATCGCCGCAATCGCAACCAAGGTAAATACAATATTGATAATGCCGATCCAAATTGCCTGTGCAAACGCCGCATTAGTACCTATACCACTCTGCTCAAAAATAGTTGGGGCGTAAAAATAAATAGCATTAACACCCGTAACCTGCTGAATAATGCCGATAAATATACCCACGCCCATTATAAATCGCATTTCCGGTTTGATGAGTTCACCAAGCTTCTTAAAGAAGCTTGCTTCATGATCTTTTTCTTGCGGCTGCTGCAATTGTTCTTTGGCTTCATCTTCTGGAACCAACGAGTTAAGCAATTTCTCCGCCTCTTCTTTTCTGCCGTTGAGAATTAACCAGCGAGGGGTTTCAGGAACAAAAAATAAAACCAAGAAATAAATTAATGAAGGCAATGCTTCAATTCCCAGCATCCAACGCCATAAATGTTCTTTAACACCCAAATCATTTGCCAATGAAGAATTTGTAGCACTAAAGGATAGAAACCAATAGTTGGAAAAATATGCAACCGAAAATCCAATCACTATATTGAGCTGATTCAAAGATACATATTTTCCGCGCAAACTCGCGGGGGAAACTTCTGCAATATAAAGCGGTGCAATCATCAAAGACGCAAAAGCCAAGCCGCCTACAAAACGGAATGCAACTAACATGTTGTAATTAATCGCAAAAGACGAGCCCACAATAGAAGCAAGATAAAGTGCAGCAATTAGCAGTAATATTTTTTTGCGCCCGAAATAATCGGAAAGATAACCCACAACAGACGCCGCAATAATTGCGCCTAAAGTGGGCGCACCTACCACCAAGCCCTGTTCAATAGGCCTTAAATTGTATTGATTACTAATTTGCCCTATAGCACCGGAAATAACCGAAGCATCAAATCCAAAAATAAATCCACCGAAAGCGACTATTAAGGATAAGAAGAAACTATGTGATTTGTTATATGCCATGAACAAGCTCCCGCAAGGGCTATTATTTTTAAAATTATTTACAACTAACCCACCAAAGGAGGGAACCAAAAGAAACCGATAACAAAAATCATTCCCTACCGCATACCAAGCTCATGAAGTATGGATGAACTTATTAAAAATGCTGAATAATTCCTACCTTAGTTAGCATTTACAAAGCTCCATTTGAGTTAAGGATACCCAACAAAAGTGGTTTGCACACATTTACTCTTGCAAAAATCACATCCTATTGTTAACGTTAACGCTATCGGTATACTATACCGATACGGCGCCAAAATCAAAGAGTGTTTTATTGATCGAGGCTCCGTTGTTGGGCCTTAAGATTCATCATCCATGTCGGCTTTTGGATGGGGTTGGTGAATCAGGTTGATTCACAACAATACAGTTGGGTCATGCACAAATAACAATTTAGGGGAAACAATAATGAGTCATCTCAATATGAAACGTTCAATCCTATCCTCCACGATTGCCGCTGTTCTAGGCACAATCTACGCGGGTTCTGCATTAGCGCAAGACGAAGGCGACGAAATTGTCGTCACCGGTATTAAGGCGAGCTTGACGCGCTCAATGGATATCAAACAAGACTCAGTGGGCGTGGTAGATGCCATTTCTGCTGAAGATATGGGTAAATTCCCTGACACCAACCTTGCAGAATCTCTGCAGCGTATCACCGGTGTTTCAATTAGCCGCAATAACGGTGAAGGTTCTAAAGTAACCGTTCGTGGTTTTGGTGAAGACTACAACCTCATCACCCTTAACGGCCGTGCAATGCCGGGCGCGAGTGCTCCTATTGCAGGCAACGCAGCCCCCTCATCTCGCTCGTTCGATTTTGCGAACATAGCCTCTGAAGGCGTGAGCGGTGTAGAAGTTTACAAAACCGGTAAAGCCAACATTTCTTCAGGCGGTATTGGTGCAACGATCAACGTAAAAACAGCGCGCCCATTTGATCACGAAGGCCTTAAAGCCAGTATTGGTGGCAAATTGGTAAACGATTCAACCAACTCAACTGGCAGAGATATTACCCCAGAAGTATCTGGCCTTTTCAGCTGGACTGATAGCGACAGCAAATTTGGTGTTGGTCTTTCCGCCAGCCATCAAGAACGCGACAGCGGTCAAGACGGTGCATTTGTAAGTAACTGGAACAATACTCGCGCATGGGCTACACCAAACGCAGCAACCAATACCAACGCACAATTCGCTGGCGCAACCTTGACCAATCCTCCAGCGGTTGGCCAATTATTCACCACCCCTACCGATATTCGTTATTACCACGCCGATACCACTCGCACTCGTGATAACGCGCAATTAGTACTCCAATTCAAACCTGCTGACAGCATTGTCACCACCTTGGATTACACCTTCGCGCAAAACGAATCTGAAAGCAGCCGTGGCGAACAATCTTTGTGGTTCGTAAACGCAGCCTCATCTGCAACCTTTGATAATGCAACCGTTAGAACACCTGTTATTTATTCTGAAAATACCGGTGCGGGCAAAGACTTCGGTTTGGCATTGCAACACGGCGGCCAGACTAACGATTTGAAATCTTTGGGCTTGAACGTAGCTTGGGATGTAAACGACAAGCTGAAAGTAACCTTAGATGCGCACGACTCAAAAGCACGCAGCTTACCCAATACAGCAGATGGTTACAGCTGGGTAAACGTGGGCATGGCTGCGCCAGTAATTGGCAATCAATCAGCTGATTTCCGTGGCGAACTGCCAATCATGACCATCACCAAATATGATGACAATCGTGGCGGCACCAACCAAAACGGCAAGTTGGATATTGATGACGTTAGTACCCAAGTAATGCAAATGTCCACCACCAGACAAACCACTGAAACCAAACAAATTAAATTGGATGGTGATTGGAATCTGGATACCGGCGCATTCCAATTCGGTGTTGAATCTCGCTCAACTGAATCTCATGGCCAAGGCTACCAAAGCTACGATCCATTCGGCGATTGGGGTATCAACAACCCAGGTGACATTCCAAATGATCTCTTGAAACCATTTGATTACACCAAAGGCTTAAAAGATTACAACACCAAGGGCGCAGTAAACACAGCATTCACTGGCGATGCAGTGGCAATCGGCAAGTGGGCATCAGCCAAATACGGCCGCACCTTCGCTGGAGCCACTAAAAACTTCGACAACGATACCAACGTTAAAGAAGACATTTCTGCAGCCTATTTCCAAGTGAAATTGGATGGCGAACTTGGCGGCATGAAAACTCACACCTTAGCTGGCGTTCGTTACGAGCAAACCGATGTAACTTCAACAGTTCAATTGGTTAAACCAACCTCTATTACTTGGTTGAGCAACAACGACTTCCAAGTTAATAAGGACACCAAGGCAACTCCATACAGCAGCGATGCAAGTTACAGTCACTTGTTGCCAAGCTTGGACTTTGACGTTCAATTGCGCGATGACTTAAAAGGCCGTTTCTCTTTCAGCAAAACCATCGCTCGTGCAACTTACGACAACTTGAGCGGCGCTGTTGTTGTTAACAATCCATCTGGCCCAACTACGGCCGGCCTTGTTAGCGCTACCGCTAACGAAAACGGAAACCCAGGCCTGCTGCCATTGGAGTCATCTAACTTTGATGCATCTATTGAGTGGTACTACAGCGATTCAAGCTATGCATCTTTCGGTTTATGGGAGAAGCGCGTTGCTAACTTCATAGGTACTGAAACAGTTAAAAAGTCTCTGTTTGACTTGAGAGACCCAACAGCTGGCCCACGCGCGCAAGCTGCAATTGCAGCACTGCAATCATTGGGACAACCAACCGATGAAAACCGCTTGTACACCATGACTGCGTTGATTGATCACAATCGTCAAGCAGACTACCAAGACACCCAAGCATTCCGCGATGAAATTGAAAGAACTTACGACGTCAACCCCACATCGGCTGACCCGCTGTATATGTTCAACACAACTCACCCGGTTAACAACAAAGAAGCCAAAATTCACGGCTGGGAAGCAGCGGTACAGCATTTCTTCGGAGAAACTGGTATCGGTGTATCTGCAAACTACACCAAAGTGTTGGGCGACATTAGCTATGACGTAAATGGCGATCCAAACGTTAACCAATTTGCACTCCTCGGCTTGAGTGATACAGCTAACGGCTCGTTGATTTATGAAAATCACGGCATCCAAGCACGCGTATCTTACAACTGGCGCGATCAATACCTTGCTGGTGCAGGTACATCTCCAGTTTTCGTTGAGGCCTTTAGTCAAATCGATTTCAACCTAAGCTACGCAGTGACTGATAGCCTCACCGTTTCTTTGGAAGGCTTGAACGTAACTGGCGAAAATGCGCGCTTGCATGCTCGCTCAGAACGTCAAATGGTTAGCCTGCAAGACTTGGGCGCGCGTTATAACTTGGGTGTACGTTACAACTTCTAATAAGGTCACTTGATATATAACACCACCCATTGCTGAAATAATTTTTTCAGCAATATGAAAATGCCTCGATCTTGTCGGGGCGTTTTCATTTTAAAAATTGGAATTTTTAGCACCCAAACTCGATACACAATAATTCATCAACTATCAGAGGCTATTAGAATGGACACCATCTGGAAAATTTTCACCGGCATAATTTTTACATTTTTTACCTACACTGCTATAGCCCAGCAACCTAAAGTCGATAGCAGCGGTATCAATCAAGGCGACAGAGCTGCAAAAACATTTGGCGATTCCACAGAAGGCTTTTTCGTAAAAGATCAATTCCTGCAAGAAATAGAAGACAACCATAAATTAGCACGCATTGGTTTTGGCAAAGCTTTTACTGAAGCTCGCTCATTGATTATTGCGAGCAAGCTCGATAAAGCCGCAAAGCCTTTAGCAAAGCTGCACGAGATGAAGGATCAAACAAATTACGAAAGAGTTAGAATTTTATTATTGGATTTTTGGTATGCAAGCAAAGCGGGAGACTCACAAAAAGAGAATGATGCCTTAGTCGAGTTTGTTGCACTTGCCCCCAATAATATAGATTCAGAAATTTTTATTGATGCAGGAGTTAAGTTACTAAAAAGGCAAATTAACAACCAAGATATTGGCCGAGCAGTTGATACACTTAACTCACTAAAACAAGATCCTAATTCACAAACCGAGCTCACCAAAATTGCTCCAGTCGTAAAAAAATTGGAGGATTTTTCAACCGGTAATAAAGATATAGTACTCGATATAAAATCTAACGAGACAGGCAAGTGGAGCACCAAATTATTGCGCCCTACTTTTTATTTAACCAATATCAGTGGCGCGGTGAATGCGTTTGATTTTACTTGCGAGAAGCACGCAGGCTTGCTGACTTATACACCAGAAAGTGTTTTGGCAATACCATCAAATTGGGGTAAATGCTCAGTGATTATTATGAGCTCGCCCAATACCAATTTCAGACTTATTCAACGCGAAGCCAAACCGGGGAATTAAGACAGAAACTCAAGGAAGATGTTGATAAAACGGCAGGAGAAAAATCGCACACCAAAGAAGAAACTTATTTAGCGCAGATAATAAAAAAGGGGTTAGCTTTTCAGCTACGCTGCTCAGAAGTTCGCAATCTAAAGCATAGCGACATTAAAGATGGCTACATTCGAATTGTTCACGGCAAAGGTTCCCTGGGCGAACTAACTCGCATATCAAAACGCCTGCAGGCCGCCATAGATTCAGCCAAAGCGATCAACACCGGCGCCCCAACCCCAATAACCGGAGCGTTTCTTCTTCACGATGCAAAAGGATTGAAGATACAAAAAAATGCATTTGATAGCGCCTGGCAGCGTGTGATGGAAAAAGCAACTGAAATAGGACTACAAATTGAAGGGCGGCAATTAAAGCTTGAAGAAGGATTTAAATTTCACGATTTAAAAGCGAAAGGCGTAAGCGACCACACGGAACACCACAGCGGTCATAAATCTGAAAAAGCCAGACAGATTTATATCAGGAAATTGCAGCAGGTGGATGCAACAAGATAATCAAAATAAATTTGATACATATTTAAAAAAAAAGTAAATGCTCTCCAGCGCAATTACAGCTCCCAACAAGAAATCCTTTTGCGTCCTCCACAATTGAGCAAAAAAATTCGACTTCACAAAGTGGAGATCATACCCCTCTTCGATTTTATCAATCGTAGATGCAAAAATTTCATGCACATCACAAATAAACTGCCTTGAGTTGGCTGAATATTGAGAGGGATCTATATCCCTTAAAGATTTAAAAATTTCCACCGAACAAATTTCGCACCCAACATAAGTATTGATCTGCCTAAGCCGAGTTTCACATTGCGAAACTTTATTGGTTAAAATTTGCTCCGTCATCGAATCTAACGCAGCCCCTTTTATACTATCGACGTACCACTGCCCCGCCTTTTCGACCTTATCAACAAGCCTGTCTTTAAGTCGAGACACTTCAGTTCGTCGTCCGCTTCGATAACTTAAATAGGTACTATATATCCAACCTAGGACGGCAATGAATAGCTTATTCTCGGAGACAAACTCAATCATTTAGCACTTGCGTCACGAATTGCAGCGTCAATCCTATCATTAATAATTTCAATGATGGCTGGCAATGTTGCATGAGAATACGTCAGTTTTCGCTTAACTTCCTCTGGTGTAAAACCCGATACGCGTATCAACCCTCCAAAGGCCTCATCGAGAAACGAACGACCATACCGATTATATCCAGTCAAAACTACGTGAACACTGTCGTTTTCTAACATAGCCTTTTCGAGCATTTGCTCACGGAAAAATTGACCGCACGTAGGCCCATCCGAAGGACCTCTACCATACGGTTTAGGGCTCCAATCTTTTACTATAGTAATCACTTTCTCACTCATGGTAATTTTATGTTCCACTGAATCAATGTCCCAGGAAACGCTTGGGGAAGATTATGGAGCTCTGGGCTTGTACCTTCATCTCTAAAGCTATAGACGCCGCTATTACTAAAAATTAGTAAGTGCCCAGTAGCGCACTCACTTACTAACTTTCGAATACTCTTACTGCCTTGGCCATGCTTATCTTCACCAGTTCCAGTGATATCGCCCTGCATAGACAAAAATATCAACATAGCATCATATATCTTGGGCATTATCAATTGCTTTTCAATACCCGGCTGAACCGCAGCCAACTCATTGTATAATTTAGGAGAAGACTTCCTTAGTGAAGATACAAACCAAGTTTTTTCAACTACAGTTTTTGGCATCCCGACACCAGAATCGTAAATTGCCAGATACAACTCCTTATCAAACACTTCACACATCAACCACCATCGCTTATTTTCAGATAGCGGCTCTGCAGGGTAGGCATGCCTATTAACATTGTTAATAGTTTCAGAAACAGCATCGCCATACGCATGTTCAGTTTCGTCATTCATTTTGTTGCCATATAGCTGATATTGAATATGATCCACAATATCATCTATGTATAAATTGCTAGCTCCTGAAACTATTGGTAAAAAATCGCCACCCTTAAATCGATACTCAAACTTGTCATCTTGAATTAATTTTAGCAGGTTGGTGCGCTTTACCACCGTATTCACTCGCTCAGATTTGGTAGACGAAATCCAAGTCGCCGGGGCAACCCCATTTCCTTTTGCCATATCAAAAGCAGCATAAACCACTAGCATTGCAGCTACAGAAGCTCTCTCTGTATCTGTAAAATCAATTTTGCATGGATCCCTTCTGAAATGCAGTCGAATCAGGCGCAAGAACTCCATAGTTTGTAAATAAGATACATCCGTCCTTTTATAATCATATATATGAAGTTTAGGTGGAGCTTTTATTACTCGCCACCCGAATAATTTAGGAGCAGGCTTTTTCTTGAACGGGTTATATTTTTTACCTTTTCTAACTATTTCTAAGTCAAACTTCCGCCGCCTAAACGAAAGCTCTATCTGTCGATGCTTAAAATGACGCGTCTTCATATTGTCCTTTTCATGAAAGTTAATTGCCGCAAAACGACTTAAAAGGTAGTACACCGCAACAATCTAAATAAGAATTTGATTCTAATTTTAACCCCTAATTTTAACCCAAAAAGACAAAAGGCCTAGCTGATTTCAGCTAAGCCTTTGTTTTGTATGGCGCACTCAGGAGGATTCGAACCTCCGACCGCTCGGTTCGTAGCCGAGTACTCTATCCAGCTGAGCTATGAGTGCGTTGTCGAGGCGCGCATTCTAGGGTTCTACCGCCCTACCGTCAAGCATTTATTTATCTTTTTATTAAATGATTTCCCCACTAATGCTTTTAAAATCAATTGAATACATAAAACAATCAATATGAATAATTAACGAGCATTTTTAATTGCGCATCCCAAAGTCATTTAGAGTTAAGTAATCTTAAAGGCACATCAACATTCGAAGCAGCACCTTACAAACGAAAAACCCCAGACAACTCAAGTTGTCTGGGGTTTTCATTAGATGGCGGTGAGAGAGGGAGTCGAACCCTCGATACCTTGCGATATACACACTTTCCAGGCGTGCTCCTTCGGCCACTCGGACATCTCACCAATTAAAACTTTTATCGTAAAACTAAATATTTGCTTCTTAACAGCACGCCTGCGTGCTCGTAACCACCCTGCGGGTGCTGAATCCATATTGCTTCGGCTCTGCCACCAAGACCTTCCACTAAAAAATCTCTGCCTTACGCTTATTCAAGTAAAGCCCGGAGACCTAATGCAAGGGGGCGCAAATGTACACAAGGAGGCACTAAAAGGCAATATTATTTGGCGGGCCATGCATCAAAAATACTATTTGCATCCAACTGAGGAACAGCAGGCAAATCTTGGGCAGGAGTACCCACATAAATGAAGCCTATAATTTCCTCCAAGCCCTGCAACCCGAGGGACTGCTTGACATGATTATCGTAGGCCAAATCGCCCGTGCGCCAAACAGCGCCATAATTCAGCGCAAATAAAGCATTCAAGATGTTCTGCGTTGCCGCACCGCACGCGAGAAGCTGCTCTTGCTTAGGCACTTTGGGATGATCCTGGCATTTGGCTATAGCCACTATGAGCATTGGTGCTCGGAATGGCATATTTTTGGTTTTTTCAACAATCGACGGTGAGACGTCCGGCGATGACTTTGTCAAAGCGTCTAAAAAGATGTTGCTCAAACGACTTAACCCCTCCCCTTGAATCACCAAAAAACGCCAAGGCTGCAACTTGCCATGATCGGGGGCCCTGGCAGCGGCTTTAAAGACCTCCAACAGCTGATCTGCATCAGGAGCCGGGGCGGTTAATCTAGGGACAGATACTCTATTCTGCAAAAGCTGTAATGCGTCCACTTTCACCTCTTAATTTTTTCGTTATCACTGGATTTAATAAGCACCGAAATTCGTATATCGGCAAACTCTGTACCATAATAAAGGAATACGAAACGAGACGCTGCTAGTGAATCCCCAATAACGAGCCAACCCCATGCAGGTACCTAACGTTCTTATAGCTGTTGCTGCAGAAATTAACATAGTGCTTTTGGCTGCTACTGTGTTTTTTTTCATGCATTCACGCAAACTAAAATCTTTAGTGCGCCGCCAACAAGAAAGACTGTTGGAGCTGTTAAAAGCACCATCACCTACGACATTACCAGTTAATGAACCAACCCCAATACCTAGTTACAAATCTTATTTAAACGCTGAGCTTGATGCTACGGCGAGTGAATTTGCAATTCATTCTCCCAATGACGACATAGCGCTGGAACTCCCACCCGACAGTCCTCTCTCTCAGCGCATTCTGGCCTTGAGATACGCATTTTTACGTGCCGAAGAACTGGGAACCACGGAGGACCAAGGCACGCCGGAATATTGGAGCATATTTCAGCAGGCGCTTACGCCTTTGCTTGCTTCGCAAACTATTAATGACTCCAGTGATGAGTTGGATACCGCTAAAAAACGTATAGAAAATCTTGAAAAATTTAAACGCCTGTTCTTCGATATGGAAAAACAATGGGCAGAGGCACAAGCTAAAGCCCAAGATTATTACGCTCAAATTTTGGCTCTGTCTGAGGGAGTAAGCGATAGAGCCGCATTCAACAGTGTGTTAGAGAATTACCACGGAGTGTATGACCACATTCAACACAACATTACGCAGGTGATTCAAAATCCAGATTCCTTCTCACACAAAACAATTAACATCACGCGGCAAGATCCCCGTGCAGCGGAAGAAATCGTCAAACTGCGCAACGTCGCAGCAGATCAACATCGCATTATTAATGACCTTCAACGCAAACTTATCGAAGCAAGCACAACAGAAGAGAAAGAGTTGATTATTCAAGAGTTGCAACAACAGCTACAGCGGCAGATTAGATTCGTCCAAGAATCTGAAACCTGTATTCAGCTACTTGAAGATGAACTCGCTAAAGCACACGAAGAAATTTCACTTCAAGAAAAAACGCTCGATGAAACAACAGCACTTAGCGAAGAAAATAAGCAGATTAAAAATGCGCTGCATAACTTCACACTCGAAAGTAAAGATTTAATTAATAGCATTAACGAACTTGAAGAAGAAAATGATTCCTTAAAGAAAAATATCCACCCCACCCTTACCCTAAACGAACCCCAAGTAGACACACAAACACCACCAGCCGATGTGAAAAAAATGCAGTCGGAATTAACTGATTTGAAAAAACAATATGCTGAACTTGAAGAGCGCTATCTAGATTTGAAACTGGGCCAGTAGATTCACCATTAGCCGTGAAATCGGTTAACACAAAGGTTTTAATAACTTGAAACGCAAACATTCAGAGTAATCAGTCCGTTTTAAACTGATCGCCTAATAGACATTTAAATCAAAAGAACGTTTAATATGCCATTAGCTGAATGGGGGCATTATTACCCTCCATTGAAAATAACTAAGCGTCTTATTCTAGGCCTCAAAAAATGACCAGCACGCAAGAACCCTTATTCATGCAAACGGAATCGCCTCAACAACAGTACTATTTTCGCACACTGATTTGTTTTGCTGCAGCTGGAACATTGGCTTCTTATATTAACTGGTCAGATGTTAGCCCGCTCTATGCTATCACCATCATTGCCCTACTCATCTACGCCTACGCCACCTATCATTTTACGCACAAGCAAGACGCCGAAACGCTTACTAAAACTTCACGCTGGCTTTCGTATGTAGATGCAGGGCTAATTGGCCTAGTTTTGAGCTTCACAAACTTTAGTGTTTTGCCCTGTGTTTTGTTCCTGACGATGATTCAATTTAATGCGCTCATCAGCGGCGGATTGCGCAAATTAATGGAAGACAATTCTGCATTTGCGGTTGGAATATTGGTAAGTTTTATCTTTCATGCCCCCAGTTTTGTGCTGTCCACCAGCATTGAAATAAGTTTATCGAGCTTGATTGGTATAGCTGCTTATTTTTTAGTCTATGCCATTTATATGCACAATCGCTTTCACAAACTATCCGTTTCCCAAAAGCAATTAGAAAACGAACAAAAATGGCACAAAATCCGAGCTTACAAACTATCTCGCTACTTACCGCCAACAGTTTGGAAAGCAATCAACCAAGGCAAAGATGAAACATTGCAGGCCGAACGCAAAAAAATCAGTATTTTCTTTTCGGACATCAAAGACTTTAGTCAGCTAGCTGAAGAAATTGAAGCAGAAGCTCTAAATGAGTTGCTCAACCACTACCTTACTGAAATGTCAAAAATTGTTACTCAACATGGCGGCACCATCGATAAATTTATGGGTGATGCCATTATGGTGCTTTTCGGTGATAGCAACAGCCAAGGCGTGAAAGCTGATTGTGTTCGCTGCGTATCTATGGCTGTCGCCATGAAAAAGAAAATGCGCTCGCTACAGCTGGAATGGTTTAATCAAGGCATCAAGAAGCCATTACAAATTCGAATGGGCATCAATACAGGCTACTGCACTGTCGGCACATTCGGTACATCAAGCCATCTTGACTACACAGTACTGGGCACACAAGTAAATTTAGCCAGTCGCCTAGAGTCGGCCGCAGAGCCAGATGAAATTTTAATTTCCCATGAAACTTGGTCGCTCTGTAAAGATACCGTTATGTGCCGTGACAAAGGCGAGATACAAGTTAAAGGTTTCGCTCAACCGGTGAAGGTTTATCAGGTAGCGGATTTGCGCAAAGATCTTGGCAAAAACCAAAGCTATTTTGAAGATCGCGCAGAAGGGTTCTCCATGTATTTAGACATGGATAAAATTCGCAACTACGATAAAGAAAAAGTTATTGAATCGTTAGAGAAAGCCGCCAGCAGATTGCGCGACAAAGTGATTGTCTAGCAGCCGACGACTACAATCACCTTATTGCCTTAACAGGCGTCCCACTTTGGGCTCAGTATTTTTTTCCGTTGTCCTGAACGGGTTTATATCCAATCCACCTCGACGCGTGTAACGCGCGTAAACGCTAAGTGATTTTGGATTGCACTGGCGTTTAATATCAGTAAACATTCGCTCTACACAATGCTCATGAAAATCCTGATGTTCACGAAATGAAATGATGTAGCGCAACAAACTTTCATGAGCTATTTGTATTCCCGTATACTCAATAATTATGCTCGCCCAATCAGGCTGCCCTGTCACCGGGCAATTACTTTTAAGCAAATGACTGCACAGTGTTTCAGTAACCTCTTTTATACCATCTAATTTCAATAAAGCATCGTTGGGTTCATAGCTATCAACAGCAATATCCAAGTCATCTAAACATACAGCGTTGAATGTACAATCAATTAGCAAGTGTGAATTGCGTAGAGCGTGCAAATTAACGCCAACCTCGCCCCCGGCTGCTGCCGATAGATCTTTCACCAACAAAGACCTCACTTCATCAAACCCGGAAAACTTTGTTTGGTTTAAGGAATTTAAATACAGCTTGAATGATTTTGATTCAATAATAAAAGGACTATCACAAGGAATGAAAAACTCCGCCACGGCGACTTCGGGCTTACCCTTTTTGTTGAGCCAAGATAATTCATATCCCGTCCAAATATCTTTCCCATAAAACGGCAAGCTTGTCGTTAGCCCTAAAACTTTACGCGACTCTGCACGCGGAATAGGAAACAACAAGCTCGCATCATAACTTGAAATATAAGCCGTTTTTTGTCCCAAGGGACTCGAATCAACAGAATGTGCCATTCAAGCTCTCTCTAAGCGCGCAAACGCTTTCCAGTTTTTAATAAGTGCAGACTAACGACAAATAATACAACCACACCAGCAATTAATCCGATAATAGCATTCGTAATATTGATATCGCTCACACCCAAAATGCCATAACGAAATGCGTTAACCATGTGAAGAATAGGATTCAATCGCGAAATATGTTGCCAGATTTCAGGCAGCAGATTTATGGAATAAAACACACCACCAAAATAAGTCAGTGGAGTCAAAATAAAAGTTGGAACTATAGAAACATCATCAAAAGTGTTCGCGTAAACCGCGTTGATAAACCCCGCAAGCGAAAACAACATTGATGTTAATAGCACTATAGTAAAAGTAATTAACCAGCTATGGATATGCAAATCTGTAAAAATCAGAGACATTACTGTCACTAGTAATCCAACACATAAACCGCGCGCAACACCACCCATGGTATAGCCAAGCAAAATCACATAATTAGGCGTAGGTGAAACCAACACCTCTTCAACACTGCGTTGAAATTTTGCACTAAAAAATGACGACACCACATTCGCATAGGCGTTGGTTAAAACCGCCATCATAATTAAACCGGGGGCAACAAATTGGATATAACTGAATCCACCCATATCCCCAATGCGGGTTCCAATAAGCTTTCCAAAAATCACAAAATATAACGCCATTGTAATGACTGGCGGCAAAAGTGTTTGCACCCAAATGCGAGTGAAGCGCTTTATTTCTTTACGCAAAATAGTTGTAAATGCAATCCACTGTTCTTTGTATTCCATCTTATTGCGCCTCGCTTTTGGTATTTGTCGATTGAGCAATCATGGATACAAACATTTCTTCCAAACGATTAGCCTTATTACGCATACTAACAATAGAAATTTGCTGCTCACTAAGCACCAAAAATACTTGATTCAACGTTTGGCCTTTTTCAATTTGAACTTCAAATGAGTGATTATCAATTTTTTCAAGATCAAACCCCTGAATAGAGAATTGCTCAGGCAAATCCGTTGCGGTATCGAATATAAATATTTCCTTATTTAGCCCCTGCAGTAAATTTTTGACGCTGGTATTTTTAATCAACAATCCTTTATCAATAATCGCAACATTGCGACACAGACTTTCCGCCTCTTCTAGGTAATGGGTTGTTAAAATTATCGTTGTTCCTGCCTCATTGATCTCGCGCAAGAAATCCCACATAGAACGACGCAACTCAATGTCAACGCCGGCTGTTGGCTCATCAAGAATAAGCAACTTAGGCTCATGCACCAAAGCTCTCGCTATCATCAAGCGGCGCTTCATGCCGCCGGACAGCATTCTCGCGGGTGAGCCTCGCTTATCCCACAAGTTCAATTTCTTTAAATATTTTTCAGTTTGGCTTTTTGCGTAATCGCGTGGTAACCCATAGTAACCCGCTTGCTGCAATACAATATCTTCTACTTTTTCAAACAAATTAAAATTAAATTCTTGAGGAACAACACCCAAAAACTTTTTAGCTTGCGAAAAATCTGTATCGATATTAACACCAAAGATTTCCACGCTGCCCGTCGTTTTACGCACCAGAGAACTAATAATCCCGATTGTGGTAGACTTGCCTGCGCCATTGGGGCCCAAGACCGCAAAAAAATCACCCGGCATCACATCGAGAGAAATCCCCTTCAGGGCTTCAAACTTATTGTTGTAAATCTTGGTGAGATTACGAATTGAAAGTGCTGCCGACATAGCGCCTCTTCTTCAGTAAATTAAATAGCAAACGAGATGAAGTAACCATGATAAATGATGATTACGATAAGGCGTATTTTGATTTTCACATGCGCCTTTTAAGCACTTTTGTAAATCACATAAAAGAGCAGCCGCCCTTTTACCTTGAAGACTGTGATCAGGATGACCGAGACTTTATGCTTGAGTTAAGCGAACTTCCCAATAGTGGGGGCACAGATCTCTTAATGCAAGGGCAGCAGCTATTCTGCAAAATTGTAGCAGCCTATCCTCACCTTATGCCGCTCGTACCAAGGGATCTTTTATGGTTTTTTGGCGGCGACTGCCTGCACTACATGCCTGATGAAGAAATTCGAATCTTTCAGGAGTTAGATGAGTTGCGTCACAACGCAAAAGAGACAAACCAACCTTTTTCGTACGAGAGTGCTCGCCTAAGCAGCATGGGGCTACATTAAGAAAAATATCAAGGAAGATTGGATTTTACTGAAGAAAATTGGAGCGGGAAACGAGACTCGAACTCGCGACCCTAACCTTGGCAAGGTTATGCTCTACCAACTGAGCTATTCCCGCTTAAATGGCGTCCCCTAGGGGGTTCGAACCCCTGTTACCGCCGTGAAAGGGCAGTGTCCTAGGCCACTAGACGAAGGGGACAATCTGGAACTCTGCCTTGGTAAACAGAGCGATTACAACACTTCATACAACAAAAATTGGAGCGGGAAACGAGACTCGAACTCGCGACCCTAACCTTGGCAAGGTTATGCTCTACCAACTGAGCTATTCCCGCAATTGGCATCCCCAAGGGGAGTCGAACCCCTGTTACCGCCGTGAAAGGGCAGTGTCCTAGGCCACTAGACGATGGGGACCCAGAATCCTTCTGCTTGAACGTTTGTGACGTCGTCTGCAGAAGTGGGGCGCATTCTAAGGAGCATGCCCTACTCTGTCAACACTTTTATCTTTAATTTTATAACTTTGGAAACAAGCACTTAGCACGCGAAGCAAGATCGCACATTACATAATCTATTTGGCTATTTAACGGTGCTATACTTGCCACAGGTAATTATCTTAGAAGCATATTTATGCCTTTTTTTCTTGCTGCAATTGTTGTTTTACTCAGTGCGTTGGCCTGCTATGCGTTTATTAGTCAATCTATTGAGAAAAAGCGCATACAGAAACAGCGTATTTTGATGACGCTAAAAACCAAGCAACGCAACCTTATACATTTAATCAATGGCTTTCCGGCAAACTTTTTAACGGGAGAACTCTTAAGCTTAATTTACCGCGCATTAATTGATGCATGCGAGCAGTTGAGTAAGATCGAACCCAAAGAGCCGCGCCATCTTGACGACATAACACTCTATACGAATCAACTAGGTGCCCTACCTAAAAACAATACAGCCCAGCGCCCACGTGTAGATAACCCGCAAGCAATGAAGGAAATCCGCCAACACCTGCAAGAGCTGCAGCACTTTTTAGCACAGCAGGAAGCGTTAAAAATTATTAACAAGGTTCAGCTAGGTGCTTATACAGATCAAGTCAAACGATTAAGCCTTCAAATGGCTGTAGATGCCTACATATATCATGCAAAGCTGGCGCAACAAGCAGGAAAGCTGCGCTTGGCCATTCACTACTTTTCGCTCGCGAAGAAATTGCTTATTGCTGAAAATGCAACGCGAGTCTACGACAAACAAATTGCGCAACTTGACGACATAACTAATAAGCTAGAAGAAAAAGCACAATTGACGGGAGATACGTCAGCAACTGCCGCCACATCCAATGACCCCGCCGGAAATCAGTGGGATAAATTTACGCAGCAAGATAGCGATGCGTGGAAGAAAAAACAAATTTACGATTAAAACCCAACAACCAAGCCTGCTTATTTTTTCTCCAAACTGATCGACGCAGAGTTAATGCAGTAACGTAATCCTGTCGGCGCAGGGCCATCGGTGAATACATGCCCAAGATGACAGCCACATTTTTTGCACACCACTTCAGTACGATGCATACCATGACTACTGTCATAAACCTCTTTAATCACGCCCTTGTTTGCAGGCTGATAAAAACTTGGCCAACCACAACCCGCATCAAATTTAGTATTCGACTCAAATAGCGGCTCTGCGCAACCACGGCAGAGATAAGTTCCATCGCCAAACTCATTCCAATATTCACCGGTAAAAGGACGCTCCGTACCCTTTTGGCGACAGATACGATACTGCTCTGGAGTTAATTTCTCCAACCAGTAAGAGTCATCGTTAAATTGTGATTCAGACATGAGCATTTCTCCTTGACACAACTAAGTGCAAACACCGATTATTCACGGCTTGCAATTCAAATTTCGTTACCACACTTAAGGCATATTACTGCAAATGAGTACCATTAAGAAATCCGACAAGTTAAACGGTGTTTGTTACGATATTCGTGGCCCCGTACTTGAACACGCCTACCGCCTTGAAGAAGAAGGCCACCGTATTCTTAAGCTGAATATTGGCAACCCTGCCCCATTTGGCTTTGCCGCACCCGACGAAATTATTCAGGACGTTATTTACAACCTCCCCAATGCCGAAGGCTATACCGCCTCTCGTGGTTTGTTTGTGGCACGTAAAGCGATCATGCAAGAATGCCAACGCCTGCAGATTCCAAACGTTGAAATTGAAGATATTTTTCTTGGTAACGGTGCCAGCGAACTTATCGTTATGGCCATGCAAGCGCTCCTTAACAATGGCGATGAAATTCTGGTGCCCGCACCGGATTATCCACTTTGGACCGCTGCGGTAAATCTTGCAGGCGGCAAAGCTCGCCACTATTTGTGCGATGAGCAATCGGACTGGTTCCCAGATATTGCAGACATCAAAAGCAAAATCACCGACAAAACTCGCGGCATTGTCGTTATCAACCCAAACAACCCCACAGGCTCGGTGTACAGCCAAGATGTGCTCGAGCAAATTGTGCAATTAGCTCGCGAACACAACCTGATTATTTTTGCCGACGAAATCTACAGCAAAATTCTGTATGACGATGCTGAATTTATTCCCATGGGACGACTTGCTCACGATGTTTTGTGCGTGAGCTTCAACGGCTTATCCAAAGCTTACCGTTTGGCAGGTTTCCGTTCTGGCTGGATGGTTATCAGCGGAACCAAACACCGCGCCAAAGGCTACATTGAAGGTTTGGAAATGCTTTCATCAATGCGCCTCTGCGCAAACGTACCCGCGATGTATGCTGTTCAAACCGCGCTTGGTGGCTACCAAAGTATTAACGAATTAATTATTCCCGGTGGACGTCTGCGCGACCAGCGCGATGCAGCAATGAAAGCACTGGCTGCCGTTCCTGGAGTCTCTTGCGTAAAACCTAAAGGCGCTTTGTACCTGTTCCCCAAACTTGATTTGGACATGTACAAAATTAAAGACGATCAGCAAATGGTGCTGGACTTTTTAATTCAGGAAAAAATTCTGTTGGTGCAAGGCACAGCGTTTAACTGGCCAAATAAAGATCACTTCCGTATTGTGTTCCTACCACGTGAGGATGATTTAACCAAAGCGATTCATCGCTTCGGTGAATTCCTATCACGCTATTCGCAGTAAGCACTAAAAAAACAAAGCCCGCACATGCGGGCTTTGTTTTTTTGAGTTATCTATACTCAAACAAGAGAAGCAGGTATTTTATAAACAAGGAGTTTTAATTGTTGCTCTGGATTTATATCTGGAAAGTCTGCATGAGCTGCTAAACGCTCAATAAATTCCGCCATTGGTAATTGCTCATCAAATTGCTGCCTTAAAAAGCCATCGCTTAGCTCTGGTGCATTCAAGCACGCCAACACCATTCCACCATTCGGCATTAACTCCGGCAAGCGGCGAATTACTTTTGCATAATCTTTTTCTGCAATAAAGCTACCTTTTTGATATGACGGTGGATCTATAATCACCACATCATAGGGCCCCGGCTTTTTAACGCGGCTCCATGACTTCAGAATATTCTCCGCAACATATTCCGTTTTTTCTTTTGGTAAGCTATTCAACTGATGATTTGCTCGCCCTAAATTTAATGCGGGGCTGCTCATATCCACGTTCACTACTTTTTGTGCACCTGCAGCAACAGCTACCACTGAAAATGCGCAGGTATAAGCAAACAAATTTAATACGCGTTTATCGCGTACATTATGCTCAACCCATTGCCTGCCTGATTCTATATCCAAAAAATAACCAGAATTTTGCTGCGCATTAAGATGCAAGTTAAATAACAACTCACCGCGACGAGCAAATACTTTCTCTGGCATAGCCCCTAAAACGATTTCTGACGGAGCATTAACCATATAACGGCGCTGAACTAAAACACAAGATAATTGCTCTGACAGCTTATCACTCAAGTAAGCAGTCAATTGCCTCAACCAGTCAACAGGCGGTTCTTTATAAAAAACTACCAACAACACAGGCTGAAAAAAATCCACATTAACGAATTCCAAGCTTTCAAAACAACGCCCTCGCCCGTGTAAAAGTCGGTAGCTATCCACTTGCTGTTGCGCTGATAGCTTTTGTTTTAGCGCATCTATTTTATCGAACAATAGCTTCATAGCTTTTTCGAAGGCTCTTCAGATATTCCTATGGGATACAACACAAATTCATCGTACCCAACCAAGACAGATTGATAACCAGAAAACGCCTTATCCAACTCAGGATCATTAGAATCAACCAACAAAGGGCGATTACAGAGCGAAAGGATTTTTTCTTTGGTGGCTATTACCTGAATATGGTGACGACTTATAGAACGCAATACTGTTGGAGTCAGCTGCTGGTTGCCACGACCAATGATGTGCCCTTGCCCACCAATTGCAGTAATAATTAATTTAACATCGCCAACGTGATCTTTAATCATCGACTGTAATTGCAGCGCAGTAACATCGGCGGCAATAAGTTCGCGATTTAAAATAACATCAACCCCCAACAAACTGCCCTCAACACCTAACTGTTCTAAAAATACTTTAGTGGTAGAGCCGGGCCCAACAATATAAAGAGTTTCATTCGAAATATTGTCGATGAGATAGTTGGCGATATCGAGCTTAACCAATTCATCTTGCGCAGCACCACTATTTTTAACCTGCTGTAAAAATTGTGGTAGCACAGGCGCGAACATAGAAGCATAAAAGCGGGCTTTTACTTTACCTTCGCGAAAAGCTACCTCATCGATATCCCGTACATCACACGCCTGTATATTCACCAACTGTTTTTTCAGCAGGCACAATAAAATTTCACCGGCGGCTTCAGGTGTAATGGCGTAGACACCAGAATGCATTTTTACACCGGAAGGTACACCCAAGACGACTTGCTCAGTAGCATTCAAATTTTGCAGTGCATCCGCAATATTGCGTGCAGTGCCATCGCCGCCAGCAAACAAGATAATATCGACAGACGCTTTTAGCAAAGCCTCTGCTGCAACAATAGTATCTTGCGCGCTGGATGGTTCTGACGAAGCTTGGCCAACAATATGAACATTTAAATTTGCAGCTCGCGCTGAGTTTTCACCCATATCGCCAGCAAAACAATAAACATCAATCTCAGTTGAAAAATCTTTTAGCATAGAAAGGCAGCGCTGCATTCTAGCTTGTGCACGCTCTTCTGCTCCGCGAGCAAAGGCTTCAGCACGAATCTCATCGCCATCGCTACCTTTTAACCCTACGCTGCCACCTATGCCGGCATAAGGATTAACAATTAAACCGAGTTTACATTTATTCATTTGCAGGACTTGTTACACCAAAACCTAAAACGCGCAGCCATTCTGCCGTTTTATTATCGGCCCCCACAACTTGATAATTGTGGAATTCGCGGCGAGTGGGGTAATGTTTACGTAAACTATCAAAACCAATACCAAAATTCTCTTCGCCTTTACGCGCTCGCTGCGCTAGAGCGCGCAAGCGCTGGTCGTCTTCTGCGATGGAATAGACTTGCTCAATCAGTTGTTTAACTTGCCCCCAAGTCGTTTGATTTGCAGCTGCATACAATTGATTATTCGCAAGCGGAGGAACTAAATCTTTAATCGATAATTCAGCGGATCGCTTTAAATGTTTGCACAAGGCTTGATAAATCATCTCTGTGCCTTTGAGCTTACCGTCGTAACTGTAACCCGCAATATGCGGCGAACCCAAAACAACTTTGTCCAATAAATCCAAAGAAATATCGGGCTCTGGTTCCCACACATCAAGCACAATACGTACATCATTACGTTCGTTTAAAAATTGCAACAAATCAGCATTATTGATGACAGGGCCACGGCCGCAATTTAATAAAACAGCGCCAGACTTTAATTGATGCAGCTCAGGTAAATTAATTAAATGAAAGCTGGGATGCTCGCCCGATTTTGTGAGTGGCGTGTGCATGCTAATGATGTCACAACGTAAAACTTCTTCTAATGTCGTTAAATCTGGATTACCTTCTGGCGTGCGCAGCGGGTCGTAACAATAACAATCCACACCTTGCAGCTTTAAACGCTTATACAACAAGCCGCCAACGTTCCCACAACCAATAATGCCAAATTTTTTGCCTAGCCAATTTACATCCATGTGGCAGAGCGCCGCATAAACATATTCAACAACTGAGTTGGCATTGCAACCGGGTGCACTGGAAAATTCTATATGGTTATTTTGCAGCCACTGCTGATCTAAATGATCAACACCTATCGTACAGGTTCCCACAAAACTAACCTTGCTTGATTGCAATAAGGCTTGATTAACATTTGTAACTGAACGCACTAACAACGCAGACGCGGCTAAGGCATCTGCGGACGCCATTGTGCGGCCGGGACGCGTTACAACATCGCCAATGGATTGGAAGAATTCGTTCACTAAAGGGATGTTTTCATCCGCTAGAATTTTCATAAACAGTCTCTTAAAAGCTACAGTCTTTTTGCAAATTGAGGTGTTGTCTTGCAAATCTTTAGCATATACTTGGTTTTGAGAGGCATTGAAATCTGCCTCTTTACCGCCAGCCAGCGTAAATCCAGCAGGCTATCACCAACCGCTTGTATTAAGGGGGTGGCATTATGAAGACCTCGAACTCAACCCACAATATGGATAATGTGGTGGACTTCTTCACCGGTAAAACTTTCTCAGCCCTACACGATGAGCGCTTTATACGTTTGGCTCCTGAGCTAGATGGCCTTGAGATGCTCTACTCCAACGACACCAGTTCAGAAAAACTCTTTAGCCTCAAAATCCTTTGTTGGGGCTTGCGCGCCAATGGAGATGTTGTTGGCTTGGTTCCTTGGTTAAACGATATTGTGCCCTGCCCCGATCTCTGTGACCCCCTAAATGGTCATTTTGAGGGGTATTATGACCAAGGTATTGATGATGTCTTCTTTGAAGCCCCCATCCACAAGGTTGTAGAGCTGGAAACGGCTGCTGATTACTACGAAATTGAGTGTGAAAACGACGATGACGTAGTACAGGAAGTTCCAGACATGATCGGTACTCATGCGGTTCTGGCTACTCCCGGGCAAAAACACTTGTCGTTGGTAGAAGTCATCAGCTGGCGCTTACTGCATGATGGAACAATTTATGGAATGCTGACCGATCACACCAAAGTCGTGAGCACTCCGGTACTGCCCGGCGATGAGTGTTTGTACGCGGCGCAGACTAACGACAACTTCCGTTACTTTTTTCAGCACCAAATTGCTAACAAGATTAAAGCACAAGACCCTGAAGCTCTTGCTGCTATCTCCATACTGGTAGACGACGTTTAATACTGAATCTACCATCAATGCCTCATGAAAGTTGAGGCATTGATTTCTACACTCTCAAAATTTCAATATCCTTGGTTCCATACAAGCTGCGCAAGTTTTATGCAGATATTTTTTTAATATAATAAAAATAACTTTTTTCATCTGCTTCCTGCTTAATTAATTCATAACCTAAAAAATGACAGAACTTTGGTAC
>JAGKXD010000184.1 GCA_021151525.1 Cellvibrionaceae bacterium | reverse complement strand
TCATATGGGAATCGTCATCCCCGCTACGCGAGGATGACGATTCCCTTCTAGTATAAGATGGATCTTTAGCCATAAATCTTTTTCAACAAAAAAGCCGCAATATTGCTATTGCGGCTTTTTTATTTCAGCAAATTTCTAAGCTCAAACAGGCTTCAATTCTGGAGTGTTGTGAATCAACCAAGCCGCAGAGCCTACCAACGCCGCTTTATCATTCACGATAACCTTAATAGAAATATCGCTTACATAACCACGCATTGGGCCTTTGTTTTTGTAGCGCTCTTCAAAATTGGTTTCGGGCAAAATACTCATCAATTTTGGAGTAATACCGCCACCAATTACCACGCCGCCGCGTGCGCCAGTTGAAACGGCTTTATCGCCAGCAACAGCGCCCAAGGTATTGCAGAAGGTAACAACAGCTTCACGACAAAGTGCATCTTCATTTGCCAAACCTTTGGTGCTTACATCAGCGGGGCTATAGTCTTTTGCTTCCACGCCAGCAATGTGAGCCAAAGCGCGGTACAAATGTACCAAGCCAATGCCTGACAAAATGTTTTCTACAGAAACGTGCGATTGCTCAGTCAATAAAAAAGATTTGATCGCCAATTCTTTTTCAGTTGTTGGCGCGAAGCTCGCGTGACCGCCTTCGGTTGGAATAATTTTCCAGCTGCCGTTTTCGGGGACTAATAAAGCCATACCAAAACCAGTGCCAGGGCCCATCACCACAATAGGTGCTTCTGGATTTGAATTTGCTGCGTAAAGCGTTTTGGTTTCGTCTGCAGACAAGAAGGGTACAGCATAGGCCAAAGCGGCAAAGTCATTAATCACATGCAATGTTTTCATGCCTAACTGGTCACGCAGTTCATTGATATTGAACTTCCAATTAAGGTTGGTCATTTGCGCAAAGCCATGCTCAATAGGGCCTGCAATAGCAAGGCATGCGTATGCCGGCATATCAATGTTAAATTCGGCGCAGCAGGCTTTAATCATGCTGCCCATGTCAGGGTAGTTAGCGCAACGCAGGGTGATTTGTTGGCTAGCAGTGTAATTGGGTTTGCTGGTGTTAGGAGCCTGTTCGACCAAGCCAAAGCGAGCGTTGGTGCCGCCGATATCTGCAACCAAGAGTAAGCCCATGCGTTAGTCCTCTAGATGTGTATGGAGTTTGAGTTTTTTGTAATGAGTGAAAGTAGAGGGTTGGAGTATTGAGGTAAGAGACTCTAAGCCAGCTTTCGGGTGGTGATTATGACTTATTTCTGTGTACTTGGAAGTCTATGTATCATTGACAGCGCTGTCAATAAGCAGTAGCCTATAGCGATTTGGTTAAGGTGCGGTTTTTGCTCGTGTTTTTGTTGATTTCGCAGATCCGCAAACTAGGCTTTAAGGATGAAATTGTGCCAGCGCACTAGCCCGCGTATTGGTTCTCACTAAGCGATTTATAGCGGTACGCTGTCTTCAAGTGGTTCCTCGGCAGGCGGTATTTGATCTGGTATCTGCTGTTCGATAAACCAAACTTGATACGACTAGATAAAAGATGCCGCCAAGCATCTCAGACAAGCATGTCCTAATCCTGACTATTTCTTATTTCGTATCCACATCCTCATATTTTTATGAAGCGGTGTTTTTTATATATCGGTAATTTGGAGGTTTAAAAGGTGATGTGGCCTACGCTCACGCACGCGGTTAAAAAAGATCCTGCCATTGAGCAGCGCATTGATGAGCTCTTGGCACGCATGAGCGTGGAGGAGAAAGTAGGGCAGTTGATTCAGCCTGAAATTCGTCATTTGACTGCGCAAGATGTAAAGGACTACCACATAGGTTCCGTGCTCAATGGTGGCGGCTCTGTTCCAAATGGCAATCGCTACTCAAAAGCCGCTGATTGGCTGGCGATTGCCGATGCATATTACGAAGCTTCCATGGATGAAAGTGATGGCAAAATCGCTATACCGATTATGTGGGGCACCGATGCAGTTCATGGCGTAGGGAATATTGTTGGTGCAACTTTATTCCCCCATAACATCGCGCTAGGTGCAACCAATAACCCTGAATTGATTCGTCGTATCGGCCAAATTACCGCTACTGAAATTGCCGTAACAGGTTTGGATTGGGATTTCTCGCCCACCGTTGCTGTAGCGCGTGATGATCGCTGGGGCCGCACATATGAGTCCTATTCTGAGCACCCCGAGCTGGTGCGCGCATACGCGGGAAAAATGGTTGAAGGCTTACAAGGCATTGCCAATACCGAAGATTTCCTCTCCAAAACACGCGTAATTTCTACCGCAAAACATTTCCTTGCTGACGGCGGTACTTTGAATGGTATCGACCGTGGCAATACCTTGGTCGATGAAAAAGACCTTCGTGATATTCACGCTGCAGGTTACTACAGCGCGATTGAAGCGGGCGTACAAACTGTAATGGCATCATTCAATAGCTGGCAAGGCGAGCACATGCATGGCCACAAATATTTATTGACCGATGTGCTCAAAGGCAAATTAGGTTTTGATGGTTTGGTCGTGGGTGACTGGAATGGCCACGGTTTTATTGCGGGCTGTACCGCACTTGATTGCCCGAAAGCGATTAATGCCGGTCTCGATATTTTCATGATCGCCGATCCAGAATGGAAAACGCTTTATAAAAATACGCTTGAGCAAGTGAAAAGCGGTGTTATCTCCATGGAGCGTACGGATGATGCGGTACGCCGCGTTCTACGTGTAAAATTGCGCGCTGATTTGTGGAATAAAGGTTTGCCGTCCACTCGTCCTTTGTCGGGCAAAGATGAATTGCTCGGCGCCGCAGCTCACCGCGAAGTCGCTCGCCAAGCCGTTCGAGAATCCATTGTGTTGTTGAAGAACAAAAATAATATTCTACCGCTTTCGCCGAAGGCCAATATTTTGGTCGCTGGCGATGGTGCTGAGAATATCAGCAAGCAAACCGGTGGTTGGTCTGTGAATTGGCAGGGCACCGGTAACACCATGGCCGATTTCCCCGGCGCAACAACCTTGTGGATGGGTATTGAATCGGCAGTAAAATCTGCTGGCGGTAATGCTACCTTGAGTCCCGAAGGCAGTTACAGTGAAAAGCCTGATGTGGCTATTGTCATTTTTGGTGAAGACCCTTATGCAGAAATGCAGGGCGATGTACAAAACGTACTTTTGAAATCTGGCGATACCAAAGATTTAGAGTTGCTGCGCAAGCTGAAAGCTGATGGTATTCCTGTTGTCTCCCTGTTTATCACCGGTCGTCCTTTGTGGGTTAACCGTGAGTTGAATGCGTCAGATGCGTTTGCTGTTATTTGGCAGCCAGGCACTGAGGGTTCGGGGGTTGCGGATGTTATTTTTAAATCTGCCGATGGCAAACCTCGTTACGACACCACCGGTCGTTTAACCTTTTCTTGGCCGAAACGCCCTGATCAGGCGCCACTTAATGTTGGCGATAAAGATTATGATCCGCTTTACCCCTATGGTTTTGGTTTGAGTTATTCCGATAAGGACGACTTCAGCGAAAACTTGTCGGAAGAGGGCATCCAGCATCAAGCTACTACTGATGTGTTGGAGTTGTTCAAGCGCCGCCCAATGAATCCATTCACGATTATATTGGAAGGCAAAAACAATGATCGTGCAGATCTGAATGGCAACATCGCTAAAGTATCTTCGTTGACCGTTACTGCTGTTGATCGCGATGTGCAGGAAGATGCTCGCCGCGCGCAGTGGAATGGTAATGGTGAAGGCTTGGTCGCAATTTCAACCCTGAACCGTCAGGTGTTGAGCGATTACCTTCATGCGAATTCAGCATTGATCTTTGATGTGAAAGTCGATCAAGCTCCCAAAGGCACAGCACGAGTTCGTATTGGCTGCGGGCCTTCTTGTTATACCGAAGTTGATCTCACCGAGCACTTTAAAGACGTTGCTGGAAAAGGCTGGAAAACGCTCAAGGTGGATTTAGTGTTATTCCCGGATGCCGGAACCGATTTCGGTTTGAAGCGTACGCAAGAAGAGTTGTTCGAGTTAGTGCTCGATCCATTCTCTTTGGTTGCCAGCGATGAGCTTGATTTAGTGTTCTCCAATGTTCGCATTGAGAAAAATGCAGGTCAGAACGGATCTGTCCGCTGTGAATAGCTAAACTAGCAAAGCCAGTAACCGCTAAAAAGCCGCATTATGCGGCTTTTTTTATGGGAGAAATGGGGCTGCACAATTGCGTGTCATTTTGAGTCTTGCCCTCTCTATACCCCATTGCCTATCTCACGGGCTTCATTGTGTGATCACTCATTTCACCAAAAAGTAACAGCATGGATCTTGTTGGGTTGCCTGTTTGCATTCAAATGGCGCAATCGCAAAAGTCGTGGTGCATTTTTTTGTAATTTAATGGCGCACAAATTTTTATCAAAATGTTTATTTTTGGCGCTAAATATTTTGTGGCATCACCAACAA
>JAGKXD010000183.1 GCA_021151525.1 Cellvibrionaceae bacterium | reverse complement strand
GATCCCATACCGAACTCAGAAGTGAAACGACTTAGCGCCGATGGTAGTGTGGGGCTTCCCCATGTGAGAGTAGGTCATCGTCAAGCTTCTAATTCAAACCCCCTGTCAGATAACTGGCAGGGGGTTTTTTGTCAACCCCCGCCTCCCTAGCATGCGTGTATAGCATTCACTAGTCCCTGACTCCTTTCTACATAAAGTTTCAACAGACACTAACTGGTATTTGTTGGCCTGCTCTGTTTATATATATTTTTTGTTCCACATATTGGATACGTCGACGTGTTGACAATTGATCTATCTGCCATTCAGGCAAACTGGCTCTATATTTCATCTGTTTCCAGAGGTATGGTCGCAGGGGTAATAAAAGCAAATGCATATGGATTGGGGGCCTCACAGGTTGGCCCTGCTCTTTATTCTGTAGGTTGCCGAGAGTTTTTCGTGGCTAACCTTGAGGAGGCTCTTGCTGCCAGAGAGTATCTTCCGGCAGATACTTTTATTTATGTGTTGGGTGGTCCTCGCATTGGCGAGGCGAGAGAGTTTATTAAGGCCAATTTAATTCCCGTTCTTTGTTCACTGGAGCAGATCAAGGATTGGGCGGTACAAGCCCAACAGTATGCCTATGCGTCTCCATCTGCGATAAAAATCAATTCAGGAATGACCCGTTTTGGTTTGGATATCTATGAGTTGGAATCACTTTGTAACAACACTGATTTGATAAGCGCGATTAATCCCGTTTTGTTTATGAGTCATCTTGCCTGTGCCGATAATCCCACACACCATTTGAACGTTTCTCAACAGCAAAAATTTTCTGATTGTGCCTCGCAACTAAGAAATGTAGTTCCAGATATTCGATTGAGCCTTGCAAATTCATCGGGAATTTTTTTAGGCAGTAAATGGCATTACGATCTGGTTAGGCCTGGCGCTGCTCTTTATGGTATTAATCCTCAGCCCATGAACTCCAATCCAATGAAATCAGTGGTGAGTTTGTCCTTACCCATTATTCAGATTCGTACATTAGAGGATGACGCTACTTTGGGATATGCTGCGGAAGCTTTTTTGCCGAAGGGAAGTCGGGTTGCAGTGGTTGCCGGAGGCTACGCTGACGGATTAAATAGAACTTTAGGCATGCAACCTGAGGGGGATTTGTGCGGGCATAGGGTTAAAGCAATCGGGCGAATATCAATGGATGCCACTATCTTTGATATCTCTGGCGTGCATTTATCTGGTGAGCATTTGGTAGGAAAATCAATAACGGTCATAAATGAATATATCACGCTTGATTATCTGAGCAATAAAAACCACTTGTTGGGCTATGAAGTGCTGACGTCCTTGGGGGGGCGTTATAAAAGATGCTATTTATCTGGAGTAAATCATGGTTGATACAAGTAAGTCTGAGCTAGGAGCACTTTGGGATATTGTAATGTTGCTGGCTGATGGTGAGTTTCATTCAGGTGAGGATTTAGGGGGGGGATTGGGGCTAAGTCGCGCAGCTGTATGGAAGCATCTTCAAAAGCTGGAGGGATTCGGTGTCGGATTGTCTTCAGTAAGAGGGCGAGGATATCGCATTAAAGGAGGATTAGATCTATTAGATGCGGAAAAAATAAAAAGCAATTTGGCATCTAGTGTATCTCTGGATTTAAGTGTTTTTGCTCAGTTAGATTCAACAAATTCTTTTCTTATGCGACAGCAAAATCCAGCGAAGCAGATTTGCTTGGCTGAGTTTCAATCGGCGGGAAGGGGGCGCAGAGGCCGCGCTTGGGTTAGTCCACTAGCACAAAATGTATATTGCTCCATTGGATGGGAGTTTGATGGTGGCGTGGCTGTGCTAGAAGGGTTGAGCTTGGCTATCGGAGTAGCAATCTCGCGTACTTTGCAACGAGTGGGGGTTAGCGACTTGAGCCTTAAATGGCCAAATGATGTTTTATATCAGGACAAAAAGCTGGCAGGTATCTTAATTGAGGTTATGGGCGATCCTGCAGGGTATTGTCAGGTTGTTGTTGGGGTCGGATTAAATGTTTCCATGCAATATGACCAGGTAAAAGAGATTGATCAGCCTTGGTCTGCATTGAATCCTATTTTAACTTCGCAAGCGAAGCCCGCAGTTGGGCGCAACCAATTGGCAGGTTTTTTAATTGACAATTTAATTGCGATATTACAGGACTATGATCAGGTGGGATTTTCTCACTATCGCGCAGAGTGGATGCAGCAAGGAGCATATTTGGGGCAGGGTGTAGTATTGCGTAATGGAGCACAGGTTTTGACGGGCATTTTTTCCGGAGTTACAACAACGGGCGCCCTTATTCTTGCAGTGGGTGCGGGACAACAAATTTTTCATGGCGGCGAGATTTCCTTGAGGCCAGTATCATGATTTTAGAATTTGATCTGGGAAACACTCGCTTTAAGTGGCGCTTGCGGGAAGGTCAAACTGTAATACTGCGGGGCAATTTACTAACAGTCGATCATTTTGGTGGGCTTGAGGCTTCATTGAATTTATATCGTGCCCAAATAAAAAGAGTGTTGTGCGTTAGCGTTGTCAGTGAAGAGAGGGAATTAGAGCTTGTAAAATGGTGTAACTCTTTTCTAAGTATTAAGCCTGAGTTTGTACGCGTTGCGACAGCTTGTGCCGGCGTAGTAAATGGCTATGCTGAGCCATCAACGCTAGGGGCAGATCGTTGGCTGGGGGTTGTTTGTGCGTATAATCGTTGCCATAACTCATTCATACTCGTCTCCTTTGGTACTGCGGTGACAGTGGATTTAGTTTTGAGAGATGGTCGACATCTTGGCGGCTTCATCGCTCCAGGCGTTAATCTTATGCTAGATTCTCTGTTGCGCGGAACCAGTCGAGTTACTGTTGATAAAGTTTTAAAAACACCATGCTTGCAGGTTGGTACCACAACCAACACAGCGGTTCACTCGGCCCTGACTGCAATGTTGATAGGGTTAATTGACAATGCGGTAATTCAAATCCGGAAAATGGAACTTGAGGCGAAGATAGATATTGTTTTCACAGGTGGCGACGCTGAGAAATTTTCGTTGTTTTATCCGGAGGCAAAGCAAATGCCGGATCTGGTTCTGGATGGTATTAGTTATGCTTTTAATGATCCCAAAAATGCGGAGCAATAAATGCGGGCAATATTTTTGGTGCTATTGATTGTGAATGTGGCGTTTTTTTCTCATCAAGCATTTTTTAACAGCTATGAAGGCGGGTTGCAGCTGACCGTTGACGAGCAAACAGCGAATGAAACGAAAAACAATTTGCAATTGTTGTCTGAGCTGGGTGATAGGAGTGTGCTGACAAAAAAAAACGATGCAAGAGTGGCGGAGGTTGTGCCTAATAACGTACCTCCCAGTGCTGAAGGCGGTGAATTGTGCTCGATGCTCGGTCCCTATGAACAGTTATTGCAGGCGGAGTATGCGGTTGAGCGTTTGGCGGCTCTGGGGATTGCCGCTCATATAGTGCCCGTAGAGATTCAGGAGGGGGAATCCTTTTGGGTTTACCTCAAGCCAGAAATATCAGAAAAAGAAGCTGTGCGCCGCTTGTATGAGCTGCAAAAGAAAAATATTGAAAGTCATGTGATAACAAGGGGAGAGCTCACAAATGGAATTTCCTTTGGTCGTTTTGCTGATTATGCAGAGGCAGAAATAAAACTAAGTGAAGTAAAAAATCAGGGTTACGAAGCTGCAATTAAGCGTCTACCAAAAACAATTCAGGAGACTTGGGTTGTTCTGGATGCAGGATTCGCTGAAAAAGTAGACGAATCCGTGTGGGTTGATCTTTTAAGTAAACAATCAGGCTTGGAAAAACGACAAAATTATTGTTTAGGTGTTGCTTCTCAGTAAATGTTTCACTAGAATTCTGCCTCCACAAACAGCGGTGGTTAGAAAGCTGGCGTAGCTCAGTAGGTAGAGCAGCTGACTTGTAATCAGCCGGTCGGGGGTTCAATTCCTCTCGCCAGCTCCATTTTTAACCGGTTGTTTTGGTTGTAACCCTGTGAATTTATTAAAAAAATAGGTTGACAGTTAACGGTTCAGGCCGGAAAATGCCGGCGGTTTTCGGCAGGGGTTCCCGAGCGGCCAAAGGGATCAGACTGTAAATCTGACGCGCGAGCTTCGGTGGTTCGAATCCACCCCCCTGCACCAAATTCTCTAATAGAGAAAGGCAAAAGCCTGTGAGCTAGCAGCCAATATCTGATTCAAGCGGGTATGGTTCAATGGTAGAACCTCAGCCTTCCAAGCTGATGGCGCGGGTTCGATTCCCGCTACCCGCTCCAAATTGTTAAGGTTTAAGGCTCATATAGCTCAGTTGGTAGAGCACACCCTTGGTAAGGGTGAGGTCAGCAGTTCAAATCTGCTTATGAGCTCCAAATGCGCTGCGGGGGTTGTTCTCTCGCAGCTTTTTTATCTGTGTAAAAGTCATCTACGTCTGAGGAGGCGCTCGCAATGGCGAAGGAAAAGTTTGAACGTAACAAGCCCCACGTC
>JAGKXD010000078.1 GCA_021151525.1 Cellvibrionaceae bacterium | reverse complement strand
TTATTTTTCTTATTAAGTAGAAACGGTGTTTCAGGTTCCGGCGTGGTCAGTATCCGATATTAGTTTTTACAAAATATCGACAGCATTCAGGAGTGGGTTAATGAAAAAGAAAATATTATATTTGGCGGTGGTTTTAAGTTTAGCGAGCGGCGTAAGCCACGCGGCAGAAAATGAAACTCCGGCAGACTCAGCAAAAAAGACAACCGCGTCCAGCGTTCCTAACAACTGGGCGTATAAACCTGTTCAGCAAGTATCTGCTCCAGAGGTGAAACAAAAGGCGTGGGTAAATACGCCGATTGATGCATTTATTCTTGCCAAGCTGGAAGAAAAAAATTTAAAACCTTCGCCAGCAGCCGATCGCGGTACTTACATTCGCCGCGCAACCTTGGATGCATGGGGCTTGCTACCTACACCGGAAGAAGTTGCCGCCTTTGAGAAAGATAAATCTCCCGATGCTTATGAGAAATTGGTGGATCGCCTTCTGGCTTCCCCACATTTTGGCGAACGCCAAGCACGTCGCTGGTTGGACTTGGCTCGTTACGCCGATAGCGCCGGCTTCCAAAACGATCAGACGCGTAGCAACAACTGGCGCTATCGTGATTATGTGATTGCAGCCTTTAACAACGACAAACCTTTTGATCAATTTATCAAAGAGCAAATTGCGGGTGATGAGTTGTGGCCAGATTCTCTGGAAGCAAAAATCGCAACCGGCTACTTAGCGGGTTACCCTGACAATTATAACTCGCGTGATTTGGTTCAACGTAAATACCAAATTGAAACCGACATGACCGATCTGGTGGGCGAATCTTTGCTTGGCTCTACCATTGGTTGCGCGAGATGCCACAACCACAAAATTGATAAAGTAAGCCAAAAAGAATATTTCCAACTGCAAGCGTTTTTTGCCAATGTAATCGTCAACGAAAAAGCGCCGCTGCCTAAGGGTTCTGAGTTGCCGGTGGATGTTGAATACACCAAGCAACAAGCCGCCTATCAAGCAGCAACAAAAGAAATTCGTGCAAAACAAAAAGCTATTTTGGATACAGTGCGTGAAAAAGGTCGCAAGTATCACAACGAGCGTTATTTAACGGATAGCCGCGATGCTATTTTCAAACCAGAAAAAGATTGGACTCCATTAGACAAGTGGGTGAATTACCGCACTAATGCTGTTGCCTCTGAGCGCGACATTGTTGCTTACCTCAAACTATCTGCCGAAAACAAAAACGGCGTGGAATACGATCCAGCGAACGAACCGCGCTGGGCTGAGTATGAAAAATTAACAAAAGAACTGAAAAAGTTTGATAACTTGCGCCCAATCAAAGGATCAAACACTTTCACAGCCGTTGGTGAACTAGGCACAGTAGCGCCGGAAACACGCATACGTTTTACCGGTATTCATGAAAAGCCATTGGAAGCAGTTGAGCCTGGTTTGCCTGCATTGTGGGCAGGAGCCAACACCAAGCTCGATATAAAACCAACTGCCAACTCAACGGGCCGTCGTACTGCCTTAGCCAATTGGATTGCCAGCGGTGACAACCCTTTAACTGCTCGCGTTTATGTAAACCGTGTGTGGGCACAATACTTTGAAAAAGGCATTGCAGCCAATCCAGGTGATTTAGGTCGCGCAGGCCCTAAACCAACTCATCCAGAATTACTCGATTACCTCGCCGGTAATTTTGTAAAACAAGGTTGGAGCACTAAAAAACTTGAGCGCGAAATTCTGTTGTCTAGCGTTTACCGCCAAGCATCCGCAGAGCGTGAAGATGTCATTAAAGCTGACCCATTAAATGATTTGTTGGCTGTCTATCCACGTAAGCGTTTAGAAGCTGAAGAAATTCGCGATGCACTTTTATATGCATCAGGAAAACTTGACCCTGTTATTGGTGGCCCCGCAGTTTTCCCACAAATGCCGTCTAATTTGATTGCTGGTGACAACACCTTTACCGGCAATCCATTGTGGGAAGTTTCTAAAGATCCAAACGATTTTAATCGTCGCAGTATTTATACCTTTGTGCGTCGCAGCTTGCCGTATCCATTAACAGCATCATTTGACCCGGCAGATCCTTCGCACCCACATCACCGTCGCGACGTAACGACTACTCCGCTGCAAGCGCTCACACTCTTCAATAGCGATATTGTTGTTGGTTGGTCGCAAGCACTGGCAGGTCGAATTATTAGCGAAGCAGGTTCAGATGAAGATGCGCAATTAACTCGTCTCTATCAAATTTTGTTCTCGCGCAAACCTGATAGCAATGAAAAAGCAGCGCTGAAATCTTTCTTGAAAAATGAAACAAAAGTGATTCAAGCAAAAACATGGACTGACAAATTTGAAGTTGCTGTACCGACAGGCCTAAAAGAAACAGCTCACCTTGATCCATTTAAGGCAGCGGCATTTGTCGATTTGGTACACACGGTTGCGAACTCTAATGATTTTGCCTATAGGTTCTAACCATTTTTGAATTTAAATTTAAACATTTAAGAGAGTAACTATTATGACTTCACGTCGCGACTTTTTATTTACCACCGGCCTCGGTTTAGGCGGTGCAGCATTAGCAGGTTTTATTCCCGGCTTAGGTACTATTTCTGCGGCAACTGCAGCTGAATTGATAGATCCCTTAGCACCAAAAGCACCACACTTTCCTGCAAAAATTAAATCGGTAATTTGGCTCCATCAAGATGGTGCGCCAAGTACACTCGATCTCTATGATTACAAACCTGACATTATTAAACTCGCAGGCAAAGAAGTTCCAAGTTCGTTTTTAAACGGTATTAAAACCAGTACCCAAGGTGGTGTGGGTAAAGTGTTTGCGTCTAACCGTACATGGAAACAATACGGCGAAAGCGGCGCATGGTTTTCTGATTTGTTGCCCAATCTTGCTAAACAAGCCGATAAATTAACTTTTATTAAATCAAGCATGACCATTGGTGCAACTCACGACATTTCAATTTTGAAATTAAATACCGGTGATTTGAACCCAGGGCGCCCATCACTCGGTGCGTGGATCTCTTACGCACTGGGTTCTGCGAACCCAGATCTTCCCCCTTACGTGGTGTTGTACAACGGCAAATCAGAACCGCGTGCAGGCTCAGTAAACTGGAACTCGGGTTTCTTGCCTGCGGTTTATCAAGGCACTGCCTTCCGCCCAGGCAATTCGCCGATCTTTTATCTTGAGCGCCCAGAATTGAGAACCGATGTACAGCAACGCAGTTCGTTAGATTTATTAAAACATCTCAACCAAGTAGGCAGCGCCAAGCATCCATCAGACACTGAATTAAAAGCGCGCTTGCGCTCTTATGAATTGGCTGACCGCATGCAAACCTCTGCACCAGAAGCTGTTGATATCTCCAAAGAAACAGAAGCAACAAAAGAACTTTATGGTTTGAATGATGCAACCAGCGCGAGCTACGGCACTACCTTATTGCGTGCGCGTCGTTTAGTTGAACGCGGTGTGCGCTTCATTCAAGTTGTTACTGGCGAACCCGATGGTGAAACTGAAATCACCAATTGGGATGCGCACAATGATTTGGAAAAAAACCACAGCGTAAAAGCGCGTCAAGTAGATAAACCCATTGCTGGTTTGTTGGAAGATTTGAAATCGCGCGGCTTGCTCGATACTACCTTGGTGGTGTGGACGTCCGAATTCAGCCGAACACCTTGGGGTGAAAGCGGTACAGGTCGCGATCATAACCCATGGGGCTATACCCAATGGTTAGCTGGCGGTGGTTTAAAAGCGGGCTACACCTACGGTGCAACAGATGCACTTGGTGTTCAAGTTGCGGACAAAGACAAAGCTGTAGACACCTATGATTTGCATGCAACAGTGTTGCAATTATTAGGTTTGGATCACTTGAAGACTACTTTCTTGAACAACGGCCGTTCAGAACGCCCAACCGTTGTTTACGGAAAAGTCATTAAAGATATTCTCGCTTAACTTTACAGCGAGCCAATGATGTAAAACCTGTTGGCTCGCTTTATCTTTTAGGTTTTTTATGCGCAAGTTATTAATGCTGATTAGCTTCACTACACTATTAACCGTTGTAGGTGTCAGCGCGGAAGAGTTAGATCAAGATTTAATGCAAACAATTGAGGACACCAATAAAAGTTTGTCCTCCAATATTGCATTGCAACGCGTAGATGCATCAGTTACAGATGCAAAAGAGCTCAACAATATGTTTGACATTGTTGAGGCACATTTCATCAAGAAAGGTGATGCGGCTAATGCAGTTGACCTCTCAAAGAAGAGTAAAGATTTATCGCAAGATATTATTAAGCTCGTCAATGAGAAAAATTTCGATAGTGCAACAAGCACAGCCACAGAATTATCGCGCACCTGCAAATCCTGCCATACGTTTTACAAAAAAGAGTAGCTTATGAAGTGTGTTGTGTCGGCACTTCTTTTGTGTCTATTGAGTTATACCTGTGTGGCAGCAACAACGACAAACAAAACGTCTACGCAAAGTCTGCAAGGTGACGCGCAGGTAGGCAAAATTAAATCTGAAGATAACCGCTGTCAGGAGTGCCATGGGCCAGATGGAAATGGCCAAGGCCCCACTACTGGTGCAGCGGGTAAGTTTGCGAAGTTAGCTGGCCAGTATCCGGATTATATGGTTAAGCAAATACGTGAGTTTCGCAGTGGCGAGCGCAAGCACGACCTAATGTTGATCATGGCAAAAAGTATCGATGACACAGATGCCCGCGATATTGCGGCTTACTTCGCTAGCCAGAAAAAAATGCAAGGTGATGCAAGTGGAGATAGTACCAAAGCCAAAACTATTTTTAATGTTGGCGATGCCGACCGCAATATTCCTGCTTGCGCAACTTGCCACGGCACAAATGGAAAAGGCCTGGATGCACCACAGCAATTAATTCCAGTCATCGGTGGGCAGGAATGGCGTTACCTTGAAAAACAATTACTGGACTGGCGCAGCGGCGAGCGAAAAAATAGCACCGGCGGCATCATGAATAGCATTGCCAAACAACTAACGGATGATGAGATTCACCTATTAACGGACTACATTTCCGGGCTTTAGGAATTGCTTTATAAATTTAAATTCATTTTTGGAAAAAATTGACCATGAAAAAACAATTAGTATTGGGATTGCTCGCAAGCTTTATTGCACTACCAAGCTTCGCCGCATTAAAAGAAGGCGACAAAGCGCCTGACTTCAACATTCCCGCTTCCTATGCAGGGAAATCCAGCGAATTTTCATTGAAAGATCACTTAAAAAAAGGCCCGGTAGTGGTTTATTTTTATCCATCGGCTTACACCCGTGGCTGCAACCTGCAAGCACATACATTTTCAGTCAATAGTGAGAAGTTTGCGGCAGCAGGTGCAACCATTGTCGGTGTATCACTCGACAGCATTGAACGCCTAAACGAATTTTCAGCAGACCCGGAATACTGCGCAGGAAAATTCAGCGTTGGTTCTGACAACAAAGGCAAAGTTGCTAAAGCTTTTGAACTCGAAGTGAGAGAAGCGGCGGAAGGTAAGTTGGATACTCGAGGTGTAAGCATTGACCATGGCTTTGCTGAGCGTACAACTTTTGTAATTACACCTGATGGAAAAATCGCTGCAACCATCGGCGGCTTAACTCCAGTTGAAAACGTGGCGAAGGCATTGGAAACCGTTGAGAAATTATCGGCCAAGAAAAGCTAGGAAATCTTTAAAAGCCTTATAAGCATTTATTTATTCTGGTAGTACTTATAAGGCGACCACTTCTTTTACTCTGTAATCCACTCACTGAGATGTGTATAAGCATCAATAGTGGTTTGATGCTTGGGCAATTATGAAAAATTTTAGGCCGCGTTTATTTTACATCCTGACACTCAGCTTCTTGTTACTCGTTGAAGTACCCGTATTAGCAGCAACACTTTCGCCCGAAGTCCTGCCAAATTTTAGTGGCTTGGTAGAAGAGTCTGGCCCTGCTGTTGTTAATATTCGTACAGTACAAAAAGTAGCGGCCTCATCTTCCGCTGAAGAGGACGAGTTATATAAACGCTACTTTGGTACACCCAACCCACATGCTAAAAAATTGCCCCATGAAAAATCTTCGCCGCAAAAGCCTGAACAACCGAATGAAGATGATGAAGAAATATCGCGCGGTGTAGGTTCTGGGTTTATTTTTTCAAAAGAGGGATTTATCTTAACCAACGCCCATGTAGTTAAAGATGCCGATGAAGTTTTCGTAAAGCTTACGGATAGACGCGAATTTACTGCACAAATTATTGGTGTTGATATTAATACTGATATAGCCGTTCTAAAAATTGAAGGTAAGGATTTACCTCAAGTCACGCTGGGCGATTCAAGCCGAATTAAAGTGGGCGAATGGGTTATTGCCATTGGCTCGCCTTTTGATTTGGACAATAGTATTTCTGCCGGAATTATTTCTGCCAAAGCGCGCGAAATTGGCGACTTCTTATTGCTCATTCAAACTGATGTAGCCATTAACCCCGGCAACTCCGGCGGCCCCTTGATTAATATGCAAGGGCAAGTGATAGGCATAAATTCGCAAATTTATAGTCGCTCTGGCGGCTATATGGGAATTTCATTTGCAATTCCTATTAACGATGCAATTCGTGTCGCCAATCAACTTAAAGAACACGGCAAACTCGCTCGTGGGCGCATTGGTATTTATTTGGCAGATGTGAATAAAGATGTTGCCAAAGCACTCAAACTCCCCACAGAAACCGGCGCACTGGTTAGCCGCATCGAAAAAGGTGGCCCTGCCGATAAAGCAAAATTAGCCGAAGGCGACATAGTGTTGAAATTTAATGGTGTGGCTATTGAAAAAAGCACAGAGCTACGTCGCTTAAGCGCAGCCACCCTACCCGGCACCCAGGTAAATTTAAGTATTTGGCGCAAGGGTAATATTAAAGATTACGAGATTGTGTTGGCTGAGTTGCCGCAACAAGAATCCAACACTAAAAAACCTACACATGCACCGGATAAAAAACTCAATCAATCCTTAGGATTAGAGGTTCAATCACTGGATGAACAGCGCAAAAAAGAATTGGAAATCACTACAGGTGTTGCCATCACTCACGCAGAAGGCCTTGCTGCCCGCGCGGGATTACAGCCAGAAGATTTAATTATTTCTATCAATAATCAGGATGTACATAATGAACAGGAGTTCAAAACCATTATTGGAAAAATAGACCCAAGCCAGCCAGTGATATTTTTAGCCAAGCGTGAAAATATCACCACCTATATTGCCATACCGGCACAAACTAAATAACAGCGTTACTGTGAGGAAAATTTAATGGCAGCAGGAAATTTTGGTAGCCCCATGCAATTACTGATTTTATTAGCCATTGTATTGCTGCTCTTTGGTGGCAAGCGCTTACGCAATCTCGGTGGCGACCTTGGCGGCGCAATTAAGGGATTTAAAAATTCAATGGCAAGCACCGAAACAGACAAAGAAGCAGATAAAATTCATCAAGAATCAAATCGTTTAATAGAAGGAAATCATGAATTAAACAAAAATAATGCTAAAGTGAACAATTAACTTTTTCAGGATTGCACATGTTCGGCATAGATTTCTCAGAGCTTATGGTTTGTTTGGTAGTCGCACTGGTTGTTTTAGGGCCAGAGCGTATGCCTGAGGCTGTGCGTACCACTAGCTTATGGATAGGCCGATTAAAACGCAGCCTGCGCGAAACAAAAGAAGAAATTGAACGTCAGGTTGGCTTAGATGATATTCGTCGCCAACTACACACTGAAGATATGATGCGTACACTTGATAGTATGCATGATGAAATTGAAAGCGCGTTAAATTATGAAAAAATGGGCAGCAAATCGCTGCCTCAACCAAGTGCCACAGCATCCACACCAGTTACTATCGAGCATGAAGCTACAACAACAGTTTTAGCGAACACCACCACTTCTCTTGCAGCAGTAAATACTGATGCCAAAATTTAACACCATGATTTAATAGGCCAGCCCTGTTAAACCTCACTCTTTTATATCAAACACAAGTGCTTAGCTTTAAACATTTGTTTGTTTAAAAAATCACACTCTAATCAGATTATTTTCGTTTGATGCTTGTACCTTCTTGATCTTCTATAGATGGTATAGCAATTGCTAATTCACCTTTGCATAATTTTATTAACAGTTTTACACATTAAAATTTTTTAAAAAGGTGAATCATGTCCAGAGTAAAATTTTCCGCTAACCTATTAGCGGTTGCTTTAACGGGAGCTGCGCTGAGTGCAAATGCCGCCACATTAAAATCTGCAGCCGATGCATTGAATATATCCAATACTAAAACCATTGAGTTTTCAGCAACAGGCCGCTGGTATCAATTTGGCCAAGCGCCAGCACCCAGCTTGGCGTGGCCGCAATTTGATGTAAGCAATTATGTTGCCGATATCGATTACGAAAAACCTGCAGCACACGTACAAATTGCACGCAAACAAACGGTTGAAGCTGGCCGCAATCGCCCTGCGCGAGAAGAAAAGCCAGACCAATATATTAGCGGCGATTACGCATGGAATTTGGCAGCACCGCAAAATTCAGCACCAGGCACACCCGCTGTTGCAAGCTCACAACCAGCAGCCATTGAAGAGCGCAGCGCAGAAATTTGGTCTACACCGCATGGCTTTCTTAAAGCAGCATTGGCTAACAAGGCGACTGAAAAAGCAGTAGGCAAGAATCTTGAAGTTAGCTTTACGGTTAAAGGTAAATATCATTACGTTGGGACTATCAATGCAAACAACCAAGTTGAATCCATTAAAACCTGGATTGATAGCCCAGTACTGGGCGACACACTTTACGAAACCAACTTCAGCAATTACAAAGAAGTTTCCGGTACACAATTTCCACAACACATTGTACGCAACCAAGGCGGTTTCCCTGTTTTGGATTTAAATATATCCAACGTGAAAACCAATGTGCTGGTTGAAATTACCATTCCACAAAATGTTTTTGATGCAAAAGCTGTTGCAGTAAAAGTTGAATCAAAAGAATTGGCGACTGGCGTATTTTATTTAACCGGTGGCACACACCACAGTTTGGCAATTGATCAAAAAGATCACATTGTTATTGTTGAGGCACCCTTGAATGAAGAAAGATCTTTAGCTGTTATTGCAAAAGCCAAAGAACTTATTCCTGGCAAGCCGATTAAATACTTAATTAACACTCACGCACACTTCGACCACTCCGGTGGTTTGCGCACCTATGTAGATGCAGGCACAACTATTGTTACCCACGAAACCAACAAGCCTTACTACCAAAAAATTTGGGCGCAACCTCATACGCTTAAGCCAGATTTGTTAGCGGCCTCCAACAAGCCTGCAAGCTTCCAAACCTTTAAAGGAAAATATGAGTTGACGGATGGCAAGCGTAAAATTGAAATTTATCCCATTGCAGGCAACAGCCATAACGATGCTTTTGGTTTAGTGTATTTACCAACGGAGAAAATTCTGATTGAAGCTGATGCTTACACACCACTCGCAGCAGGAGCCCCTGCACCAACAGCTGTAAATCCTTATTCACAGAACTTGTTAGAAAATATCCAAAAACTAAAATTGGATGTTGAGTGGATTGCTGGTTTACATGGCCCAGGTGTAGTGAAATTAGATGATCTTAAAAATTATCTTGCGGTAAATAAGTAACTGTTTAAGCAATAATACCGGCAGACAATACTGCCGGTATTATTTAGCTTTAAAATGTAATTCCCACACTCGTTAATTGGTCAACAATCTCTTGATGCAAGGGCACACCTTCGCGCAGATTTTTTTCCTGCACACTCCAGCCGCGCTCTCCCGGATATTGAAATGGCGCAGCTTCTTCTTGCAAATAGTGTAAAAAATCACTCACGCGGCTATGAAAAATAGCAGGATCAACAAACGCACTTACATTCAATGCAATAAATATTTTTGTTGAATCTGAATCTACACCACTTTGGTCACGCGCAAACAATTCTTGTGTAAACGCGGCACCCGCAAGTGCGGCTGTTAATAACTCCATCATTAACGCTAAACCTGCGCCCTTATGTTCGCCCATAGGTAGAACAGCACCGGCCAATATTTCTTTTGCGTCTGCTGAGGGATTTCCGTTTGCATCTATTCCCCAATTTGCAGGCACACTTCGTCCTTCACGCAACCAGGTATTCACTTTTCCTACGGCAGCTTGGCTCATCGCCATGTCCAGAACTACAGGTTTATTCGCTTCCAAACCGGGAATACCAATCGCGAGTGGATTGTTGCCAATCACACGTTTTTTCGCCCCCCAAATTGCCATAGTCGGCATTGCATTGGTGGTGCAAATTCCAATAAATCCTTGCTGCGCCGCGCGGCTTGCATAAGCATGTGCCCTGCCCCAATGAGTTGTTTTTTTAGCAAGACATACACCTACACCAAATTGTTTTGCACGTTCTACCGCTGCCTGCATTGCTTGCTCTGCTGCATAACGTCCGGGGCCATTACCGCAATCTAAAACACAAATTGCACCAAGCTCACTCTCAAGATTTATTGTTGGGGCAGAAACAACTCGCTGCTGTTTTATGGCTTCGAGTAATCCAGGTAACATGCGCACACCATGAGAGGGAACTTCCAGCAAATCTGCCTCTGCCATGATGCTAGCTTCACGGTCTGCTCGCTCAGCAGGAACACCTGCTTGCTGCAATTGCGCACTTACTTTTTTAACAAGCTCTGAATATGGAATACGGAATGGTTCGCTCATAAGAGTCTCAATATAAAAGTACGATCAAGAAGTTAATGTTGTTTTAATAATTTGTAGGCTTCGACACCCGCAAAAATAAACGGGCTATTACCTTTAGGGTCGTTAGATACGATTGTTTCGGTTAGATAATAATTATAGCTGCCATCGCGACCAAAGCCTAAACCGGCAACTAGACACTGATCATTCATACTTATTTTACCATCTGCATGCAATGTAACGAACTCGTTGATCATGCCTCCAGAAGTCTTAATAGCAATATCTTTATAGGATATAGGTAAATAATGTTTGTTTACTGATTTCAATAAAAAATAGCTGAACATAGCCGTTGCAGAAGACTCACGGTAATTGCCCAAGCCTCGCGGCTTATCGGTTATTTGCCACCAGACGAAGGTTTCCGCATCTTGATAACGCAGAATATCTACAGCGAACTCCTGAATAATATCAATCAAGGTTTTACGCAATTCCGTTTCTGATTCGGGAATAAAATCTAACACATCAACCAAAGCCATCGCATACCAGCCCATACCGCGCGACCAGTATTGCGATGAGCGCCCCGTTTGTTTGTCTGCCCAGTCAGCTTTTTTGGATTCGTCCCACGCGTGGTAATACAACCCCGTTTCAGGATTTCGCAAATGATTGCGCGCAATGACAAATTCATGCACCACTTCTGCAAAACTTTTATGTTGTACTTCGCCTACTTCATAAGCATTTGCATATTGAGCTAAAAATGGCATCCCCATATAAACACCATCCAACCAAAGCTGATTTGGATAAGTAGCGCGATGCCAAAAAGCGCCTTCTGATGTACGTGGATGCAACCTTAAACGCTCGCGCAAATAATCGGCAGCTTTGCGGTATTTAATATCTTTTGTGCGCTGCTCCAATAGAATAACCATTTGCCCCGGCTTAATTAAATCGATACTGAATAAATCGGGTTCATAGGCAGAAATGGTTCCATCGGCTTGAATATAACTACCCGTTACAGTTTCGAGCGCCTTTTTGTAGCGCTCATTGGGACTCACGGCATCTATATCTTGAAGCGCCTGGAGTTGCATACCCACTACATCGTATTCAAATTTGGGCAGACGTTTACGATATTCATCCCATCCACCCAAATGGTAATTAAGGGTTTTGCGCGCAAGCTCTGAATCCGCAAGAGTTTTTGCCCAATGCAATGCCGCTTCTGCATCAAGATTTTTTTTCGCATGTGCACTTAAGCTGGATTCAAAACGAATACGCGGTGCTTTGGTTAAACGCTCCACTTCGCGATCCAAATAATTTTTGAATTCCGCTTCCGTTTTAATACTGTTGAGTTCCTTCTCTCCTGTTGTAACAAAGTAATATTCCAATTTTCCAGCAGGATCACTAAGCACTGAGACATAATGATTTTCGTCTTGTACTTGTTCTTTACGATCTGCGCGATGAAAAATAATAGCCACACCGGAATCGTCACTCAATTTGGTTGAACTCTGTTTGCCCCAAGTCGCCACATACGTCCAGGCATCACCGGCAATATTTGTATCTCCTTGAATTAAATTTATAGCGGGTGATTTTTCTAGCCCAACCGCTAAATTTGGTAAGGCTTCATTCGCAGTTAGTTGTACATGTATCAAGCGGCTTGCAGCATTAGCGGCTATATGAGTCGCGATCTTTATTTGCTGATTATTAATATTCCAATTCGCATAATTAATTTTAACCGCTGAATACAAATCGCCATTATTGGTAACAACTTGCTGGCTATTCACTTGCGGAACCAAATCAATGGTTTTTCCATTCCAAAATCCCAAGCCTTTAAGGAGTGAAGCATCTGCCTGTGTTTGCTTATTTTCAACGGTGATAGATGTTGGCAATTTAACACCAGTGGCAATACTTAAAGATTTAATTTGTGCAGGCTCAAAATCAATCTGCGTAAATATACCATCAGCTAATCCATCGCCATCCTGATCAATCACTTGACTCGATAATGGTTTTCCATCTTGCAAAATCCCAAGAGATTCCTGCCTTTTATCATTTGTGCCAAGGCCTAAATCATAGAAGCTGAAATAGAAAGGTTCTTGGGTTAGCACAAAGTTATTGGCATTGGTAATTTCTGCCCTAGCAATAAAGTCGGAAGAGTTTTCATGGAAAGTTTTTGCCTGCTTAGTACATGCTGCAAAAATAACAATGCATAGAATATTCATACTTACCAATTTCAACTGAAATTGATTGAAGAGTTTTATCATAACGACATCCATATAAAGGCTGTTGGCCAGTGCGGCAATATTAAAAGGAAGGTTACCGATAGGTTCTCAATACGCAGTGCGGGTTGAGAAGTTGATTTTTGCCGAGATGTTGCAGCCGTTTTGGTTCAAAACCTTAGTATTAGAGCTAATGGCTGCTTTTTATTTATTAGGGCAATTAATGTGCCTGAATAGCGAACTTTATTACTAATGCTTACTAATAATAATCTGTGTTCAAAATTAAACACTTTAAATATCGAAATGATTGAATTTGCACAGGTTGACGAATACTTGAACAATGAGGACTAGTACGCGATATAGTTACTTGGAAATACTTTTCTTCTAGATTTTTATTACTATAAATTTGGTGTTTAAAATTAAACAAACATTAAATAGCGATGTTGATTTCTTGCCAAACATTTAATTTATTGTGCTTTATTTTGATCAAGTGTTGATTTTTAAAGTTTTAAACCAAAGATCAAAAACATTGGCCTAATGCTTGCTGGACACAAGTGACCTTTAAGGCTTAATTGAGCACAGGCAATTAAGCATCAAGATCAAAAACATAAGATTATTGGACTTTCTGCTAGGAGTATAACTGCATGAATTTAACCTTAAAAACATTGAGCTTTGCTGTGTTAGCTTCAGTGAGCATCAATTTGTTTGCTGCAGACGCAGCACCTGCTGGCGATAAACCAGCTGCAGCACCAGGACCCAATCCCGCAAAACAAGCAATCGCGGTACGCAAGGCTGCATTCACGTTGATTGGCAATAGCTTTAAACCTATTGGCGATGCATCTCAAGGAAAAGCTGAATACAACCAAGCTGACATTCAAAAACGCGCAAACCGTATAGAGGTATTAAGTGAGTTCTTAGATACCTCTTTCCCAGAAGTATCTAATCTAGGGGAGCCAGATACCAAAGCTCGAGTTGAGATTTGGACAAAGAAAGCAGAGTTTGACAAGCAGCTAAAAGATTTCCAAACCCATGCTGCCAATCTAGTTAAAGTAGCAGCCACTGAAAAAACCGCTTCAGATGCATTTAAGGAAGCCGCTGGCGCTGTTGCAAAAGACTGCAAAGGTTGTCACGAAAACTTTAAAATCAAATAATTCTTTTTGCCCCGAAAAATGCCTTCATCCCCTTAATGAAGGCATTTTTTATTGTCGTCATTTAAACCCCACCCCCTAGTACTCCAGCAAAATTAGCTTATCGCATCAGCATGCGCACCTAATTTATCGGTATTCGCAATAGTTTTTATTCACGTTGATTTTCAGCTAATCATTCAATTGGCTTAATAACAACATGATACTTGTTGCCATATAAACACTCGTCGCAATTTTTAACAGCTCAACTTCCGACGCTAAAAACTTATTGATCTATGCATAGATCATAAGCTTTTGATTTCACTATTTTTGCCGCTAAAAATAGTGATTTAGGTGAATTTCTATTCAATCACCCCAATAAATTACAAACAAATAAATCTGGCATAGATGCTGCAAATTACATTGTGTAAATCAGTAATTTTTTTTGCGAATTTTTTAACTCCGGTAATACCGGAAAGGATGTAACCATGAGCGCTCATGCCTATTCGGAGCCCTACGCCCATAACCGTCGTCACACACGTGCATCAGTGCGCACACACGAAAGCAAATTATTGCCGCAGAAATCTGCAGAGATTATTCCTCTCGTGCAACGCTCCGTTAAATTAGACAAACCCATCGAACTCGTTTATCCAAAATATCGTCGCTTGGGCACCTCTGTATTTGCAGCTTTAGTGGTCGGTTTGCATGTATTGGTATTTGGCTATTTTTATTACCAACCGATTGTGGAAGCGGTTAAAAAAGTAGAGATCCCCAAAATTAAAATTGAGCGCTATACACCGCCCGTTATTCCGCCACAAGTTGTACAACCCACCAAAGAAGTAAAGAAAGAATTACCTAAACCCGTACAACAAAAAGTGGTAACCGATAACCCCAATGTAGTTGAAAAATTTGTTGCACCAGCACCTGTTGCAGAAGGGCCAGCGCAACCAGTAGAAAAAGTCACAGAAGCTTCTGCAACAGCGGCTTATTTACATAACCCGCCGCCAGTTTACCCGGAAGCAGCGCAGGAAAAAGGTTGGGAGGGCACTGTTGTTTTAAGTGTTTTGGTTCAGCCAGATGGCAAAGCTAAAACTGTAGAAGTGAAAACTTCTAGCGGGCGCAAAATTCTAGATCAAGCTGCAACACAAACCGTACAGCGTTGGACATTTGTGCCCGCACGCAAAGGTGAAACCGCCGTTGAAGGTTGGGTAGAAGTACCCATTGATTTTCGTTTAGGCGCTAGTTAATTCGAGTTCGTTTTAGATTTTTAGTTATCTGGCAAACATTTATCCATTATTTTCCTGAAGTATTCATTAATTTTTTGTGAAGTAGAGTGAGAATTATTATGCATGAGTTATACAAACACATAGTTGAATGGACCCTGTGGTCACTGGCGATTTTTTCGGTAGTGACCTGGACACTAATTATCCTTAAAGGTATTCAACATACTTTATTGGGGATTCAAAACAGACGCTTTAAGAAGGATTTTTGGAGTGCTGCTGATTTAAATGCTGCTGCATCATTGGAGAAATATGTTGGACCAACCGCACGGGTTGCCGCGATTGGTTTCACCACCTTACGCAGTGCAGATTCAACATCAACCCCAGCCAGCAATTTGGAAAATAGTTGGGACCGCCAGGATTTACTGGAGCGTCATTTGCGCCAGCAAATTCATAAAGAGCGCCGCTCCTTGGAAAGTGGTTTGGCGGTCTTAGCGTCTATCGGCAGCACTGCACCTTTCGTAGGATTGTTCGGTACTGTGTTTGGAATTATTTTGGCGCTAACGGCTATTTCCAGTAAATCATCCGCCAACATTGAAGTTGTCGCCGGCCCTATTGGTGAAGCCTTGGTTGCAACGGGTGTAGGTATTGCGGTTGCGGTTCCCTCGGTATTGGCTTACAACTTTTTCTTGCGCCGTTTGAAATTAATTGCTGCTGATTTAGATGATTTTGCAACTGACTTTATTACTTTGGTACAAAAATCGGGCTTCCGTGTACACACAATTCCTGCAACTAAAACCACCAGTCGTGTAAATGACTTTGCTACGGCAAAAGTAAAATCTGAATCAGGCAAAGAGGTATTAGCATAATGGCTTTTTCTTCTGGCGGCAGTGATAGTGACGAAGTATTTGGTGAAATTAACGTAACACCTTTGGTAGATGTTATGTTGGTGTTGTTGGTGACCTTTATTATTACTGCTCCTATGCTCACCAACACCATCAACGTGAACCTGCCCGACACGCAACCTACGTTTCAACAAAAAGATCCGGAGAAACCCACTGTGATTAGTGTTGATGAAACAGGCAAGGTATATATCGATAAAGAGGGTTATCCCCTTGTTGAAGTTGAAGCGGAATTGATTAAGCGGAAAACGGAAAATCCAGAAATTCGCTTGAATTTAAACGCAGATGAAAAAGTAAATTACGGTGTAATCGCTAAAGTGATGGCGGCGATTGAACGTGCAGGTATTGATAGGCTTTCGTTTATTAGCGAAAACCAAGCTCCCTAATGCTTAGATTCAGAATATTGTTCTGAGCCCCAAATGCTTCTCCAAGCATAGTTGTCGCAAGGATGCGTGTTTTTAATCAAGATGAACTTTTCGATTCAAGTATTAACTTCGCTTTAGTATTTTGGGCAGCCATAATTTCAGGAAGATTAATTTCAATCCAATCAGCTAAAGATACAACTTTTTCCCCAATGGCATCGCCTAAAGATGTTAGGCAATATTCAACACGAGGTGGAACAACAGAATACGCAACTCTATCAACGAAGCCATCACTCTCAAGGGATTGTAAGGTTTGAGCCAACATTTTTTCACTGATTCCATTTATCTTTCGACGTAACTCACTAAAGCGATGTTTGCCGCCGCGTAGAGCAATCAAACACAGCACTCCCCATCGGCTAGTAACGTGATTCATCACCGCCCTAGATGGGCATTGTTCGGCAAAGACATTACCGCGCTGAAACGATTCCGATAAGGTTTCCCTCGCTATTTCACCGTTAAGCAAATTATCAGTCATAGATACTTACCTTTTTGTGCGTACTTACCAACAGTTAGCCGTCTAGCTATTATGCCTATCTTGCCTCCAAGACGAAACCAACTTGTTCTGGGTGGCCTTAATCTAAAATTGATGTACTTATCCCATTTATGAGGAGATCAGCGATGAAAAGATACAAACACCTTATGACCTCAGCCGTGCTGGCGATGTCAGCGATATTTGTAAGCGCCTCAGCGATTTCTGCAAATAGCCCAACTAAAAACTGTGACCGGAATTGCCTCTTGGATCAAGCAAAACAATTCAACGAAAATGTACTGGCAAAAACAATAACAAAACTGCCGTTAGCTACAAATGTACAAATTCGTGAAAATACCAAGGCAATATCACTAGCAGACAGCAAGTGGATGAACATCAATCGCATTCTTTCTGTAGGTACGTTCACCGATTCTATCAAAGGCAATGTTATTGAGCATGTCGCTGCAGAAACATTAGATGGAAAATCAGTTTACATAGGAACACGCTTAAAAATTACAGAAGGAAAAATATCAGAAATTGAAATCAATTTTGATGATTCCCCTAAAGTAAAGTTAAAAAATATCGCACCTTATGATCCGCTTTTTAATACATTGATAGCACCAGAAGACCGTTCCACTCGCGAACAATTAGAACAGATTATTACTAGATATTTTCAGGGATTAACTGATCATAAACCAGTAGAAAGTGATTATGACCCTCGCTGTGATAGATTCCATAGCGGAGAAAGAGTTACACATAATGCGAGAAATGGTATTGAAGAAAGCGGTGAAGTGGGATGCTACGAAAGTAATCTGGGGCAAAAACCTTGGGGGCCTGCCTCTGAAATTCGTATTGCGTTGACAGATGAAGAACGTGGAATTGTAATTGCATATTCAATTCTTCACTACTCAAATACCACCAAGAAAATGCAAATTAATGAAGTGTTTAAAATTATTGGCGGGCGCATTCGCATGATTGACAACATAGGATTAATGCAAGATGCGATTTTAACTTCTGGATTTACAAATTAAATATTTTAAATATCTGAACATTCAATACCATGCAAATGGTATTGAATGTTTATTAAGAGCCCCACATAATGGCTGCCCATTGAAATTGAATTAATTTTTGAGATTACCACTACAAAACCAACTTCAAACTCAATTTGAATTCCAATACCTACATTAGATTGATGTGGCCACACGCACTCTGGAGCTAGGTATAGCCTCGACCATGCAAATTTTCTCCTATGAATAGCGAGGAAACTATAGAGTTTAGATCATGAAAAAATATGCGACTGCTACATAGCTCCGATTTATTGCAGCAACATAGATTAGAGATTACTCGACGCCCTTAGCTTTTTTATTTTCGAATTTAGGTTTTTGTTCACTATCGTTGTTGGACTGGTCATTTTTATTCTGCGCATCTTTTTTCTCTTCGCTGTTTTTCCCTTGTCTTTTTTTATCGTCGTTTTTATTGTCGCTGTCATTTTTCTTGGATGTATTTTCGTTGGTTGCTGGCTTCCAAGCCAAACCTTTGACCAGCTCACCATCAACCAGCTGATCAGATGGGCTCACCACTAGCGTATCCTCTGCGGAAATACCATCCAGAATTTCTACATCGCGGCCGAGATCGCGCCCAAGTTTTACCTCTTGAAAGCGCACGTGATTATTTTTTTCCACAATCGCCACGCGCTGTGTTTGGTCATTAATAATTAAGGTGGCAGCAGGTGCGATTAAGGTGTTAATGCCGCCCGTCAATTGAATATTCACTTCCGCGTAAGCGCCCGGCAATAATTTTTCACCGGGATTTGGCAACATCAAATCGACTTGGCGCGCTCGCGTACTTGCGTCTATAGCACCGGCAATTCGCTCAATCGTCGCTTGAAGTTTTGCGCTGGGCTGCTCGTTCAAACTCACCGGCACCTGCGCGCCACTTTTTAATTGGTCGGCATAGGCTTGCGGAACCCAAACAGTGAGACGCAATAAATCGGTTTGAGTGATGGCAAATAATTCTTTACCACCGCTGGCAATTAAATCGCCCACTTCTACGCTACGGCGAGTGATAACACCGTTAAAAGGCGCGACTATGCGACGAAAACCTTCCAATTGTTCCAAGCGTTTTACGTTGGCATCGGCTGCCGCCAAATCCGCTTTGCTTTGGCGAACGAGGCTACGCTTTTCCGCCAAATCTTGTTGCGAGATGGCACTTTGACGCGCTTGTAAGGCCTCCCAACGCGCAAGTGTTTGCTCGGCTAAATCGGTACGCGCCGCAATTTGTTCGCGCTGGGCACGGGCTTGCGCCAACTCTTGCACTTGCTCGGGCGCATCTATGGTGGCCAGTAAATCGCCTTTTTTAACTGAATCGCCAATACCTTTGTGCCAAGCGCTCAGGTAACCGGCAGTGCGCGCATAAATTACGGATTCGGTATTGCCACGCAGTGTTGTGGGTAAAGATAGCTTGCGCTTTAAATCGCCCGGTTTTGCTTTGGTGATCAACACTGTGCGCTCAAGACTTTTGGCCGTGTAATCCTGCAGAGCCGAGGCATTTTGCGCATTGACCAGTAAACGCACGCCCGCACCCAGCAGCAGTAGCGTCAGCAGACCAAAGGTCGCGCGCTTGGCACGGACAAATGTTCGCGTGGTTTGCTTGGCAGGTAAATCTAATTCTGGAAGGTATAAATCGTTCATCAAAATTACTCAGCAAAAAGGG
>JAGKXD010000077.1 GCA_021151525.1 Cellvibrionaceae bacterium | reverse complement strand
GCTTTGATATTAATACGCTGAGTTCCAATATTCATCCGCATAAAACCGCCACCCACTTCACCAAATACAATACCGGGGTTCATTCCAACCTTACATTGCTTAATAAAAAAATCACGTAAGTGTGCATCCGTCATTCCAAGCTCACGACAATCTAACCACAACAAATAGGTTGCTTCGGGCTTAACCATTTTTATTTGCGGGATATTTTTTTGCAGGTAATCCGCCACGTAATCACGCGTAGTTTCTAAATATTTCACTAAGGCATTAAGCCACTCATCACCTTCGCGATAAGCCGCCTCAAAAGCCGCAACACTAAATGGATTGCTATTGCCAACATGGAGCGATTCAAAAACCTGCTTCATCGTTTTGCGCTGCTCAGCATTAGGAATAACCAAAGCTGACAGTCCCAAACCTGGAATATTGAATGTTTTGTTAGGCGCAATGGTGGTAATAATTTTATCGCCCTGCTGCTCCAAGCGGCCAAGCATTGTATGTGTAGACTCAGAGTAAATTAAATCTGCATGAATATCGTCAGATAGAATAGTGAGGTCATATTGGCGAGCAATACGCAAAACTTCCTGCAATTCTTTTTCAGTCCATACGCGACCAACAGGATTATGCGGCGTACAGAGCATGAGTAATTTTGCCCCCTGCTGTGCACAAAACTCCAAATGCTCAAAATCCATTTCGTAACGACCACCTACTTCATGCAAAGGATTTAATAAAAGTTTGCGATTGTTAGTCGTAACTGCAGAAAAAAAAGGAAAATAAACTGGCGGTTGAACAATAACGCCCTCACCTTCTTTTGCAAATGCCTTCACCGCAGCGAACAAAGACGGAACAACACCGGGTGCCATTAAAATCCAATCACGCTCAATCTTCCATTGATGACGATGCTCAAACCAATCAATGATAGATTCATAAAGACTTTCGGGATAAAGCGTATAACCAAAAACCGGATGTTCAAGACGCGCCTGCAAAGCACGCGTCACACATTCAGGCACTGCAAAATCCATATCGGCAACCCACAATGGAGTCACATCTTCAGTGCCAAAGTAATGTTTGCGGCCATCGAATTTTACAGAGTTGGTTTTTTCGCGGGAGATGGGCTTATCGAAATCGAATGACATTAACGTGGCTTCTCATAAAATCGGATTAGCAACTAGACTAATCCGATCAGAGAAGCCAAGTCAATTACTTAACGCGCTTCCAAAAAGTTACTTCTGAAAGCGTATGTTGGAACTTGCGCTTGGTTTCGCGGATAACAAAAGGAACCTCAATTGGTTGTTGTACCAATTCAAAGTGCTCACTCAAGCGTGCTTTTAAACCGTCAAAAGTAGTGAAGCTCTCACCATCTTTTTTGAAGCCACCTACCCAATCTTCACGCGGTGTGTGATCAGTTAACCAAGTATAAGGCGATGCCAACATTAAAACGCCGCCGATATTTAAGCGTTCGTGAATTGCATCCAAAAACTTGGCAGGATTGTAAAGGCGATCAATTAAATTCGCCGCAAGAATAAAATCATAGCCGGTAAACTGCGGTTTTAAGTTACAGGCATCCCCTTGGAAGAACTCAACTTTATCTTTCGTTGATTGCAAGCATAAATCCGCAAGGCTGCGCGATTTGTATTGCACCAATTCACCTTCATCGGTCAGGGTGTAACGCAAGGTTTCATTCTGTGCGAGATGAACACCTTGGCCAATAAAGCGAGCCGAAAAATCTATACCGGTAACGAAATCAAAATGTTTAGCCAACTCAAATGTGGCGCGACCTGATGCGCAACCAATATCCAACGCCTTAGCTTTTGGCGCATCGCCTAAAGTTTCTATGGCCAATTCAGCCAAGCTTTTGGAAAAATTAGCCACACCAAAGTATTCATCGCCATAATGAAATTCAGCATATTCGGACAATAATTTATCGGTTTCGTAATGAGAGCCTGGCACTGGTTTTAATTCCTCTGAGACAACATAGCGGAAACCCGCGTGTTGGAAAAAATGGCGACGAAACGCATAGCGTGACTCACGCAAGGTTTCATTACCGCATGAAATCCAAGAGCCACCTTTAATTAAATTGTGGCGCTCATCAAATGTAGGTGTGGTGAAATCATCATAGATGGTATGCACGTCAAATCCAGCAAACGGATATATAGGCGTCTCTGTCCATTGCCATACATTGCCGACCACGTCATAAAACTCGCCGTGTGCAAATTTATTAACAGGGCATGAAGACGACCAGTAATCTAACTGAATATTCGCATTGGCTTTTTGCGCGCCTATATCTCGCAAACCAACAGAATCGTATAAGCGATACCATTCATCTTCCGTTGGCAAACGCACAGCCAAACCTGTCACAGATTTTTTCCAATTACAGAAAGCTTTAGCTTCATGGTAGTTAACATCCACCGGCCAATCCCAAGGCATGGAAACCTCTTCGGTCATCAACCGTAAATACCATTGGTTATTTTTCTTTAACCAAAAAGTGGGATGTTGTGCGCGCGTAAAAGCCAACCAACCTTGCCCTTCTTGCTCCCAATAGACTTTATCTTTGTAGCCACCAGCCTCAACGAATTCCAAAAACTCTTGATTGCTGACTAAAAATTTGCTGGCTTGAAACTCGCTAACGTCTGCGGCGTGAGTGCCGTATTCATTATCCCATCCATAATAGGGATTGGATTTATCTTTGCCCAACAACACGCTGCCTGCCGCTACCTTTATTAATTCATTTGCTGGTGCAACATCAGTTTGTCGGCAAGGTTTCCATTGTGGATGATTTTTTACATAGGCTATTTTGTGTTGGCGAATAAGCACAGAAGACGTTTCTAAATGAATGCGCTCGTGTTCAATACCCATGATGATCGCCCACCATGGATTATTCCAATCAACGGGCAATTGTAGCGGCGCAGTTTCAATTAAGTTGATAACCATTGCGCGCACTTGATCACGATAAGCCTTCACTTCCGCCGGTGTTGGCCATTGGTAGTTTGCATCATTAAGATCATCCCAACTCATTTCGTCCACGCCAACCGCAAAAATAGATTCAAAGCGCGGGTTAATACGCGAATCAATCATGTGTGCGAGCAATAGCTTGTTGACAAAAAAAGTCGCTGTGTGACCAAAATAAAAAATAAGCGGGTGACGCAACGCGATGGATTTTTCGTAGTAGGCTTGATCACATGCGAGTGTTTCAAATAGAGATTCATAACGATCAAAGGTCGTTACAAAATATTCGTGTAATTGCTGACGCAAAGCCAGCGTGTTCTCTTCACGTAAATTAGGTGTGCGTGTAAACAGAGGTTGATTAGTTGAAACGTCCTTTAAAAGGTTGTCTTTACGAATTGTGCTTTGTCCTGCTTGCATAAGCGTCACCTATTTATTCAACATTGTCGTGCGTAAACAATTTCTTTTTGGAGGGAACAGTGCCCCCAAATTAGATGTACCACATTAAAAACTGTTACAACCTACCCACATAATCTTTTGCAAATTGCCAAGCAATTCTGCCGCTTCGCGCGCCGCGGCTGCGATGCCATAAAAGCGCATCGAATTCTGTATTCTCGCCCCAAGTTCCGCCCAAGTATTCAACCCAATATCGCGCAGCGGTGAGGTAATCGTCTTGCGAAAACGGATAAAAACTCAGCCACAAGCCAAATCGTTCAGAGAGTGATACTTTTTCTTCAGTAGTATCGCCTGGACGAATTTCACCGTCTTCGTTACTCACATCTAAATTTTCGCGCATTTTCTCTGGCAACAAATGGCGTCGGTTTGATGTTGCATAAAACAGGATGTTTGACGACGGCTCTGCAATTGATCCATCCAAAGCAGATTTAAGTGCCTTATAGGTGCTTTCGCCTTCCTCGAAAGACATATCGTCACAAAAGATGATGAATTTTTCAGGGCGCTGACTTACCAAATCAACTATATCGGCCAACTGAATGAGATCGGTTTTATCCACCTCAATTATCTTGAGCCCCTGCTCCGCAAACTCATTCCAGCAAGCTTTAACCAGCGTAGACTTGCCAGTACCACGTGCGCCCGTTAGCAACACATTATTGGCAGACCGACCAGCCACAAATTGGGCGGTATTCCGCACCATGGCCTGCTTTTGGGTTTCTACGTTCTTCAATGACTTTAGATCTATCTTGTGTGGATTTTTCACCACCTGCAAGTAACCTTTGTCACCTGTGTTTACCCGCCACCGAAATGCCGTACCAGCCCAGTCTGGCTGTGGCTTTGGAGTGGGCAGAACTTGTTCAACACGATCAATAAGTTGCTCTAAACGAGAGATAAGTAAATCAAATTGCGACACTGAAAGTTCCTCTAACAACTGGAGACGACTCTAAAATAGTCTATAGTTTTTGAAATGAAAGCTATTGAAGCACGGTTTACCCACTTAAACCAACGCTAACTTTTATCCCATTTGCCCTGTAAATTGCTCGTCACAATCACGTAGGAACAGCATGTTTACCAAGCCGGAAGCCCAACTAATTGCCAAAACCCTAAACCAAAGGCGCGAATGGCTACTTAAAAATATTGATAACCCGGAGCATGCAGCCGCAAAGGAGCAAAACCAAAAAATACTTGAGCTTATCGACAGCTCGCTTGCAAAACTCTTGCAATCACTCAAACCTGCGCAGGCGCCTGTGGACATTATTTCAGCTCCGCCACCCAAGCCCCCCAAAATACCCATAGCGCAAAAGCGCGCACAAATGTCAGTAGGAGATATAAAAGTATTAGTCGTTGACGATGACGCCTTGATCGCATCAATGATGATTGCCTTGTTACAAGCCAATGGATTACTCGCTGTAGAGTCCGCAGAAGATGGCTTAAAAGCGATCAGCATGCTTTATGAAGCAAATCCTGTATATGATCTTGTCTTGTGCGATTGGAATATGCCAATAAAAAGTGGACTTGACGTCCATAACGCTATGCGCGCTAGCGAACGCTATATAGATACCTGCTTTATGCTCGTAACAGCAGTTACCGAAGCCAAGCAAATTCGCGCCGCTATTGAGGAAGGTGTAGATGACTATATTGTAAAACCTGTGGAAGAACAAAAAATCATTAAAAAAATTCAGCGGTATTTTCCGCAAGTAGGAGTTCGTACAGATTAACCTACAGGCAATTTACTTGCCTGTAGGTTTCGTCAAATATCTAAGCACCTTCAACTTCCACCATAAAATCCAAACTTGCTTGTTGGCGAATTGTGCGACGATGATTCGCCATTAGCTTGACGATTTTTTCTTGATCGCAAACTTGTCTGTCCAATACCACACGGGTTTTTAATTCACCAACCGGTTCAGATGTTGGGCATTTGCTGAACACAAATTGGTTGGAAATTAAATCCATAAAGGGGCCGGACTTGCTGCTTGGCATAATAAAATTCAGCTGCAAACCTAAACTTTCCGTTAAGTAGTTAATCACTTCACGCGAGCGATGCTCATCCATTTTAGAGAACGCTTCGTCCACCAACACCATGCGCAAGTGACTATTACCTTCATTAAAACGGAAGGCAGATGTAATTGCCGCACTGCGAATGATGTAAGCTGGCGTTTCTAATTGACCACCTGAGCCCGTACCGTATTGGCTTAAGGCGATTGGCGCTTTACCTTCAGGCTCTTTGTAAATTTCATAGCAGCGGTAATTGCGATAATCTGCAATGCGCGTCAATTCACGCAAGGCTTTTTGTTCATCTTCATCAAGCAACATGCTCATCAAACGCTCGCGCACTTTTTGATGTTTTTCATCCAGCTTCATATTAAACAGCGTTTCACCTTCGCCCAAATTAGGGCTATCGATTACGGCTTTAAAGAATTGCCAATATTCTTTAAATTCTGGCACCCACTCCCAATCAAACCGGAAACGCTCTCGGTCGGCACCAAAACGATGGTGCTCCAACTCTTTGTTTAACTCTTCTAAGGTTTTCTTACCGTCGTTAATGGCTTGGTAAATTGAATGACAAAGATTGGATACAAAAGCGTTGTTAAAACTCAAACGTAGCGACTCAATTTCTTGATGACGCTGCGCTAGAATATGATTTTTATCGCGATTGTAGAGCGCATCAAACTGGCGGCGCATATCGCACACTGAGCGGAAGTTTGCATTACCTAACTCGTTTAGGTAATCAATGTTAAATAAAATAGCATCCGCATTTTGGCAAAATTGATTGTGCTGCATCACCGCACTTTGTAGCTTGTGCAAAATGTTTTTCAGTTCGGCATTTACACTCGCCAAACTATTTTCAAAATAGCTTACTGAGTGTTGACTAATAAGCTCATCTGCTGCTTGCAAGCGTTCGTCAACTGAAAACTCTGGCCACAAGCCTACGATCGATTGCAAATTCGCTTCACACTCATCCACTACCGCTAAGGTTTTTTCTTGTTCAGCATCTAATTTCGTACAATGACTGTCAGCATTTTTTAACTCAGCACGGCAATCGACATGCGCATTGTTAATTTCTTTGAAAATGACTTGCTGCTCTTGCAGGCGGCTTTTCAGCTCTTCAAGTTCATCATCTAATGCTTTTGTATCGCTCAAATCCAACTTCTGCAAACTCGAATCAATAGCGGCAATACGATCTTGTGCCGCCAACATGGTTTGCAAACTATCCGCATAAGCCAGTGTTTTTAATTTATCAATGGCGGAAAGCAGTTCTTGAGTTTCAGTAACATAGTCAGTCGCTGCTTGCCATTCCACATTGAGTTCATGGAATTCATTGCGCTTGGCATTGAGTGCGCGCTCGCGCGCCGCTTGGCCAAACACCAAATCACTATCTGCCATATCGCAACGGAACATAGCGTAATTGCCGGAGCCCATAGCATCTTTGGTTATGCCGCGGCGGGTATTGCGCAGTTCGTTAGCATTTTCCACACGCTGCACATTGGCGTAACTTGCCGTTATATAAGCTTCAGCCGTTGCGTGAGAAAAACTCATCACATCAATAATTGAATTATCTGGATTCTTGCCGGAGCGCTCTAAATCTTTACGCGCTTTATCGCCTTGAATAATACGCGCGCGATTCACCTGGCCAGACATATTGCGTATTACTGCAATAGCTTCGGCTTCATACTCAGGAGCCACAATAATCCCGAACCGCGCCGCACCAATATAACCTTCGATTGCAGCTTGCCATTCAGGATCGGTAACGCTGATGTAATCGCAAAGCACACGCACATCCGCTTTGGAGCATTGCTGTGCGATAGCTTCAAGCGCAGCACGCACGAAAGGAGGATAGTTAACTTGATGCGCTTCAAGCGTTTGAATTTCACGACGCTTAACCTCAATAGCTTTTTGCAATCTATCGCAAGTTGCGCGACGCTTATCGCGTTCCTGCGCCAATTGATCGCGCAAATTAATTTTTACGCCTTGATGCGTACTCGCCGAGCTTGCATCTAACGCGAATAAGGTGTGCACAAATAGATTATGATTTTTTTGTTGTGCGCTCACTGCCTCCAAGTGTGTCGATAGAGAACTCACATCAATCCAATCGCGATTCAATAATTGATGAATATCAATTTGCTCAACTTCGGCTGCTAAAACTTTAGCAAGTTGATGTAAATGGGCATCTTTAAACGCGGGAATTTCCAAGCTTATGGAGGTGTTACGCAAAGCCTGCACAAATTGTTGTGCCGCACCAATATTGGTTTGCAGCTGTTGGTCTTGTTTTAATAATTCCGGCACCTGCTGATGAATCGTTTTTTCTTGCGTAATTTTTTCGTGCTCTAATTGATCCTTATCGCGCAACGCCGGCACACCGAGGCGACGTGCAGTAGCAGCAAGTATCAACTGATTAATTTCATCGCGGCGTGTTTCGCACAACGCTAAGGATTGGCTGTGGCCAACGGATACTTCACGTAATAATTGTTGCTTACGTTTTGCCTCAAGATAAAGTGCCTGACAATCACCAAAACGACGTTTGGCAACCGAATAATATAGAAGCTGCTGTTCAAGCCAATTGCTAATAAAGTTGTCAGACAGCGTACGACCTGTTGCCATGCGTTCTATAGCTTCACGCAATTGGCGCGCATCAGACTCCATGGTATGGATTCGCTTGAGCATTGCCGACACTGTACGGATTGCTTCGCCTAAATCGCGGAATTCCAAGACTTCGTTAGCAACAAATTCATCAATACCCTTGATAGGTTTGTAAGCCATAAAACGAGAAAAGGCACGTGCAGCATTCATCGCTTCACGTTCGGAGACAGCATCTTTTCGGCCACGTAACGCGCCGTAAAGACGACACAAATAAGGCTTTTTCTTATCGTATTTTTCAACTTGCTCCTGACCAAATTGCCGACGCAAGCCTGCATAAACTTTATCGAGCGGCACTACATACTTATGTGTTTTTTCTTCTTTTAATAAATCTTTTAAGCTAAGTGCAACATCACTCAAAATATAAAAGTGACAATCATCCAAGCGCGCCACCTTCTGTTGGCTGGCACCCTGCCCGGCGGTTTCCACAAAGGCACGCATGCCGATTAATGCAGTAAATGGTTCACTGCTCTCTCCTTGCGTTGGGTGAAATACGGCCGCCAAATAACCATCACACCCTTGCGGGCGCGAGTAGGCACCGTCATCACATCCAAGTACATAGGATGCGAGTGTACGCACCAGCTTTCCACCGCGACCGCGCTGGCTGGATTCATCTTGGCCCGGGTTAAAATGAAATAAATTATCGTGCGCAGCAGTCATGATAGTTTGAATCGCATCTGCTGCTGTCGTCTTACCAGAACCATTGCCACCCGAAAACAAATTAATGGGGCCGAATTCAAATTCGGTATTAGGCACATTCCCCCAATTAACATAGATAAACTTTTTTAGGAACATAACTTCTACTTTTAAGATTCGGTGTCAAATATAGATTTAGTCAGATGCGGCGATCTTTTTTGCGCTGGTTTCGCGATTTTCTCTTCCGCTTCTGGCTCGTCATCCACTAACAACAAGTTATCAGCAAGATGGTTGCGAATTTGATTGAGCCACTCGTTACTAACGAGATGAATAATCAGCGGGCGAATTTTTATCCAGCTCTCCACAGAATCTACATCCGTATCGGCAAAGTAATTAATCAACCGTAATTGACGCAAGCGTTTAAATGCTTGACGACGCTCGCCGATATTTTCTGGCAAATTACGGCGCAACAAACTTTTCATCACCAATGAAATAGCTTCTAACGAAAGTGTTGCACAACCGGTTTCATCAATCACGCCTTCACGTAGTGCTTTGTCGTATTCGGCGCGCAACACAAGAATCAAAGCGATTTCGTGTTGATTTAATCGTTGGCGGAAACCACCATTAAAGGGCTCGTCGCTCTCATCATCCATACCCGGCATACGCGCGCCCGGCGGAAGTATGCGCACAAAATTGAATTGAGTGTCATGCTGGAAACGCACGCCCATTAATGCTAGGTAGTCATCAACCAGTTCGTGAATACGAACAAAGCGATCATACAGCTCAGCTTCTACTTGTGAGTCATCACGACACAGTACACCATAATCCAACAAACGTTGAATAAGCTCGCGCCAGTCATCAAATGACAAATTATGTTTATCAAGGCGTGCTTCTAAATCAGCACTAAAAATATTGCTCATGTTATTGTCCTTCATCCAGCAGCGAAATCAAAAATTGGTCGCGCTGTTTGAAATAGTGATCGTTTTGTATTTGGGGAGACGCATGCAACCAATCTTGTTGTTGCGTTACTGAAAAGCGGAAACGTGATGAAAGATTATCCGCTGCCCCCACTTCAATAGCGTGAGCAAGGTTCAACAACTCTTGCATATTGGTTGCTTCCAATTCGCGGCTATTGATGCTGCCATTTTTAGTCAGCGCATTTTGTACATATTGGCGAATTTCACTGCCTTGTAAAATAAATGCTCGATCCAATGCCTGCTGGATAAAAATTTCCTTTTGCGCATCCACATCTAGTGCTTTATCGCCTTCAAGTGTGGAACGTACAACATACTGTTGACGTGCGGCACGCAATTGGATTTGCGCGGGGTCAATAAACCCAAGTTGCACGCTGGCGAGGGCTTCACCTTGAATTTTAAAAATTTCATCCTGTTGCTCAACAGGTAATTGTGCAAGCGATTTATAAATATCCATCAAATCATCTTGGCTGCGGCTGTTGATGTAACTCAACTGGCGAATAATGATATCTGCACGTTGCGTGAATGTATTTAATGCGCGACGCAAAGCTGGCAACATAATTTCGCAGGCATTTTTCAAACGAGACTCAATGGTTTGCAGTAAGGTATCTAGCAAAGAAACACCTTGCACAACACGCTGCGGCAGAGCCTTACGTAAACGAATTTCCATAACCGCACGCCAATCTTTTGCTGCCGCTTCAGCATCACCCAAACCATATTTACGCTTGCGGCGAATTTTGGTAATTATGTCGGAAATTTGATCGCGGTATTTTTCAACACTGTCTGCAGACAGGCGCACTTCCAAATCCGGTTTAAATACCGTTTCCATAAAGTCGAAAAATTCATCACTCGCCTGCTGAATTAACTGGCGGGATTCCACTTCACGCACCAGTTGGCGCTTGCGTTCTTCAAGCTCGGAAATAACATCAGTGAAGTCGCTAATGATACGCTCGGAATATTCGTAGGCATCAAGCAAGTCGTGAATTTCCCCTTGCTCGTAAAATGCTTGCAAACTATTGCGTGTGTTGCGCGTATTGCGGTTCCGCGTACGAAAATGATTGGCTTGATTATCCGCAAAGGCCTGGGTAAACAGACGACCCATACGACTAAAGCCATAAGTACTTTGCAAGCTTGTTTCATCAACTTGCTTTTCCAGCCAACCATTTTCTACCAAACGGTTAATGACAAAGGTCGCAAGATCACGCTGGCTTTTAAAACGCCCTTCCTGACTTTCAATTAATTCGCCTTGCTCATTGAATTCCTCTTCGTCTCTATCCGAATCTAAAATCGGCGCACGGGCAATCGCTTCTTTAAAAATATCCACAAGCTGTTCGCGATTCATGGCATTACCATAATCGCGCAGATCGGTATAAAGGCGCTGATACAAAAGACTCAAACACTGGGCAACCAACTCGCGGTATTTACCCGTAAGTGGATTAAAAAAATGCTGGCGGGAATCGCTGAAGAACATTAGGTATTTATTACACTCAAAATCGGTGGGGTATTGATCGGATATTTAACCTAGCCTGTAAGGAGCAAAGCGCATTACGGGGAGTTCAGAACCCGAAATTTCCCGTAATGCGCTTTGCTCCTTACAGGCTACAACCACTCGGCTAATTTTTCCGCGTAATAGGTAATAATCAAATCCGCACCAGCCCGCTTAAACGCCGTCATAGTTTCTAAAACAATTGCTTTCTCATCAATCACACCTGCCGCTGCGCCGGCTTTAATCATGGCGTATTCACCACTCACATGATAAACCGCTAAGGGGCGTGCAGAGTTTGCACGGATATGCGCGAGAATATCCAAATAAGCCGTACCGGGTTTTACCATTAAAATATCCGCACCTTCGGCTTCATCTTGCATTGATTCGGCAAGTGCTTCACGCGCATTGGCGAAATCCATTTGATAGGTATTGCGAGTGCCTTTGAAAGTACTGTCAACAGCATCACGAAATGGCCCGTAAAACGCTGATGCAAATTTTGTGGAATAAGACATAACTGGGATATGCGCAAAACCTGCTTCATCTAAGGCTTGGCGAATTGCTGAAATCATTCCATCCATCATGCCCGATGGTGCGATCATATCTACACCAGCTTTCGCTGCCACAACAACTTGGCGCTGCAAATTAATTAAAGTTGCATCGTTATCAACGTCGTTCTTGTGAGTAACCCCACAGTGACCGTGAGTTGTATATTCGCAAAAACAATTATCGCTAATCACCAACATTTCCGGTTGCGCTTGTTTTGCAATGCGGATCATACGTGCAAGCAAACCATCTTGTGCCCAAGTGTCTGAGCCCATTTCATCTTTATGGGTTGATACACCGAATAATAAAACCGCACGAATGCCTTTATTCCATACACGTGTAACTACATCTGCCAATTGCGATTCGGGATAGCGATAAACATCCGGCATGGTTTTAATCGCTACGGGCGCTGTTATGCCCTCTTCCACAAAAATTGGAAAAATAAAATCACTCATACGCAAATGAGTTTCACGCACCAATTCACGCAATGCAGAAGTTCTGCGCAAACGGCGGAAACGAAAATCTGGAGTGATTAAATTGTTTGACATAATGTTTACCAATTCACTTGGGAGTCGTCATCCTCGCCTAGCGGGGATGACGACTCCCTATTAAATATATTCTCTTCAGTTAATGAAGGTTCTTTCTTCGAAAACAATAAAAATCAAAAGCTTAAAGCCCCTTCGTGGCTCCATTCGCATTTCACATTAAACTCTCCGGAACCAGGTATATGGCAATTCCCGCCCGCCTCCCATGTGAAAGTATGAGTACCTGATAATTCAGTTTCTAAATGTACAGTGGCAGATACCCAATACATTCTGCTTAACAATTGTTCGAATTGTGCGATCCATTGATCCCACTCGTATTCAACTGCTTTATAAGATGCCCCGAAATGCAAAACTTCGGTTTGGTAGTTGTTGTTGAGCACATTTACTTCAGGAATGGAAAACATTTCCTGACATAAAAACGGCCACTGGTCTGCTGTAGGCAAACTCAGCATTGCCTCGCGATTTATACGCAAGCGCTCCGAGTAGTTTGCCATTGCAGGAATATCTTTTATGCAACCATACACAATTGATTCTTGATCCATACTGGCTCCAAAGCTCATCAAATATTAATTACATAAATATAATATTAATTAAAAAGGCCACCACCAGTGACCGCTATCCAAACTATCTTCACATTGCTGCAATTGTTTGGTGTATTCAACCGCACGCGATGACACTTTTTGGGCTGTTGATTTCAACCAAGCTTTACTGTTGTACGTTTTCTGATTAAAGCCACCATGCCCCTCGTGATAGGCAAGGTAAAGATTGTAGGCATCATTGCGTTTAATTTTGCTGCGTTTTTCACTCTGGTAGTTGTACCAGCCGATAAAATCCACTGCATCTTTAAAACTATCGCGCCGCGCCCACATGCCGCCTTCTTCACGCTGATAATCTTCCCAAGTATCTGATTTAACCTGCGCAAAACCATAAGCGCTACTCGGGCGAGGCCCAGGAAAAATCCATAATATTTTTGTGCGCGCTGGGCGAGCCTTTTGTACAAATTGCGATTCTTGGTACATGATGGAAATCATAATGGGTACAGATGTCCCCCACTTATTCTCCGATTTTTTTGCTGCTTTGTACCAATCGCCTTTTTCCGCAAAGATATCGCAAATGTTATTCGGATTAGAGGGGGGCGTTGTTGCGCAACCGCTCAAAAAACTAATGCAAAATAATAAGCACAAGGACACCACTAATTTCATGCTGGCATTTGTCCATGTTGTTTTAAAAGCGTTAACAAATCCTCTTCACTAAGCACTTTAATACCCAACTCTTCTGCCTTCTGCAATTTAGAGCCAGCGCCGGGGCCAGCAACAACATAATCTGTTTTTGCCGATACACTGCCCGACACTTTAGCACCTAGCGCTAATAGATGTGACTTGGCGTCATCGCGGCTAAAAATCTCCAGCGCACCTGTTAGCACATAAGTTAGACCAAGCAGCGGAGCGTCAGTTGCCGTTGCAACTTCGTCCGGCCAATGAATGCCCGCTGCTTTTAATTGCTCTATTGCCGCGCGATTATTCTCCTGTTTAAAAAACTCAAAAGCAAAATGCGCAACCACTGGCCCAACATCTGTAACCTGTTGCAAGTTCAGTTCATCTGCTGCAGCAAAAGCTTCAAACGAGCCAAAGTGCTTAGCGAAGTTACGAGCCGTGGCCTCACCTACTTCACGAATTCCCAAAGCATAAATAAATTTTGCCAAGGTTGTTTTTTTACTGGTCTCCAATGCAGCCAAAATATTATCTGCAGATTTTTCACCCATACGATCCAAATTTGCTAATTGCTCGCGAGACAGAGAATAAATATCCGCGAGATTATTGATCATATCGAGATCAACGAGCTGCTCAACTAATTTATCGCCAATGCCTTCAACATTCATGGCTTTACGCGATACAAAATGCTTAATCGCTTCTTTACGTTGTGCTGCACAAATTAATCCACCATCACAACGTGCAACCGCTTCGCCTGGAACGGTTTCCACCGGCGAGCCACACACAGGGCATTGTGTTGGAAAAATAATATCGCGAGCATCTGCTGTGCGCTTTGATTCAACCACAGCGACAATTTGTGGAATTACATCGCCGGCGCGACGAATTACAACTGTATCGCCAATTTTAATGCCTAAGCGGTTAATTTCGTCGCGATTATGCAAGGTAGCATTTGAAACTGTTACGCCGCCAACAAATACAGGTTGCAAACGCGCAACTGGTGTAACAGCTCCTGTGCGCCCAACCTGAAACTCTACATCTTGCAGTACGGTCATTTCTTCTTGAGCAGGAAATTTGTAAGCAACAGCCCAACGGGGTGCACGAGAAATAAACCCTAAGGTTTCTTGTAGTTCACGTGAATTAACCTTAAAGACGATTCCATCAATATCGTAAGCAAGCGCACTGCGCTTTTCTTGAATACGACGATAATATTCCAAACATTCCTGAATATTGTTCGCCGTTTGCATTTCGCGATTAATTAAAAAGCCCCAAGACTGTAGTGACTTTAATATTTCAGTATGGCGATCAGGCAAGTCACCATCGGCCACTAAGCCAACACTGTAAGCGCACATTTCTAACGGGCGCGCAGCGGTTAAACGCGGATCTAATTGGCGCAAACTGCCTGCTGCCGCATTGCGTGGGTTAACAAATAATTTTTCGCCTGCAGCAAGCGCTTTTTCATTGAAAGCGTTGAAGCCCGCTTTTGGCATATAAATTTCGCCGCGCACTTCCAACGTTTGCGGATAGCCCTGCCCCAGCAAACGCAAAGGTATAGAAGCAATGGTACGAACATTTTGTGTAATGTCCTCACCATTAGTGCCATCGCCGCGAGTTGCGCCGCGCACCAATACACCATCGCGATATAACAAACTGACCGCAATTCCATCCAACTTCACTTCACAAGCAAATTCAATTTCCGCTGTGGACTTCAAACGATCTTGTAAGCGCTTATTGAATGCCAACAAATCTTCGTCACTAAATGCGTTGTCGAGCGAAAGCATCGGCATTTCATGCACAACTGTGACAAATTCACTAAGCGGCGCTGAACCAACACGCTGTGTTGGCGAATCAGGAGTAATAAGTTCGGGATGCTCTGCCTCAAGATTTTTTAATTGCTGCATTAAACGATCATATTCGGCGTCACTAATTTCAGGCGCATCAAGGCCGTGGTAACGATGATTGTGATAATTAATTTGCGAGCGCAATTGTTCAAGCTCGGCAGAAACATCAGGGAAAAGTGAGTGACTAGACATAATATATTCCAACTCTTCTGGTCAGCCCAAAAAAAACAAACAGGAAGATGCATTCACATTTTCCTGTTTTATTGAGAATCAAAAACAGCCGCCTTTAACGTGGACGACGAAACAATTTTTTGCGTTCGAAATCGCTGATACGTTGACGACAGTGCTCAAGTGTTTGGCGAGTCATTGCACTGCGCTGCTCATCTTTTAATTCACCGTGGAGCGTTTGCGAAATTGCTTGCGCGGTTTCCACCATCAAATCGAAAGACTGCATTGAATCAGCGTCAATTGGCAATGTCATAAACAAACTTACGCCCGGAGTAGTGAAATCATCCATTGCATCCAAATCGAAAGTACCCGGTCTGACCATGTTGGCCATGCTGAACAATAACGCACCGTCACCTTTGGTATCGCTGTAGCGATGAAAAATATCCATGCTGCCGTAACGTAAGCCGCATTTCAAAACGATATCGAGCAAATCGCCACCGTTAAAGACTTCACCTTTTGGAGCCATGATATTAATAATCAAAACCTCCTCTGGCTCAGCTTGAGGCACAGCGGCTTTGGCCTCTTCCTCTTCTACTTCGTCTTCATAATCTTCTTCAGACTCGTGATCGTCATCATCGTAGTCTTCTTCAAAGTCTTCATCATAGGAGCCTTCATCTTCAGCATATTCTTCTTGATGCTCAGCATCATATTCATGCTCATCATGATCAAGATTATCATCTTGCGCAGAAAAACTTGGCTCTATACGCCCGTGCTCATCTGCATGTGCCTCATGCTCAACTGATTCCATCAAAATAGGAACAGATTCATCTAAATTTAAACGCGCTTGCTCTGGCGTACGTTTTGCTGATTCCTCACGGCGGCGCTGTTCTTTTAACTCTCGAGCACTTAGCTTTCTTTCACGTTGCGGTTGATCGGATGGATCACGCACACCCACAACACGCGCACCACCATTGGGCAACTCACTTAAGTAACTTGGAGCTTCGCTGTCTGTGTCATCATCCGATTGGCTATGCCTCAAGCTTTTCTTTAACGCAGGAGAAACATCGAGACGATTTTTATTACGACGACGATATCCATCGACCAAAATAATGATAATGAGAAGAACAATAACGCCGGTTAGCCAGTTGCTCATAAAGTTATCCGTCTTATCTTCAAAATTCTTCTAAATGATTTAATTAGGAAGCAGCCAGTTCTGCTGCTTCATCCACGTCCACAGTTACCAAACGCGATACACCAGGCTCATGCATGGTTACACCCAGCAATTGGTGCGCCATTTCCATCGCATTTTTGTTGTGGGTAATATAAATAAATTGCACCTGTGATGACATTTCTTCAACCATGCGCGCATAGCGACCCACGTTGGCATCATCGAGCGGCGCATCTACTTCGTCCAACATACAGAATGGTGCTGGATTCAAACGGAAAATTGAGAATACCAATGCAATTGCAGTCAGCGCCTTTTCACCACCTGAGAGCAAATGAATGGTGCTGTTACGTTTACCTGGTGGGCGCGCCATAATGGTGATGCCGGTATCCAATAAATCTTCGCCAGTCAATTCAAGATACGCATGGCCGCCACCAAATACTTTGGGGAACAACTCTTGCAAACTCTTGTTTACTTGATCGAAAGTTTCTTTAAAACGCGTACGCGTTTCGCGATCAATTTTACGAATTGCGTTTTCCAAGGTCTCAAGCGCTTCATGCAAGTCTGCATTTTGCGCATCTAAATAATTTTTACGCTCCGATTCCGTTTTGTACTCGTCAATTGCGGCAAGGTTAATTGGCCCCAAACGCGTAATACGGCCAGCAATTGCTTCCAATTCATCTTCGATGGGTTTGATTTCTGTACCTTCTGGGATTTCTGCCAAAATGGTTTGCAGATTTAATTCGTCTTCTTCCAACTGTTCAACAATTGCATTGCGTTGATCTTCAAAACGCTGCGCTGCCAAACGCTCTTGCTCCAAATGCGCCCGCACCGCTTGCACTTCTTGTTCAGCACGGTTACGGCCTTGTTCGGCATTGCGCAATTCATGCTCGACAGTTTCAAGATTGCGGCGAGCTTCAGTTAATGCAGCCTCAACCGATAAACGCTTGCCGAGGTTTGCATCCAACTCAGATTTGTATTCTTCAATTGGATCACGGTTTTCACTGAGCGTTACAATTAATTGCTCGCGACGCTCCTGCAAACGTGCAGTTTGCTCACGCAAGCGGCCAATTCCTAAACGAATGCCATCCAATTGGGTTTTGAGTGATTGGAAACGCATTGCTAATTCGTGTGCTTTATCTTTATCATGACGTGCACGTTGACGCGCTTGATCTAAACCAGTGCGAATATCATCGCGCTGTTGCAACAATTCTTCGCGCAGATCTGTATCTTGCCCCATCATTTCGATGGCTTCGCTCAAAATCATACGCGCTTCTGAAAGATGTTCTGCTTCTTGCTCTAACTGTTCACGCGCTTCACGAATTTCATTTTCGGCACGCTCACGACGCATATTTACTTGTTCTACGCGAACTTGTTTCGCCGAGAGTTGTGAACGCAACTCGCCGTAGCGACGGCTTTGCTCATCTGCTTCGCGTCGTAAGGTCTCGCGGCTTTGTTCAAGATCTTTAATTTGCTGACGACCTTCGTCAAGCGCAGCACTTAAGCTTTCAACTTTTTCTTCTGCTTCTGCAATTTTTGCAGATAGTTCTTCAATTTCTTGTTTGCGTGCAATTACACCTGAACTTGCATCTGTATCACGCGCAACACGCAACCAATGTGCGCCAACCCAAATACCGTCTTTGGTAATAACAGATTCGTTTGCCGATAATTGATTGCGCAGCTGCAACGCAGCCGTTAAATCTTCTGCAATATAAATTCCACTCAATACACCGGCAACATCCCAATCGGCAGAAACTTTGCTGCTCAGCAAAGATGCTTTTTTAGCATCGCTCGCAGAAGATTTTGCGCTGGTATCAAATAAAACTAATTCGCCTTGCGTTAAATTTTCGATAACAGACGTTACCGCATCCAAACCTTTCACACAGACTGCTTGCAGCGTATTGCCGAGAACGGTTTCGAGCGCTTTATCCCAACCATCCTGTACTTTTACAGATTCAGCAAGGCGCGGTTGGTTTGTTAGATTTTGTGCAGCGAGCCATTGGGTAACGGCTTTATTTTTTTCGCCGAGCGCTGCTTGTTGCAATGCATCCAAAGATGCATGACGACCGCGCATAGTTTGCAATTGGCTGCGAACTTGATCTAACTCGTTACTGTTACGAGTATTGTCATTGCGGCGCGTATCTAATTGTTCGGTAATGGCTTCAACGCGGCTGCGTTTTTCATCCGCCACTAAATCAAGCTCTGCAAGTTGCTCGGTAAGTTGGCCGATTTCTTCATCGACACCGTCGATTTGCAAATTCGCCTTTTCTTCTTTGAGCTTTTCAATGCGCTGCAACAAACGTTGTTGTACTTGTTCAAGATGTTGGATGCGCGATTGTTGAACTTCTGCTTTTTGGCGTGGCTCGGATGCGCGCTGGTTAAATGCATCCCATTCGTTTTGCCAGCGCTGCATAGACTCTTCAGCATCGAGCAACACTTCATTCGAACCTTCTTCGGCGGCTTTAACCATTTCCAATTCAGGTTCAATGACTAAAAGCTCTTCTTCCCAACCTTCTGCTTTTTGCGCATCGATTAAAAGATTCTCTTCAGCTTCTTTGCAATCGCGTTGGGTTTGATCCAAATCGCTTTGCAATTGACGTGAACGCTCTTGGGCGTGGTGAATGGTTTGTTCGATACGCGCAATGTCTGCACCAATGGCGTAGTAACGCCCTTGCACTTCATTGAACTTGTCGCCCATTTCAGTGTATTGGCTGCGGTATTTTTCAATTTGGGTATCTTTGTTGACTTGATCAGTCACAAAAGATTCCATGCGCAATTCCAAATCGCGAATGGAGGTTTGTTTGGCTTTTGCTTGCTCATCCAAAATTTGAAATTTAAGCGCTTGCAATTGCGCTTTTAACAAACGCTCTTCTTTTTTGTATTCAGTAAATTTTTCAGCTGATTGAGCCTGACGTTGCAAGCGCGCTAATTGACGCTCCAATTCATCGCGAATATCCGTCAAACGCTCAAGGTTTTCTTGCGTACGGCGCATACGGCTTTCAGTATCGCGGCGGCGCTCTTTGTATTTGGAAATACCAGCAGCTTCTTCGATATAAACACGTAAATCTTCTGGCTTGGCTTCAATCAAACGGGAAATCATGCCCTGTTCGATAAT
>JAGKXD010000076.1 GCA_021151525.1 Cellvibrionaceae bacterium | reverse complement strand
CTTTAAAGGTTTCCGGGACGCTGCTGCTCCATTTGCCCGCGTTATTAATTGGCCCGCGCAGTACTGCACCAGTTTTGGTTTCGGCAACCACCAGCATGCGTTTGATAACCACATTGCTCAGATCGGCTTGCGTTTTGGTGGTGCGCACGTAATTAATTTCCTGGTAGAACTGCAGTTGGCTCATTGGAATGGTTACACGAACCCATTGGTCACTCAGACTGGTTTGATCCAGTTGGAAAATGATTGCAGCGTTAAGGTTGTTGCCATCATGAAGGGTAATTCCCACGTTGACTTTTCCATTCTCTATTGCATCTACTTCGGAGCCATTTACATAGCTAGCGTAGGTTGTTTTCAAGTTTTCTACACTGGGGATGCTGGTTTTGGCGCTATTCACTTTTACATCGAAGACTAGCTTGTCGATGTCACCAAATTTATAACCATAAGAGAGTATGTTGCGCTCGAAACCGTTCATGTGTTGCATGTCCCAGTCAGCAATTTTTTTGGCCAGAACTACATTGATAGTGTCAACGCTACTACACGAGTCGTTAACTTTAGCCGTGGTGCTGAAGTCGTATGCGGTACCGCTATGTTTAAGGAGTTTCCATTCAGGGCGACCAGCGTTTTCATTGGTGCTGTGGTTCCAGCCGCTAAAACTTAAACTGGATAAACTTTGGTTTTGAATTCCGCCATCATAATCCGCAAAAATCGCGAAGGTTTTGTTGGCAGCGCTTACGTTTACGCCACAGTTGTCGATCTTCGCAATCGCGTAGCCGTTAACATTGGTTGCCGCTTGAGTCATTTCGCTGCCTTCGGCCAGGCTGGATGCACTGCTGCTGGAGGGAGCTATAGAGCTAGCGGGGGTGGAGCTCGCCGGCGCTGAGCTCGAAGGTGTTGAACTCGCTGGCGCGCTTGATGATGCCTCAGAGCTTTTGGAAGAACTGGGGATCGGGTTTGAATCGGGCTTGCTACTGCCTCCGCCACCTCCGCCACCACAGGCGGTCAGGCCGGCAAACATCAAGGAAAGGGTGAAGGTTTTCATCAGGGATTGCATAGTAATTCCAAAGCTCCGTTGTTGTTATCGTGGGAGAGTTTCTGGGCTGTTAAGTGGGCTTGTCGTGCGTGGCGGGAAGGCGTCGTGTAAGCGCTATCTTTGCAAATCTTGCTGTTATTGTCAGGTTAGATAAGGCCAGCAGACACACTATAACCCTTGTGTAAGTATGGGTAAATGATATTTGATTGCGCTAACAAAAATTGCATCAAAAATATCACACCAGTTTAAATTTTAGGATACGCATCCGTAGGTTTACTGTTGAAAACCGGCCTTGGAGGCTATGGTCAAAGGTCGGCATGGGGCGAGGTTACTGTTGCTGGCGCACTTTCTGTGGGTTGGGGGTGTCGGCCATGGTCATTTGGTCGACCACCAGACGGTCAGGGGCTTCGGCGTTTTCGGCGATCCTTTCAATCTCAGGGTGATCCAGCTTGAGTACGGCTTTCTGCAGAATCAGGGTGTTGGGGTAGGTGATCAGATTGCCGTCCTCGCGCTTGAGGATTACATGGAACAGGGTGATTTCCACAATCACGCCGCGCATATCATCATCTTTATCAAGCACCTTAATACGGTCGCCCACTTTATAGGGAAAGCCGAAAAAGATAATCATGCTGGCGGTTACGTTGCTCAGGATCGACCATTGGGCAAATAGGGCAATACCCACGACCGCAAAAATGGAGGATAAAAATACCGAGATTTCGCTGTAACCCAGGCCGAGGATCAAACACACCACCACAATGCAACAGAACACCATGCCGATATTCATCAGGCGGGTCATATAAAGCACGCGCAAATCGCCCAGGGCGCGGCGCACACTGACATCGTGAATTATTTTGTCGAGCAGTTTGGACGCGGCATAAAACACCAGAATGCAGGCGACGATAATCAGTAATTTGGAGAATATACTGTGACTGGTAATTTGTTCGAGTGTGGCAAAAATACGATCCACAATAACACCTATGGTTTACAAAAAAGTTTTGCCTGCATTGGCTTCGTTGATCAGCTGTTTGTGCTTGGTCTGCCAGGCGACGGCTGGCATTATAGTAAAAACCAGTGAGACTGAACGAGCGCAAAATGACATCCAGTGATATTCATCCCAACCGGCCGCATCCCAACCAACGGCATCCTCTGTTATGCATTGCCCATCGCGGCGGCCCGCAAATGGGGCCGGTACCCTTGCCGGAAAATAGTCTGGCGGCTATAGCGCGGGCGCTCACCCTGGGGGTATATGCGGTCGAAATTGATGTATTTCAAATTGAAGGTGAATTATTGGTCACCCATGATCGGCGTTTGGGACGTGTAGTGTCCGGGCAAGGAATTATTACTGAGCAGCCATTACGTTATTTGCGCGAGCAGCGCCTGGAAAATGGTGAGCCTATTCCAACCTTGCGGCAGGTGTTGGAATTAGTAGGAGATAAAGCGCTGTTGAATATTGAAATCAAAGGGCAAAACTCCGTACCTGCGTTAAAGCATATTTTGCAGGATTATATTGCCAGTCATCAGGGTAATTACGAGCAATATGCGGTTTCCAGTTTCGATCATCAACAACTGCACCAATGCTTGCGTGAATTGCCACAGGTAAAACGCGGCGTACTTATTGAAGGTATCCCGCTGGATTACGCTGCCTGCTGTGAATCGCTCAAGGCCTATTCATTTAATACCCATTTGAGTTTTCTCTCTCTGGAATTAATTCAGGATGCACAAAAGCGTGGTTTGAAAAATTGGGTTTACACTGTCAATCACACGGAAGATTGGCAATATGTACAAGCGCTAGGTGTGGATGCAGTGTTTACCGATAAACCGGATAAGTTGATGGAATTTAACCGCAGTTGTTAGCTTTGGGCATATTGTGATTTATTGTGTTCTGGACGCAATAAATCACGTAGATTCTTCGTCGGTATTTGATTTTCCACTGCGCGGTGCTTTTTTCTCAATATATACCTCAGGCTTTTTGACGGGTTCCAGGTCGATTAACTTATTGGTAATCCCTTCAAAAATAGTGCCCCATAATTCGGTGTTGGGCTTTTTATTTTTTAAATAACGAATGTATTTGGTACCTAACCAGATACAGGCAAAAAATCCAAGCACCAACCCCAACAATACATAGTCCCGAAAATTCATTTGCTGGCTCCTTGGTTAATCAAACGCTTTCGGTGATGGTTTTTTACAAATCTTTATTTGATTGAAATTGGGTTGATTGTGGGTAATTCAAGTGAGGTGCTTTACATAAATTGATTCAATTGTCTTTGCCTCGAGTGTAAAGGCAGATGATGAAGGGCCTCTTCTAGGCTATGCTCAAGCTGAATTGGGTTTCAGCTATCCCAATAACCATAATGAAAAAATTGCAAAGACAACCAAACAAAAAAAGCTAATTGCGCACTATTTTTTTCAATAACACTAACTGCCTCCAGGGCCACCATGAAAACAAAGCACACGTCTATTGATTGGTCATCAATTGTTAGGTATGGGCGATTCGTCAGCCTGCTGGGGTTGTCGGGTTTTCTGGTTGCTTGTGGTGGCAGTGGCGGGAATAACAACGGTAGCGGTTCTCAAGGGGCTGGATCTTCTGCATCACTTTCGGTGGTCTCGTCAGTTGCGTTTTCGTCGGCAAGTAATGCGATTGCGAGTAGCCAGATGACTTCCGGTCATGCTACATCAGCAAAAAGTCCTGCCCCGGATTTAACCGCTGACCCGGCATTACCGTTAAAAGGCAGCCCGGCCTACAACGACGCCAAAGAAGCTGTACGTTTTCTGGCGCAAACGACTTTTGGGGCAACCGCAAAAGATGTGCAGCGAGTAATAAGCCTGGGTAAAAGCGGTTGGTTGGAAGAGCAATTTAATAAACCGCAAACCAAACACTTACCACTGTTAGACAAACGGTTTACTGAAATGGGTTTGGTGGTACAACCGGAACAGGATAATAACGAAGAAGGATATTTACGTGATTTGCAACGCAGCGATATTTGGTGGGAAGTGGCACTCTGGGGCGATGATCAGTTACGCCAGCGAGTTGCTTATTCGCTGAGTCAAATACTGGTGATTTCCAATGTTTCCGACGTGCTTTATAACGATACGCGCGGCATCGCCAATTACCATGACCTTCTTGCGCAACATGCCTTTGGAAATTACCGCGACCTGTTAAAAGCTATTACGCTCAACCCCATGATGGGTGAATACTTGAGTCTGGTGCGCAATGAAAAAGCGGATTCCAATCGCAATATTCGCCCCGACGAAAATTATGCGCGCGAAATTATGCAGTTATTTTCCATTGGACTGGTGCAATTGAATCTGGATGGCAGCATAAAACTGGATGCACAAAATAATCCGATTTCCACCTATGACCAAACCACAGTCAAAGAATTAGCGCGCGTATTTACCGGTTGGAACATGGCGACCATTAAGGAATGGTGGGAATGGACTGAATCGGGAGCAAGTGAAATTTTGCCGATGAAGTCCTTCGCGAATTATCATGATTTTGGTGCGAAAGTATTATTTGGCAACCAAACTATCCCTGCCGATAAAACGCCTGAGCAGGATGTGGATGCCGCGCTGGATATTTTATTTGCGCATGCCAATGTTGCTCCCTTTATCAGCAAGCAACTTATCCAGCGATTAGTAACCAGCAATCCTTCGCCAGCCTATGTCCGCCGTGTTGCCAGTGTGTTTAATAACAATGGCAAGAATGTAAAAGGTGATATGAAAGCGGTCATCAAAGCAATATTGTTGGATGAGGAGGCGCAGAACGGTTACAAAACATCGCCCAATACTTTTGGTAAATTGCGCGAACCTATTTTAAAAACAACGCACCTGTGGCGCGCGTTCAAAGGGACTGGTACTCCCACGCAATTGGAGGGCGGTAATGTCACAGGTAAACGTGTGCGCTTTTATGGTTCCGGTCGTTTAATGGGACAGCGCCCCTTTGGTTCACCATCGGTGTTTAATTTTTATCGGCCAGATTATCAACACCCAGGCGACATAAAAAATAGCAATTTGAATTCACCAGAATTTCAAATTCTCACCGAAAGTATGATTATGTCGCAGGTCAGCACGTTAAGTAATGCAACGTTCTGGCGTGATACGCCCCACGATTGGCTGGAGCCAACCATTGGTGGTTTGTGGGATGCGTTTTCACCGCGTTTGCATTTGGATCGTGAGCGTGAGCTCACTAAGAATCCTGCAGAATTATTGGATCATTTAAATTTATTGCTAATGGCCGGGCAGATGAGCCAGCCCATGTACGATGTGATTTTGAATCATTTAAATGCAAATAAAGTAGACCCTACCTGGGATCAGGAAGGGCAAACCTGGCAGCGCGACACCATGATTTATGAAGCATTGTTTTTGGTGTTAGCCTCCCCTGAATATGCAGCGCAACGGTGATGCAATGAAAACGATGAATCGACGCGAACTTTTGCGCAACGCTTACTCTGTTGCACTTGGCTCCAGTGCACTTTATGCCAGTAGTTCATTTTCTGCTACCAGCGCGCAATTTCAGTTAGCCAATGCACTCACGCAGCCGGCCGATGATTACAAAACGTTGGTATGTATTTTCTTATTTGGCGGTAATGATGCATTTAATATGCTGGTGCCGCGTAGCGATGCTGAATACAACGCTTATAAAGCGTCGCGCCAAACTTTGGCACTGGAGCAGGCGAGTTTGTTGCCGATCAATGCCGCGCAAAATACCAGCCTGCAGTTTGGTCTGCACGCTTCCATGCCGCAGGTGCAACAGTTATTTAACTCGGGCAAGTTAGCTTTCCTGACGAATGTCGGCGCATTGGTGGAGCCGGTTACTCGTACTAGTTATCAGGGCAATAAATCGCTCTTGCCGCCACAATTGTTTTCTCACAATGACCAGCAAACTTTTCTGCAGAGTTTGCAATCCAGTGCGCGCCGGAATGGTTGGGCCGGGCGCGCAGCGGATGCCATGCTATCGGTGAATGCCAATAAAAAGTTGTCGATGAATATCTCGCTCAGCGGTTCCAATATCTGGCAGAGCGGTGTGGGAGTTACTCCCTATTCAATAGATGCGAGCGGCATTAAAGAGCTGGAAAACTTTAATACCAAAACAACCGATGCGCGCGAACTTAGCCGTATCCAGATTTATAAAACGTTGTTGGCACAACAGCAGGAAAATATTTTCCAGCGCGAATTTGCGCGCACGCAAACCATTGCTTGGGATCTTGCCGGCGAGATAAAAACGGCGCTGGATGCGCAAGCTCCATTGCAAACGGCATTTCCTGCCAATAACCCTTTGGCCAATAATTTAAAAATGGTAGCGCAGCTGCTGTCGGCGCGCTCTGCGCTGAAAGTAAAGCGACAAACCTTTTTTATTGGTATTGGTGATTATGATACCCACGGCGATCAGTTGCGTCGGCATGTGTTGTTACTGAGTCAGTTAAGCAGTGGGCTTGATGCTTTTTATAAAGCAACCGAAGAGCTTGGTGTTGCCAATCAGGTGACAACTTTTACTACTTCTGATTTTGGTCGTACCCTGACCAGCAACGGCGATGGCACCGACCACGGCTGGGGCAGTCATCAAATGGTGATGGGAGGTGCAATTAATGGTGGCCAAATTTATGGGCAATTTCCCGAACTGGTTATTGGTGGCAAGGATGATATAGGTGAAGGCCGTATCATTCCCACCACCAGTATGGATCAGTATGCAGCAACGCTCGCGAGTTGGTATGGATTGCCGAGTGGAAACTTTGCGGATGTATTTCCCAATCTGCAACGTTTTAATGCTGTTGACCTTGGCTTTTTTAAAAATTGAACAGTGATTATTTAAATTCCAAATGCGAGTAAATTTATGAGTTCTATTTCCCGAATAGTAATGGTACCAAGCCTATTGCTGGGGCTCGCGTGTGTGACTCCTTTGGTAGCGGCTGAGCCAGTGCAATGGCTGGCCGCGGATAACCCCAACTTTTTATACACTGGTCGTGTGGACTTTTCCGATAGAAAAGCTCCGCAGGTTTCCTGGACCGGAACCAGTATCAAAGCCAATTTCACCGGCACCTCGCTGGCGATTAAGCTGGATGACCAGCTGGGGAAAAATTATTTTAATATTTTTATCGACGGCGAAACTCAGCACCCCTATGTATTGGAGGCGAAGAAGGGTGAGCAAACCTATATCATCAGTACCGCGCTGAAAGCGGGGAATCACAGTGTGGAAATCTATAAACGTACTGAAGGTGAGGAAGGCTCTACGGCATTTAACGGTCTATTGCTGGATCAGGATGCTAAATTATTGGCGCCACCTGCGCGCCCAACACGTCGTATGGAAATTTACGGTGACTCGATCAGCACCGGGATGGGTAATGAAGGTGCCGATAACGGTATGGATCATCTGCTCAGCGAAAAAAATAATTACTGGGCTTATGGTGCCATTACGGCACGCAACCTGAATGCCGAGCTACATACCATTTCGCAAAGTGGTATTGGTATTATGATCAGTTGGTTCCCATTTATTATGCCGCAGTTTTATGACCAGTTAAGTGCGGTGGGAAACAATGATAGTCGTTGGGATTTTTCCCAGTGGACACCGGATCTGGTAGTGGTTAATTTATTGCAAAACGATTCCTGGTTGATTGATCGCGAAAAACGCTTACAACCAGTGCCCACCGATGCACAACGCGTGCAGGCTTATATTGACTTTGTGCGTAGTATTCGCGCCAAATACCCGAATGCTTTCATTATTTGCGCATTGGGTAGTATGGATGCAACGGCAACGCCCAAGTGGCCTGGCTATATTAGTGCCGCCGTTGAGCGCATGAAAAAAGAAAATAACGACCAAAAACTGGATACTATCTTTTTTGACTTTACCGGATTTGGCGGTCACCCGCGCATTGCGCAACATAAAGCTAATGCAGAGAAATTAACGGCGTTTATTAAACAAAAAATGAATTGGTAAGCGTACAAATCTTACGATCTGAAAACGAAAAAGCCAAAGGAATCTTCCTTTGGCTTTTTTATCGCGCTTGGTTGTGCGTGATTAATTCACGTTCACGCCAAAGAGATCGCGGTAGATAATGCCAACGGCAACGTATAACCAAGGTAAAACCCAGATAAGGCCGATGAATAATGGCAATGAAGCAATAATAGCGATCAGTATGGCAAGAAGTCCAAAGCCGAAAAAGCGGAACCAGCACGGGGTGATTCCTTTACGTGAGGTCTCTAACGCATCCCAAATTCCCAGATTTTTATTGACCAACAATGGCAATGCGAGTGCATAGGCGATCATTAAATAGATTCCGGGAATGACCAACAGTACGAAGCCAATGGCGATTAACAGCATCATCAACAAGTAGGCAAAGAACAAGGACAGGGTTTTGGGGAAATAGTCAAATACCATAAATGCGCTTACAGGTTGGCCTGAGGCGCGTTTGATTCCAATCATAAAAAGACCAGCGCCGAGCGGTGCGCTAACCAATAATTGTGCAAGCTGTACTACAACCATCAGAATAATAGAGGTGGTTGCTGATAGTGCCGCTGCGCCAGCGGTCACTATGCCGCCAACAATAGAAACGCCAAATACAACGGCAATATAGAGTAGAAATGCACCCCACATGGTTGCTTTAAAACCGTTAGTTAACGCCCAGGCCTCCGAGAGCACCGCACCAATTTGCCAATTGGGATTTAAAGGGTGATCGCCTGCCGCAGAGGGTTGGTTGAGGTCGGACGCGGGGGCTTCATAAGGATTGGTTTGTGACATTACATACTCCGTGTATTGAAATTAAAGGAGCTGCAATTAATAAATATTTGTTACAAGAAGTCAATTCCAATGCCGATAGTGCGCATTTTTTGAGGAGTGACAGGAGAAAGTGCGACAAAATTTGTCAATCTGTGAGTCGTAAAGTGACCGCCCAGCTAAAGATGTTACCCGCGCCGCTGTTTGAGCGGCACGGGCATGGTTCGCAATTAACGTTTCAGATCCAGCAAGCGGAAATAAGCGGTTTTGGGCTGTTGCTGACGATCGAACAGAAGCGGGTAGTTGGTGCGGCCTTTAATGGGGAAGTCATTTAGCCAACTGGCATCGTCGCTCACGCCCCAGAAAGTAACGCGGTCTACTTTATCGCGATGTTTAATCAAAATTTTAAACAGTGTTTCATAAGCTTTTGCGAGTTTTTCATCGATATCTTTTGGTAAGCCTTTGATGTAAGGGTCGCGTTCAGGCTTATAGTCAAAGCGGGTAGAAATTTCAGCAACCGGCAAATTCCACACCGATGGCAACACATCAATATCCAATTCGGTGAGATGAATTTTTAAACCTAATGCGGAATAGGCGAGGATGCTGTCCTCAAAATCTTGCATATTGGTTTCGAGTCCCACATGCGCTTGCATGCCCAAACCATGGATGGGCGCGCCGCGCTTTTGCAAGCGCGTCAACATCTCAAGGGTTACTTTGCGTTTATCGGCGCGCTCATTGTTGTAGTCGTTGTACATCAGATGTGCTTTAGGATCTACCTCATGAGCGAGGTTAAAGGCGTTTAGCAAAAAATCATCGCCCATGATTTTATACCAATGGCTATCGCGCATTTTGCCATCATCACCCACCGCTTCATTGACCACATCCCAAGCGGCGAGTTTGCCTTTGTAGCGTTCAACAATAGTGGTGATATGTTCTTGTTGCTTTTTCGCTAAATCAGCTTTGGCGATGTAGCTTCCATCTTTATTTTTAAATACGCTGTCCGGGATCTGGCTGTGCCAGCCCAATGTGTGGCCGACCATGTGTAAATTATGTTTGTTGCCAAATTCCACGAATGCATCTGCATCCTGCCATTTCCAACTGCCATCTTCGTTGCGCACCTCACCCCATTTCATGCAGTTTTCCGGCGTGATTGAATTAAAATCTTTATTAATTAATGCAACCAGTTTTTGATCTTGCGCACGAATAATACTTGCGCTGAGTGCCGCACCAATCAAAAAGTCATCCTTAAAAGCTTCTTTCAGCCCGGTTGCTGCTGCTGCTTTTTCGGCGGCTTGTAACTTTGCGGCTGCAATAAGTGCGGCAGTGGTGCCGCCCATCGCCAGCAAGTGTCTGCGTGAAATATTCATTGTAATTATTCCTCGGTCGATAGTTGTTGATAAAGTTTATGCCTAATTGTTATTAGCTTTGACGCTATTCATGTGAGTAGCGGCAGTTTGCCGCTCTGCATCGGGAAGTGTTTGTGGATCAAACCAGAGTTCCGGGCGATCCACCGGTGTTTCCTTAGAGAGTAGTGGATTATCCAATTTAAACAATTTTCGATTTTTCATATTGGCTTTGTGCATTACATCCTGAACAGCTTTATCACCATAAAAAACCTTGTCAAATTCGCCATTGGCGATGGCGCGTGCGAAACCGGTTTCCAAGTCTTTTGCCAGCCCCTGATTATCCGGCGCAACAAATAAATAAAAGGGCATGCGGTAATAGAGCATCAAGTTTTTTTCAACTGCTAATTCCATGTTGGTGCGCGCTTCCAATTCACCGAAGGGTTCGTTTACACCACGCGGGAAAGCGTCAAAGCGTCCGCCTTCTACCATATAAAACAAGCTGGGGTATTTGTTGGTTTTAATTACGTTAAAGCCGTTGGCTTCCAAAATTCTGCCATCGGCCCAGGTGCGACCTTGACCAATTGTTAATTTTTTTAAATCTTCCAAGGTCTGTACTTGGTCAAATTTGGCTTGGTCATTTTTATTGATAATAAAAATTCGGTAGCCCAGTAAGCCCTTGAATAGCGGGATTCGAATAGGCCGCAACAGTGACTCTATATTGCTGTCGGAAGACGTCCAGCAGACATCCAGCAAGCCTTTGCTACGGACTTCTTCATTGGTGCGGGTTTGAGTGAAATTTTCGTGGCTGATTTCCACCTGGTAATTCGGGTTATCGCTGTGGGCTATCGCTAGCTTTAGCATTTTGATCGCATAGGCGGCATTGGGGTCGCTGAAGTCGTTAACCCGCAAGATTTTATCAGCCGCGAGTAGTTGGGTGCTGGTGAACAAGCAAGCAAGTACGCTGATTATTTTCTTCATTTCACTAATTATTTTTATCATTTAAGGGGGGCCTGATAGATGAAGCTGTTGTTTTAGGTATGCCGAACCTATGCGCCTTACTTTACACTTATTAAGTGGGTATTCTTGTATACCAGTGTTATATTTGCAATGACTATAAGATAGCAGCAGATAGATAATAATCCACGGGAGAAGCACGTGCGCCGCGTATTTCAATGCAATCTATTCATTCTCTTTACGTTTTTTTTCACTTTCACAGTGCCAGTTCAGGCGGAAGATGGTTATGACCTTTGGCTGCGCTACCCTCCAGTGATGGAGCCTAAATTACGTAAGACTTACCAGCAACAACTGGGTAGCATAGTGGCGGAAGCGGCTTCTCCTGCACTGGCGGCCGCATCCAGCGAACTGCAGCGCGGTTTGGGTGGGTTATTGGACAAGCCCATTGTGGTCACCAAAAGGCTCACTGGTAATGCGTTAGTGATTGGCACCCCAACTAACTCCCCGTTAATTGCGTCGTTAGATTTATCGACGCGCTTGGCTGCATTGGGCAATGAAGGCTACCTAATTGAGCAGACGCAAATAAATAAGCGGGATGTAACCGTTATTGCCGCTAATTCCGACGTGGGTGTGCTTTACGGTAGTTTCCAGTTGCTGCGCCTATTGCAAACGCAACAATCCATTAAAAAAATTTCCTACGCCAGTGCCCCCAGGTTGCAACACCGGGTGATTAATCATTGGGACAATTTGAACCGGGTGATTGAACGCGGTTACGCTGGTTTATCGTTATGGGATTGGGGAACATTGCCAGACTATAAATCGCAACGTTATGTGGATTATGCGCGAATCAATGCCTCGCTAGGTATTAACGGTACAGTGATCAATAACGTAAATGCGGACCCACGCGTACTGAGCGACCAATTTCTGCAAAAAATTGCTGCGCTTGCCGATGTGTTTCGCCCCTATGGGATCAAGGTTTACTTATCCATCAATTACAATTCACCGCGTTTATTCGGTGATTTGGAAACTGGCGATCCGCTTGATCCGCGCGTTGCGAAATGGTGGCAAGAGCGAACCAAAAAAGTCTACGAATACATTCCGGATTTTGGCGGTTACTTGGTGAAGGCTAATTCAGAAGGCCAGCCCGGCCCGCAGGATTACCAGCGCGATCACGCCGATGGTGCCAATATGCTCGCGGCCGCATTAAAGCCCTATGGTGGTGTAGTGTTTTGGCGAGCATTCGTCTATCACCCGGATATTGGCGATCGTTTCCGTGGTTCTTACGATGAATTCAAACCCCTTGATGGAAAATTTGCCGATAACGTTATCCTGCAAGTGAAAAATGGCCCCATCGATTTTCAACCGCGCGAACCTTATTCCGCGTTATTTTCCGCGATGGAAAAAACCAACATGATGATGGAATTCCAGGTCACGCAGGAATATTTTGGTTTCGCAGCACACCTTGCCTACCAGGGGCCATTGTTCGAGGAATCGCTGCGCACTGAAACCTATGCGAAAGGCGAAGGCTCAACCATCGGCAACATTCTGGAAGGAAAGGTATTTAACACTCAGCGTACAGGCACAAAGCACACCGGCATGGCGGCGGTAATTAATCCGGGTACCGATCGTAATTGGACAGGTCATCCCTTTATACAGTCAAGCTGGTATGCGTTTGGTCGCATGGCATGGGATCACCATATGTCTGCAGAGGCCGCTGCCGAAGAATGGCTGCGCATGACTTTCAGTAACGATAAAAAATTTATCGAACCTGTGAAAAAGTTCATGTTGAGCTCGCGCGAAGCCGGCGTCAATTATCGTTCGCCGCTCGGGTTAACCCATTTGTATTCACAGGGGGATCACTATGGCCCGGCGCCCTGGACGGCAACTATGGAACGTGCTGACTGGAATGCAACCTATTACCATCGCGCGGCTAAAGATGGCATTGGTTTTAATCGCACGCAATCGGGTTCCGATGCCGTAGCGCAATATCCACAAATTCTTGCTAAACAGTACGGTGATGTAAAAACGGTTCCGGAAGATTTGTTGCTCTGGTTTCATCACGTAAGTTGGGATCACAAGATGCAATCCGGTCGTAGTCTGTGGGATGAGTTGGTGCACAAATATTACCAGGGCGTAGAGCAAGTGCGCAGCATGCAGCGTGAATGGGATGCGCTCGAATCCTTTATTGATGCAGAACGTTTCGCACAAGTAAAAGCCTTACTGAAAGTGCAGGAACGCGATGCTGTGATCTGGCGTGATTCCTGTATCCTCTATTTCCAAACGTTTTCCGGCAAGCCGATTCCTGCGGGGTATGAGCAACCAAAACATGACCTGGAATACTATAAAACCCTGGCGCGCACGCGCTATGTCCCCGAACCTTGGCATCCCGCCAGTTCCAGTCGCGTACTGAAATAAAAAGCACAGCCATTAAACGCTGAATTAACCCTATCAAAAGTTATTTGCCCCCCAATTGGGGGGTAACACTTTCGTTCATATTCGTTAATCTGCATTAACTCGCACCCACCTCACCTCTATCCAGATTAGTCATAGAAATATCTCTGTTATATAAGCATTGCTTTTGTCCAAACCAATATTTACTTGGAATAAGTATCAGAAGGCACTGAGGAGACGGCTATGAAAATAGTTAGCTTTTCGCTTGAAAACGGCAATCAATATTTTGGCAAAATCGACGGCCAGCGCTTTTATATCGGCAGTCGCGTCTCTTATGAGGGAAATAAGGGCTTAATGAATCTAAAGGGCACTGCGGTTCAGAAATACGACAGGAACCTATATCGCGACACTTATGGTTTTTGGGCAGACTTCATTCACCCGACGGCGATTGCCGAAGGTGCACTTTTTCATACGTTAAATACTTACGACAAAGCCCATTTTACCTTTTCCTTTTTGCAATACGCAGCGCATGTCCCCAACGGTGATTTTGTTGTCTACTTCCGCAAACTTCTAGCGCTGCCGTTGGCGAAAGACTATTTTCCTGATCTATCCATTGTTAATAACAGAATCTGTAAAATGTCAGATCACGGAGCCATTCCAATAGAGTCTGATACATCGACTGAATTATTAATGGATTATTTAAATCCCTCGCTAAAAGAAGTTGAAGATACCGAAGTCATTCAAGCAGCCAAGTTTGTTCATTGGGCACAAAACGACAAAGCCAACCGCGACGTACAAATTGATATAGGTATCAATCACTTCAAAAATAAAATGCGCGCCTATGCCACGCAATACCAACTGGATGGTGTTTTAGACACGGTTTGCTTTTTGGTGGCAGACATAAGGCACCAAGGTCGCGCCAAAACCCCCGCCATCATTGCTGCACTACAAAGTCCAATACCTATCGAAGCCTTATTAAACCTCGGTGAACCAAAATATCACGAACGCGTAAAAACGCTGCGCGCGGAAATTAATCGGTTAACAACAGAGGGTACCTTCGGGGTGAGGAAGTATAGTGTGGAGCGGGGGGAGTTTGTTTAGATTTGGTGTTCCCACATAATTTTTTGTTTCCTCTGAAATCAACTGACAGGGGATCTGAAATCAACTTACAGGGGAATTGATCTTGTACACAACGAAAATAGATAGATCACTGGTAATTATGTTTGGAGGAAGATATGGCAACAATTGAAGAGCTAAAAATTCAGGTTGCTCTTTTGGAGGAATTTGCAAAGGATGACGTAACCGGAGACATTAAGTCAGCATTTGATCGCGCCAGTGAGCTCCTTAAAGAATATCAAAGAGCAATTGAATCTAATCCGCTTGATATTACTGGCGCAGAGCAGGCTGCTGCGAATATTACTGGAATAAAAAATAGTGTTGCGCAATTGGTTTCTCAGCGAGAGGCAAAAAAATCTTCTGAAAAAACAGAAAAGTGGTGGTCATATGTAGGTATGGCGGTATTGGCTATTGTTTTTTTGGGGCTCGCTGCATTTATATATTCGTATGGAAGTAGCGTAGGGCTAGATAGGCTAGTTACTATTGAGGGTACTCGACCTTTGCTAGTTATTGCCGCTATCTCTAGCACAATTGCTTTTGGTGGTGCGTTGTTGCTTGGATCCTTATTTTCATCAGAAGGTAAGTTTGAGGATCGCTTTCGTCATGCGCGAGAAATATTTTTAGTGTTCTCAGGAATCTTCGGTACTGTAATTGGATTTTATTTTGGCGCAGATGATGAGAAGCAGCAGCGGTTAAGTGTTAGTGGTACTTTGAAAGGTACAACGATTGCTGGCTTTGTAACAGGAGGTAGTCCGCCTTACAAATTAACGGTAACTTATGGCCCAAATAGATGTACAAAAACTGAGGAAAGCCAGCAAGGACTGGTTCAGTTTTCATTTGCCGACAAAACGAAAGTAAATCTTGTTGGAATGAAAATATCTGCAATAGATAGTCGGGGGATTCAAGGAGATTTTTCATTTTCTAAAAATCAAGATGAACTTGTTCGCGAGGGCTGGAGTAATGCGAGTGATTTGCCATGCAACTAGATCGGGTTAGCCCTATGTAAACTATTGTTTTCTGACGACTGTTGAATTGGGACATTAATGCTGAACGCGATGTAAGGTATCCTGCAGGTTCATCTCTTGCAGGCAACGAGTAAGTACAATGCAAGAGTAAGGGAGGATAGTAAATGCTCTGGATACAAATTTGCTCAGCGATCGTCGCAGCTGCAGCTGCGTTGTTCGGCATTTGGTCTGCCTCGGATGTTAATAAGCCTATAGCAACTGTATCATCAATAATTGTGGTTATCGGTTTGGTCTTGGGAATAATACTTGTGGTTGTTCAGACTAGGGATTCCGAGGTGCAGCTCAAGGAAGAATTAACTCGTCATGAAAGTTTAGTTGTTTCCAATAATTTTTTGCGGGAGCAGCTTAACTCTATAACGACAACGACACCATTAACATCGATTAAAATAAAATGGGAAATTCCAGTGGCTGGAGTTCAAGAGAAACTCCAAAAAATTGATAATCTGAGTAACAGCATCAGCCATTCAATTCGGGTTTCTGATGATGAAATAGATCGGCTAGGAAATGAGTTGCACAGTAAAATGCTGTTGTCTTGGGATATCGATTTTGGTTATGCAGCTCGATTGCTTGCAATTGCAGATCCCAAACTGGATCTTTCAGTGCTTTATTCGGAAGAGACATTTGCTGAGGCGGATAAGCTTGAGCGAGGTGATTACGAAGACCCTCTTGATGTGGGTGGTGGTAAATACATTGGGCCTAATATTCGTCTTTGGTTTCCATTGAATCTAACTCACAATTCTGCCATTTCTCTTGGTAACAAGGTTGACGATATGGCAGGTAGGGCGTCTGACCCAGAGTTTTATCCAGCAGAAAAATTTTATGCTTCTGTAACAGACTTTGACTTCGATCTTAGTCAGCACTTATCTGATGAAATGTTGACCTTAATTTGGGAATACAAACAGATTTCATTGGAGCGAGCCGTGTTCGGACAAAAAGCCACTCTAGCGTTTCCAAATTCTTTTAAAATGCTACTTGTTGATGACGATTCAGCAGCATCAATGAACTCTGTTCAACCTCTTTTTACTGGCGATTGCGAAGGTCTTGTAGGGCCACATTCTCGGTTAACTATTGTCTACAATGGGCTCGAAAACTACCCAATTACTTATCTTGTGTATAAAGGCGAGCGCTCTGAATTACGTGAGCATCTGAGTGCATATGATCCTGATGAGTTGATGTTTGAATATTTTCCATTTGTCCTCTGTCGAGAATCTGGCAGAAGCGGTAATTCTAAAGCTTAAATTAAAATATTTACTTCTTTCGAAAAGGTTAATTTGGTCGGCGGTTTTTATCAGGGGCGAACAGAGGGAATGCCAGTTATGCATTAAGAAAATTAGTAATTAATTCTGGTGATTAGGAGGGTAAATGTTCAAGTCATTGTGGATTCCATTGCTTGTAGTCAGTGCAGTTTTATTTGGTATTAATTGGCTTGCTGATATCTTGCAGTCGTTAGTGCTTGGCTTGCTGCCACCAGCATTTGAGGGTTTGGCACCGGTAGCGCAGTTCGTGCAGTTGCCTATCTCTTCAGTTCGAAGTGCAGCTGATTCGGTTTCGGAATTTTTTATCCAGTTCGCCGCTATTTTTACAAGTCTGTTTGGTTTGATATTTGGGAATACTACCTTTGGTGAGTTCTTCACCGCGTTGCTGTTATCTATTGCTGCATTTGTCGCATTTGTTGCTTATGCGGTGGTGACAGTAGTTACATTTGTTTTTACAATTATTTTATTTTTACTGGCTCTGCTTTTTAGTTTTGTTGCATGGAGTTTTTAAAACTTCATTGGATGTTGAAATGAAGGATTTTCAGGTTGCCCTTAAATTGTTCAGGGCAAGGCGATAAAAATTTTGTTGAACATGGTGTGAGTTATCAAGGAGAGTATTAGTTATGCCTGCAAAAAAAACGATTCCTTGGCCTGATTCGGTTGCTGCAATTGTTGCAGTTATATCGTTAGTGGTAAATGGTGTTCTCGGAGTTCAAGCTTATAAGCTATCGGTTAAAGCTGATGACCGAGAACAGCAATTGTCTGATCTGGATAATAATTTAAAAAACTTTGAGCTATTAAAATGGGATAGAGAATCTGACACCTTGCTTGAAACAAGAATACTAGTTCTTACTGGTATGGCGTTATTTAATATAAGTAGTGCAGGTTTCGAAGATAACGAAAAAACTATCCCTGTACAAAAAAATAGCGTCCTTATTTCTTTCGAACAATTAAAAGATGAATTAGGTTATGGTAATAGTCCCATAGAAAAAGATGAAAATCAGCGTACACTCCAACACGGAATTGTTGTTCTTAAAATCACCAACTACGGATCGCACATGGCGGAAAATGTTAAGCTTAATACGAAAATGAAGACCTCTTCGAGTGATGGGAGTGACGACGAGAACCTCTGGGAGTTGAACTCAGCTAATTGGGGATCACAGAAACTGTCACTTGCAGATTTGAAACCCGGCGAATCAGTTATTGTTCCTCTTGGGCATGTTTTGGGTACTTCTCATTATTTTGGGTCTTTTTTTGTTCCTGAAAGCATAAGCTGCTGGAATCCTTTCAAAAAAATGTCTGCCACTATCAATACTGCTCGCATCGTGAAGTCAGATCAGTGGCTGAGTGCTGGCCTAAATATCTCCGTAGCACAGTAGCCACTAATAAACGGTCGAGGTAAAGATCAATCCTGCAGCGCAATTTAGTTAGCTTATCAGTTGTTATTGTAGTTTTCTCATTGGGTAATTTTCGCCTTGATCTTCTGCCTTTGTTTGGCGTTTTTTCGGTATAGGCGCTTAATTTCAATCGCGGCTGTGATAGTTGTTATTGTGTTGCGGTGTTTTATTGGCCGTGGCCCATTAAATCGAGGTTGAAGGTTTAATTAAGCAATGCTCCGCTAAACACGTCAGGAGTTATAGCTGATGGTCGAGGGCTTTGAGGGGCGATCTGGTGTTGGTTCCTAGGTGAGAAGATTGCCGTTGAGCTATCTAAATATTTAGTAATAGGGTGTAATTTATGCGGGAGTTAAAAGGGATTATATCTTTTTGCCCAGGGTTTACTTTCTATTCATTTAGCTAAAAGGGTTTACATAAATGACCGTCGCCGATGCACGCCAGACAATTCTCCAGATAGACCTTGCAATGCGTTCAAGGTACAAAGCGTTGAAAGACAATGTTCAGCCCCATCTTGGTCCTTATATTATCGTTGCCAATGGCCCTGAGGGTGGTACCTACTGGCTTGTTCAGAATGGCAAGGTAACTGAGGCGGTTACTCCAATCGACGAAATTTTCCAGTTAGCCAAATCCGTTGCGCATATACCATTAGGTACCTTCTCTGTTCTTGCTCCTTATCTTTCCGATATTGTGCCTGCGCATCATCTAAAAAATGGCGATATGGATCCGCGTGATCTGGCCGCTGTTGCCTTCGTTGGCCCTGTTTCCACTGACTGGGTTCAGCCCATCATTGAATGGTGCAAGCTCATTGTTACTACGCGCAGTGCTTTGGCAAATGCTGAACTTCCTGATGACCTTCGAAAATCATCTGAAGAAATTTGCGATGCTGCTATCCGGTTCATTGAGAATGCGGTTGAGACGTGCAAATTTACTATGGAAGAATTTGAAAGCTTCACTGGAAAAATATTTGACCAAATATCGAACAATATGTATTGGGCGGCGAAGGTCCAGATAAAGGCCGTCGCCGAGCTGATGACTCGCTGGAAAAATACGCTTGGTCCGCAATGGCGCGATGTGTATGTGCTGGTGTATTCCATGTGGACTACGAGTGTTCTCAATCAGAATACCATCATAATAAAAAACTTTATGGAGCCTGATCGTGTCGATACGCACCTCATTGATATCATCTGTGACCAACTTCCTGTTGGCGATCCAATTGGTGTGGGCGCGGAAAATCTCGCGCGCATAGTGCAGGATAATATTGCGGCCGAAATGATATTTCCTACCAGTCAAACCAATGCTGATGCCCTAAAAGGGAAAGAGGATCTGCTTTCGCAAGAAATACTTAAAATCCTCGGTGAAAAAAATACTCCTGAAATCTCCATGGCGGCTTGCCCCTTTGCCCGTTACAGCAGATAAAATCCTCGTTAACCCTGCCTTGTACATAGACAAGGCAGTTAATCCCGCACAGCGATAATTTTATGGAAAGCATGGTTAACTTCCCTTAACTCAGGTAAGGTCGCGGCTAGCCATTGGTTAACCGTTGTTAGGTTTTGAAAAGCGGCTTGGATGCACAGC
>JAGKXD010000182.1 GCA_021151525.1 Cellvibrionaceae bacterium | reverse complement strand
GTTTTCATAGCTATCAAGAATCTGAATTTCGGGGAAAATTGATCGGCAAATTACCACGTAGGCGCCGCTCGCGCATCCGGCTAGCCATTAAACGCGCTTCAAAAGTGTTACCGATGGCAAGAAATTGACGTTTTTGGTTGGTCAAAAAGTCGACAGATTTAACAGTTTTTCGCGCCACATGGCGCATAAATATCTTCTGTGACGCCTATTGCATTGTTTTTAATGATGATTTCAGCGACGGCATCAAATATGCCTATTCAATATGTGATTGACATCACAAATAATCGCAGGAGAAACGTCATGACTAACTCATGGAAAATCAATCTCGTTGGTGTTTTTGCCGCTTGCTGCGCCTCTTTCGCAGAAGCAGGAGTAATTACTTGTGAACCTGATGATCAGCGCGTAGCTACGCTGAGCGATGCGATTGAGTGCAGAACGCAAAACTCAATCAACCTCAATGATTCCGATGATCTTAATGCCTTATTTGGCACTGATTACGATTGGGTGAAGGAAGGTGAATTAACGGCCGAAGGCCTTAATGACCTATTCTCGGTGGATACAGACTCCTGGGGAATTGATGTGACGGGAACCTGGAGTATCGATGAGTCTTTTTGGAATACTTATGGTCGGGCCATCATTACCATGCATGTAGGTCAAGGAGGGGGGAATCCTGATGCATTTGCTTGGCTGATTACGCCAGGTGAAACTTCTGGTTCGTTTTCCTATGAGCGAGTAGCGGGTAAAGGTGGTGGGTTGTCCAACATGTTTTTATTTGGTTCGGGAACCCCTGATGTAAAACTGCCTGAACCTAATGTCAGTTTATTATTGGTGATTGGTTTGTTCTCGATGTTCTTTGCTCGTCGTAGTAGCTCAGTTAAAGGTTAGGATGTAAAAGTAAAAAGCCGCGGAATCCTCCGCGGCTTTTGTGCCTCTAGCCAAATAATCATTCACTTTTTTCGCCGTTTGTTGACGATCAGTTTTGCGTTTGGCTTTGTGGGTTTTCTCATGCACGCCACCTTTGCGCATAATCGGGTGGAAGGCGTGTCCATTGCGACTTTCTTTTTTCATAGCAAGTTTCCTCTTAGATTGTCATTAGGTACCATTGTGGGTTTTGAATTTTGTTCAGCCGTTTTTGGACCTTTTTATTGGTACGAATAAACCCCGGTGCTTCCTGCGTCAGGCTAAAACAAAATTTTTCCGGCAAGTCGGTATAAAGCGAGCGCGGTGGTAACCCCCAATGAATTTCCTTCATGTGGTTGCCCGTCTCAAACCGATTGTAAAATACCTTGCTCATTCCTAATTCGTTGTGGATAAACCACAGACAGGCTGTCAGCATGGCTTCAGCCCAGACTTTCTTTTGCGTGGCGATCAATTTATCGCAGTAGGCCACCAGTCGTTGCCGGTTAATGGTAGAACCGCCGTAAATAAAATGATTGGTATCGCCGGTTTTGCTTGTCAGTGCCCGGATTTTGATTCGCTCCACTACGCGAATTAAATCTGACTGGATTTCTTCAATCAACACCTCATCGGAATTGAAATCAATATCCAATCTTGCCCATGCTAGCGTAGCCGTCCGCTTAATACTTTGCGGATGGTTGCGTGCGGTAAATTCATTTAACGCGCTCCCGGTGATTCGCTTGAATTCTGCATCCAGATTCTCGGGCAAGTTTAACTGCAATACCAGGTTGCACCCCGGTCGTGAGGTCTGTAAGCCGCCGTGACGATTGCCCCACTTTCCCAAGGTCAGTACGTAGTGATTCAAGTCATTTAGCACAGCAGTTTCCAAATGCCATGCTTCAATTTTTTGTTTTCCGGCAATGTGTAGTATTTCCTGAACAAAGGGCTTTTCCAGTAATTGCCGGCAACAGGATTGCTTTAATTGCTGTTTGCTCAAGGGGCCATTTTTACTCAGTATTCGTTGTAGTAAATAGGTTGCATATTGATCTTTACTGTAACGAAATACTGTTCTATTACTTGGCAAGCAAGCCACAACTTCATCCACTAATGCAGCATCCATCGTTTCCTCCTTATCCTTTAATACACAAGACTTGTTTGAGCGTATGAACCACCTCGATCAAATCGGATTGGTTTTCCATGACCTCATCAATATCTTTGTAGGCCGCAGGAATTTCATCGATCACCTGTTTGTCTTTACGGCATTCCACGCCTTTGGTTTGTGCGATTAAATCCTCTTTGCTAAACAGGTTGCGCGCGGCGGTACGGCTCATACGTCTGCCCGCTCCGTGGGAACAGGAGCAGAACGAATCTGCATTGCCTTTACCGCGCACAATGAAGGATTTGGCGCCCATACTGCCGGGGATAATTCCCAACTCCCCATCGCGTGCGCTTATCGCCCCCTTGCGTGTCACAATCACCTCAGCACCGAAATGTTGTTCGCGGCTGATGTAATTGTGGTGGCAATTAATTGCGTGGCGATCAGCGCGGAATTTGGGCAGAAAGGGAGCGATTGCGCGCAACACCAAACCCATCATTTCTTCGCGATTAATACGCGCATATTCCTGTGCCCAATTGACTGCCGTTACGTAATCCACAAAGTGTTCGCTGCCTTCGGTGAAGTAGGCGAGGTCTTTGTCGGGCAAATTATGGATATGTTTACCCATATCTTTTTTTGCCAGCTGGATAAAGTATTGGCCGATGGCATTGCCAATCCCGCGGCTGCCCGAATGCAACATCACCCACACATCCTTGCTGTCGTCTACACAGATTTCGATAAAGTGGTTGCCGCTTCCCAGTGTTCCCAATTGCTTGGTCCAGATGGTTTGCGGTTGCTTTAGCATATTCATCACTGCCGGGTGCTTTTCAAACAGCCACTCCACACCGTAAGCCAGTTTGTTACAGCTGCTGGTGCGCACATTAATCGTTTTATGCGCGGCCAAACCTACTGGCACTGCGCGCTCGATAGCGCTGCGCATCGCGGCAAGATTGTCGGGTAATTGCGATGACTTCACCGACAAGCGCACGGCACTCATACCACAGCCAAGGTCCACACCAACTGCCGCCGGAATAATGGCGTTAAGAGTGGGAATAACCGAACCTACGGTTGCTCCAATTCCCGCATGCACATCGGGCATTGCCGCAATATGCGAATGGACAATGGGGAGTTGTGCAATTTGTTTTAATTGCGTTAATGCCTGGTTTTCAATGTCGCTGGTGTAAATTTTTACCGGCTTCAAACCATTGGTGGCATTTTTGTTCAATTCAATTTTTACAGGCATAAAAATCCCTTGCACGCCTTGATTCAGGCGCGAAAAATTCGAGTGAACCTTCCGGATGACACGATCGGGGAATTGATCAGTAGGCAAGATTGTTGCTTTGCTTTTACGATAAAAGCTAAACAAACAAACGGTAAAAACAAAAAGCCCTGATCAGTTTCCCGATCAGGGCTTTTGCGCCTGACCTGGAAGGTAATTAAAACCTTCCAAGTCTGAGTACTCAGAAGGTGTTATGCGTTGGTGTAACCTGCGTAAGTCATTGTGAGTACTCCTGTTGTTTATCATTGAAAGTTAATGCGAGAAAAACTTTCGGGTTGGGCCTGAGCCTCTGATCGGTATCGTCGATACCAGATCGGGGCCGTGAAAATTGGGCGCGATAATACGCTGATTTTTTCGCCTGTCAACGAAATTTATAAATGGATTGCTAAACGGGACTCGTGGTTTGATTGCTGGTTATCCAGTGTGCATGAAGACAGTGCATACCAATCAGCATCTGGATAAATCTGGTTACCTTTTAGTGCGCGGCGTTCGCGGTAGCGCACGATGTGCGGGTAATGCGCGCGCCTATTTGTGCCGGGATCTTTGTGGTGGGCAGGGAACGTTTTGATGGACACGGATCTTTCTAATGGCTAAGGATCTTTGTGATGGACAGTCACATTAGTGTCTCAATTCTGTCATAGAATCGGTCAGCAACTATTCTTCATTACCATTAACTATTTTCATTACTAACTGTTCTTCAACGGTCATTGATTGTTAACACTAACTGGAACAAGCGAGGATTCACTGTGCCTGAGTTATTTATCCCTCCTGCAAAAAATACTTTTCCCGCTTACGGCATCTGGTTGTACAAGGAAAAAAGTCCCGCTATTAAACGGGTAAAAAAGGAATCGGCACCCAGCGCTCATGGTGATCGTCACTGGGATTCCAGTTATTTATTGATGGATTATTTCACTCACAATCCGCTCAAGAAAAAAAGTCGCGTACTGGATGTGGGTTGTGGCTGGGGGCCGACTTCGATCTATTTGGCCAACCAGGGGCACAAGGTGACCGGCCTTGATATTGATGATCAGGTTTTTGGTTTCCTACGGTTGCAAGCTGACCTGAATAATGTGGAAGTGAAAACCCGCCAGGGGCCAATGGACTCGCTGAAAAAAGCGGATTTAACCAAATTCGACGTAATCGTCGGAGGTGACATTTGTTTTTGGCCGGAACTGACAGATGAGTGGTTTTCGTTGTTGAAGCGAGCGGCTAACGCCGGAGTGAAAAAGCTGGTGTTGGCCGACCCGGGGCGTCAACCCTTTCTGGATTTGGTGGATAGATGCGAGCGTTGGCACAACGAACTGCTGACCTGGTATTGCCTGGAGCCCAAACGG
>JAGKXD010000181.1 GCA_021151525.1 Cellvibrionaceae bacterium | reverse complement strand
CCACCGCCGTCTAAGAGCTGTAATGCTTTGGCGATGATCGCGATTATTGTGGTGGCGGTTGTGCTGACTGTTGTGACTGCGGGTGCAGCGGCAATGGCAATGGGTGCTGCCGGATCAGGTTTTGCGGGAGCGTGGGCCGCTGGGTCCGCCATCATGACCGCAAGTGGTGCTGGTTTGGGTCTCAGCGCTGGTGCGCTTATGACTTCAGCATTTGTAGGTGGTGTTGCCGGAAGTATTGGTTCGCAATTGGTTGGTGTAGCTACGGGACAGCAAGAGCATTTTAGCTTGCGTAGTGCCATTTCCAGTGGCTTAACAAATATGGCAACAGTAGGCATAGGGGCTGCGGCTTCAAATGCAACAGGCTGGGCGCAAAAAGCTGCATCCTTCCTTAAAGGAACAGATGCGATTAATTTTGCCGCGCGTGGAGCTGTGAATTACTTAACCAACCAGGCTGCCAATCGTATTTCTGGTGTGGATACAACTTTCAGCTGGAAAGATATGGCAATTAGCAGTGCTTCATCCATGATGAGCATGCGAACTGGAAACTCAGTTTTTGATGCTGTTTCAGGTGCAGGCAGTGGCGATGGTATGCTGGGTAATATCCAGCGCAATTTTGTGGGTGGAGCGCTTCAGTCCACCATGTCGCGTCTCGTTGGCAGAGGCGGTAAACAAGATTGGGCAAAAATTGCTGTTGATGCTTTTGGAAATGCGCTTGCATCAGAGGTAACGCGAGCGTTTAACTACGCTGCTGATACCAGCTTGCTGAAGCAAGCAGGAGCAACAGCAGAAGAGGCTAAAGAGCTCGCATCTGGTAATTTTGCCGCTTATAACGTGTTTAAGAATAAGGAAGGTATTACAAGGGAGAAACTACTGGATCTCTATAGAAAAAGGGATGAACTTTCTCCGGCTGTAGAAGCTGTCGATGGTGGTTTATTAAAAGATGGTCTCGCAGGTTATAGTGCAAAAGAAAAGAAAATCCTGATAAACCGTGAGCTAATCAATGCGACCAACTCAACTGGTGAGTTGGGCAATATTAATAAAGCGGCATTGATGCATGCCTACGATGAAGAAATGGGGCATTTCTATGACGATTATCTGAGGGGAGGTGTTGGCGATACTGAAGGCGATGAGGGGGCGTTGTATGCAGTTGAAGCCGCACGTTTAGCGCTAAAAGATGGATCCCGCGAATCCTTCAGCTTCGCTAATAAATCGCTTGGTGTTGATATATCAACATCGCGTGAAATCTATGCAATCACTGCCGCGAGTTTTGCGAACCCTTACCGTATCGCGAGAGATGAAAAGGCTCAGGTAGCAGGCTATGGGGAAGTTGAATTATATGGCCCGGCTGGGCACTACTACTCAACTGCTATTATCGGAGAGTCGATTGTAGGAACAGAGCGTGCTTCAAGACTTGCATTCTGGAGTCAGGTGCCCGACATGTTGCCTGATCTTGATGCTATTAATAACGCTACGAGTTTGGGGCTAAATTTAGACTCCAAAGCGTTGGAAAAAGTGGCTTTTATGCAGAGCGCATTCCATGCTCTTGGCGTAAGCGATATTAATGCTGAGCGATTAAAAACCAGAGGGATAATTGAAGCCGGATTGAATATGAATAATGCAGAAGGTGATGTACAGGCAGGTTTGGCTATTCATAGGCTAGGCGATTTATATGCACACACAGAAATCGTAACGGGTGTGCCCTTCCTATCAATTATCGGGCATCTTTTTGAAGGGAAGCTACCTGATCAAATCACTATGAGACCCGGAGGTAAAGATTTAAATAATCTTTATTCTAGAGATCTAGCTGAAACTATCGCGAAAGGTGCTGGGAAGGATTATGGTATAGATGCAATTAACAAATATGTGAAAGTCTGGAACGACGATGTAGTGGGTGCATCAAGGAATGAAGATAAATTATTGGAAAATGCCAGAAAACACTACAGCGGTAGTGCATTTACAGGGCCGGCTTCACCAGAACTTGGAACATATGGTGAAACTTATGGTAAGCCATTAAGAGTATTCTCTGATTTCCATCATGTTAGGCAAGCCAGTTACAAGGAACCCGATAGCTCTTATATTAACTATGCCGCGTTTACACGAGGTTACGATGCTTATCTCAATTACTTCAAAAAGTAAAATAATTGTTATTGGTTGTCTTTTAGGGGTGCTGCATGGATGCACAACCCGAACTATGACTGATGATAGAATTAATAGTGTTGTAAAGGACAACGATGGTTTTCGCTTGGTAATAGGGCGAAAGTGGATGCGTATTGTCGAGGGGGGAGATTGGGAGAGTGATACTGTATTAAAACAAAAAAGTGAATACTACATTGTTCCGCTAGATTTTTCGAAAAATGAAATTCGCTTAGAACCACAGCTTACTAACATTGAGCACACAGAAACAATTTATCATCCAGTTAAAAATGGATTGCTGCCATTTGAGTTGAATCCGGATATTACTGCTGATAGTTTAAAGAGAATGAATTTAGAGATTTTCTCGGTTCCAAATTTTTACACCGGTGTTGGTTGGGATGCTAAGTACTTCGGGCGCTATGGATACGTATATTCTCTTTATACAGATAGTAAAAAGGAGTTGGTCCAACAAAAATATAGCGGTGGACAATGTTCTGTATTGCTAAAAAACAATTGGCCACACTTGAGATATGACTCTTCCAGCGACGGTTTAAGTTTGGTTGTCGTTGAGAGGAATGTATCTGAAACTTTAGGGCGAATTTCAGTTTACGAACAATGTAAATTGATGCATTCAAAAGAGGTTGATGCCCAAAAAATTAATTTAGAAAATTTTTATGGTTTTGATATAAAAAACGGAGCTATGTGGTTTCTTCTTAAGGATCAACAGTTCACTAAAATTTATAATTCCGACTTTGAGTTGAAGTTCAATATCGATAATGATGAGCTAACAACTAACGCTTATAGTAAGAACGATGCCCCTATGCATAGACCGATATTTGATGCTGAGGCTCAAAAGTTATATTGGTTTTCTCGTGGGCGATCACATCCGCAGGACAATCCAAATTTACAGTTGGTGCTAACTGAATATAATCTTGTCACCAAAGTGAAAAAATCTCTTCTGTTGAAATTAGGTGGGCCGTTCCATTGATTTTTGGTTTGAAGTTTTAGTTATACAAAGCCGGATTTTTATCCGGCTTTATTTTTTTAGTCGAATTATTAGCCAAGTCGAAGGAGCACTATCGCGGTCGAGAGTTTACGGGGCCTGGTGCACCAGAACTAGGAACCTATGAGAATACCTATGGTAAACCTTTGCAGATCTTTTTTAATTTCCATCATGTTAGATCAGAATCCTATAAGGCGCCCAATGCTGTAGTTGATCCCAAAATTAATTACACTGCGTTAACTAGAGGTTACGATGCCTATCTCAGTTACTTTAAATAATAAGTTAATACTTGTTGGTTGCCTTATTGGAATGTTGCAGGGATGCACAACCCGTACGATTACTGATAACAAAATTAATAATGTTATAAAAAATGAAGACGGATTTCAGTTGGTTGTAGGAAGAAAATGGCTGCGTATCACGGAGGGAGCAGATTGGGATAAGGAAACTGTCATAAAACAGGATAGTGAATATTATCAGGTACCTTTGGATTTTTCGAAGCCAGAGATACATCTTGAACCTCTACTTGTTAATAATAAGTATGCGGACGCTATGTATCACCCTAAAATAAATGCTCTCACTCCATATGAGACAGAGTTTGAACAACCAAATGGAGTGAAAGCTAATCCGGAATTATTTGTTTTGCCAAAAAACTATAATAGGGTTGGATGGGATCGAAAACTTTTTGGCCGTGAGGGTTACGCGTATTCTGTTGAATATGGTGATCGAACAACCATGGTGCATAACCTTTTTTTTGGTGAAAAATGCACGTTTTCCATTGAGAAAGATCTATTCTACGCTGAGCTATTTGCATCAAATGATGGTGAAAATATTGGTCTGGTTGAAAAAAATGAAGATACAACACTATGGCGTATCTCTATTTTTAATGGTTGTAAAAAAGTTTTCTCTAAAGAAATAAAAAATCAAGAACTTGACGTAACTAACTTTGATGGCTTTGATGCGAACAATGGAGCTATATGGTTTGTTTTAAGGAATCAAGACTCTAGGAAGATTTTTAATTCGAATTTTGAGCTGATTTTCTCTGTTCCCGAAAAGGAATTTGAGTCAAATTCATATAGTAATTACGACTTGCCTATGCATAGGCCAATATTTGATTCTGCAGCAAAAAAATTATATTGGTTTTCTAATGGGGGTAGTGGCGGCAATGACGATCCAAATTTACAACTTGTGTTGACTGAGTATGACCTTGTTGCTAAGACAAAACGATCTGTTTTATTGAAATTAGGCAACCCTCTACATTGATTTTTAGTTTGAAACTTTAGTTATGCAAAGCCGGATTTTTATCCGGCTTTATTTAAATTCGACAGCTACAAACAAACTGGCCAAACCGCGCAGAGTTCGCAAAGCGGCAGCACCAATGGTCAAACCACATTCACCTACGATTTCCGTGGCTACTTTACCGGTGTAACCGCAACCGGCAGCAATAGCTTCTCCCGGTCGTTCACTAACAACATGGTTGGGCAGGTTGTCTCCAAGCGGGAATCTCCATCCGGGTGATCCCCTCCGCGAATATCGGACACCTTAGAAACTGAGTAAACTTACTCCAGAGGTGATCCATGAGCAAGAAACCAACCCCAAAAGAGAATAAGAAGTATACAGCCGAGTTCAAAAGTGAGGCCATTAAACTGGCCGAACGGTTGAGCGTAGCGGAAGCCGCCGAAAAACTGGGCATATATGCCAGTCAAATTTACAGTTGGCGTAGCGCACTCAACAATAGCCGTACTGATGCTGAAAGAGAATCGCTCCTCGCCGCTGAAAATGCACGCCTCAAGCGTCAGCTTGCTGAGCAAGCAGAGGAGCTCGAAATCTTAAAAAAGGCGGCTACCTACTTCGCTAAGCATCAAAAATAAAACGCTACGAATCTATGCTGACAAATAGCGCGCTATATTCAATCGCGATGATGGCGCGCGTTCTGTTAGTTTCGCGAAGTGGGTATTACAGCTGGCTTGATAATCGTGAAATGGTTAGTTGGCGCATGCAGCAAAGAGAATCGATTGATGCGATGGTAAAGGCAGCATTTGAAGCAGGTAAAGGCCGGTATGGTGCCGAACGAATTTTTTATGGTTTGGCGGAGCAAGATAATCCGCTCGATATAAAAACGATTCGAAAAAGCCTGAAGAGACAGGGATTAATTGCAAAGGCTGCCAAGTTATTCAAGGTGACTACTGACAGTAATCATTCACTACCTGTTGCGCCCAACCTGTTGGCGAGAGATTTTTCTGCGCAGCAACCTAATGAAAAATGGGTAACGGATATTACCTATATTCAAACGACAGAAGGGTGGCTGTATCTAGCCGTGATGATTGATCTGTACTCGCGTAAAATTGTTGGTTGGTCGATGAGTAAACATATTGATGCGCAATTGGTTTGTGATGCGTTGACCATGGCATTATGGCGACGCAAATTTCCCAAAGGCGTTATTGTTCACAGCGACCGAGGCGGCCAATATGCATCGCACGCGTTTAGGGATTTACTGGAAAAACATTCGCTAACACAGAGCATGAGTCGCAAGAGCGATTGTTGGGATAATGCGTGTGCGGAAAGCTTTTTCCACTCTCTTAAAGTTGAGCTGATTCACGGTGAGCCGTTACAGAATGGGAAGCAAACACGCGAATTTGTTTTTGAATATATCGAAGTAGATTACAAACGGTACTGCCGCCACAGCGCAATTGGCTTTGTTAGCCCTGAGCGGTTTGAAGCAAGAACTGTATGTTAGTTAACTGTTCGATGTTGGTGGTAGGGATCATCGGCTCGGGGACACCTACGCACATACACGGATAGATGAATTTAATCGAGTGATACCTTATGAGATAGGGTTAGGTCATTTTAAAGATGGAACAAACCCGGATTTAATTTCCAGAAGGCGAGATGTAAATGAGGCTTATGCACGAGATTTGGCCGATACTCTAATAACTGGCAGTGGAGGTGAGGTGAATCTGACTACACGTTCTAACGCCACAAGTGAATGGCATGATATTCTCGCCAGAACTACTAGTAATTATGGTTTTGATTCTTGGAGAAAAAATAGTTTCGACCATGCTGATTTTGAAAAGAGAGTTAGAAGTCAAGCGAATTTAGGTGGGGGTTTTAAGCTGATAAGTGCACCGTTCTTTGGTGGGAAGGGAATTTCAGGTGAGCTTAAAAGTTTGTTTAAATTAAATAGTGGTGAGAACATTGCCAATACATTTTCCAAAGCGTACTACGGGGAGGGTAATCGCTCTCCTTCGCTGGGCTATGTGAAGGCTTATGCCGATACACTTAGGTCTTACCACGGATATTTAACCCAAGCTCGAGGGCGTTAATTTGTTAATGCAATTCATGTTTAGAATGTATTTAGTATTTGGTGTTTTAGTTATTTCATGGAAAGTGCATGCCGGAGATGTGCATGAATTTGGAATGCTTAGCGAAAAGCCATTTATTACCGCAAGCTCCCTAAGGTTTGCGGCACATTCTTCGGTGACAAGGATATACAGCCCTCTCTTGGCGCATAATATGCGTACAAAAAACAAATCTATAAAAGTGTGTTTGTTTGATGTTTCTTTGCATGCTCCAACAACATCTTTCAAAATCGTAACTTGTAAAGATGTTGTTGATTGGTTTGATAAAACAGAAACAGTTGGAGTGCCAGTCGTTGGGTTAAGTTTTCCAATGGCGAAAATTGTAGATCCTGGAAAATTTGCACCTGTTGTTAAAAAGCGTGGGTGCGGAAAGTTGGCGTCATTTAAGCTAGGAATGCTCTGCTTTGTTGATGATTATGTGTATTTGATTGGGGATGGTGCGGATAAGGATTCTTATAGTATCGATATTCGAAGGGCTCTTGGCTTGAAGAATGAAGTAATCCCCACAGATGCTTCTGATCTTTGGGGTGCATTGGATGCTGAAATTAGCGATGATGGGAAAAAAATATACTTCTTTAGGACTCCTCATTCTGATTGGTACGATGAGCTAAAGTCGATAAAAAACAATCAATATTTCGAATATTCACTTGAAACTGGAGCAGTGAATGTTTTTTTTGCTCCTGTGAATGATAGTCGCGATTTTATTGAGTCAATTCATGAGGCGGATGGCAAGAGAATAATTCTTGTTTCCAAAACAGATAAGTCAGGAAAAAAAATTGCACAATATCTCTTGGGATTTTCTAAGGTGGTTTTTTCCGACTATCAGATGGTGAGGGATTATTCGGTTGCAGCAAATGGTGTATTTACAGTTAATCTCCTACAAGAGGATGGACGTAGATCTTTCGTTTTGGAGGAAATGAGCCTTGATGGGAAAGTAAAGAAAACAGATTTAAAATGGATTCCATTTTGATATTAAGGTATGGCGTCCCTCTGTGTTGGTGTGAGCTTTAGTTATTCAAAGCCGGATTTTGATCCGGCTTTATTTTTTTACGAAATGGAAGTCTGTTGTTTTAAAATGCTTAAATTAAGCGGTGCAATGAGTGTTATTCAATTCACCGGAGTTGGGGGTATATAGCGAAGCTTATGGTAAACCATTGCCGATATTTTCGAGATTCCATCACGTAAGAACGGAAGCGTTTAAGAAATCCTCCCTGTCTATTGATGCAAGAATAAACTATTCGGCGCTAACTCAAGGTTATGATGCGTATCTCACTTACTTCAAAAAGTAAATTGATTGTTCTTTTCTGTCTTGTCGGGTTGTTGCAAGGATGCACGACTCGTATGGTTACTGATGATTGGATAAATAACGTGACAAAGGAAAGCGACGTTTTTCGCTTGGTTGTTGGCCGGGAATGGGCTCGTGTAGCATCAGGAGCAGATTGGGAAAAGAAAAAAATATTAAAGGAGCAAAGCGAGTACTACAAAGTGCCCTTGGATTTTTCCAAACCAGAGATTCATTTGGATCCAATTTTGATTAAGGAAAATTTTTCGAAAACTATGTATCACCCGGTAAAGAACTCGCTTTTGCCATACAAAATAGAAGTCGAAAATCCCAACGATCATTCTAATGACAAGAATCGGGAACTCTACTCAGCCCCTAACCCTCATGCAGATAGTCTTATCGGTTGGCACGAAGAGGGAAGATATGGATATGCATATTACGACAGCAGCAAAAATATTGTACAAGTACTTTATACTGGTGAAACCTGCACATTTCCTGAAAAAACGAGGTTGCACTATCTGGATTATGCTTTATCAAACGATGGTCGAAGTGTAGCTTTGTATGAAAGAGATGAGGCGAATACTTTGTGGGGAGTTAGGATATTTAGAGA
>JAGKXD010000075.1 GCA_021151525.1 Cellvibrionaceae bacterium | reverse complement strand
GCTTGGCACCACTTCCGAGCACATGTGAAATTCAACAGCGGCACAACAGCGAGTGATGAGGTTGCTGATGGGGAATATTATTTAGAGATTGATGGTGTAGCTTATGTAGATGCTAAAAACATTTTCAACCGTCACTATTCAAACCTTCCTTTGCAAAAAGTTTCATTTCTAGATTGGTCTCAGGGTGGAACGGCGCCCTTCGAGATTTGGTATGATGATATCACCATCTCTACCGGTGGTTTTGTGCCAAGAGCAAACCCCAAGAGTGTAAATTAACCTCGGTCTGTTCATGCAAGGGTTGAGTCTTTACTTAGCCCTTGCTCGTTTCAATAACTCATTGGCCTTCCTTTGTTCTTCTGCTTGTAGTTCCACCAACATCTTCTCCGCCTGAGCTTTATACACCAGATGGTTTTGGTAAAGAATTTTCAGCTTTTCAGTTAAGTCTAAAACGCTGTTATCAGTATAGAGTGCCGCGTCTTTGAAATAATCCATTGTGGGTTGGTTATTGGATAACAAAACGGTGTTATGTACAGATAGGCTTTCATAAGCACCGCATACCATACAATCATCTCGAGTGGTTAGATCAATATTAAAAATCGAACTTCTGAGTAACTCCCAATAATTATCTTCTGGAACGAATCCAGCAAATTCAACATTGTGATTCGCATAGATTTCTGCAGGTTTACTTAACTTATTTGCTTTTATTTTTCCTGTAATGATGAGCGCTATACCTTCATTTTTGAGTTCTGAGTTGATAAAGGCTTCGCATACTTGGTCAATAGGTTCATCATCGGCCCAGCTACTAATAAAAAGAATAAATTTTCTGTGATTGCAATTTTGTGTAGCATCATTCTGCGTGTAGTGAGCAGAAGGTATTGGGTCTGGAAATATAAATGGGTTTCCGCCCATTTCTTCAACTAAATAGCTGAGCGGACGGTTAGTGACTAAGGTAAGGCTAGCTTTGCGACTTATGAATTTGTTTAATGCATAAAATTTCTTTTTATCGAGCGCACAGTTATGGAAGTCGGCAACTGTAAAAATGTTTCTCCGAATAATTTTTAGTACAGTGCACAGCAGGCTTAATACGATAGAGGGATTTTGGAAAAAAATAACATCAGGCTTTTGGTGAGCCACAAGTCGAAGTGTTTTCCAGGAAAGCTGTAAATACCGGCGCCATCCTTTATAGGGCGATATCAGTTCGCAATATTCTGCGCCTAACAAATCTGCCATACTTTTATTGCGGGTTTGTCGCTCCCACGTCAGCCAAACTGATTTCACTGCTGCCTCACTTAATATAAGCGGTTGATTCGATGAAATAATAATAGAGTCATTTCGCTATAGGTTACCAATGCACGAGTGCATGACGGTGGGCGTAAGTGTATCATCGCTATAAATAATTTTATTACTCTTTTGTGCAGTGAGCGGGCAATACTTGCGTTGCTGACTGCGCAGAGATTTTCTACTTTCCAATCCAAGATTCCAACATAAGCGGTATGTCATGATTTTTTCTCAAGACAAAATTCGAGTGCTTCACCTAATTTCTGGCGACCTATGGGCGGGTGCAGAGTCGCAGGCCTACACGCAGCTAAAATATTTGCAATCACAGGTGAATCTTCACGTGGTTTTGCTGAATGATGGTGAGTTGGCCAATAGATTGCGCTTGCTCAATATTCCTGTCACTTTATTGCCGGAAAATAGCTTGGGCACCCTTTCGATTTTAAAAAAACTTACCGAGCTAATTCGTCAATTCAAGCCGGCCATTATTCACACCCATAGACAGAAGGAAAATATTTTAGGGGCCTTGGCGAATGTTATGGCCTTTCCTTTATTTGGGGGGCGAGCCAAATCCTTGCGCACCACCCACGGTGCCCCTGAGTTTCGTCCTAACCTAAAACAGAAGCTGCAAATTCGGTTGGATAACTTTGTGGGTAAATATTTGCAGCAAGCGGTGATTTCTGTTTCTGAAGACCTCGCAAAAAAATTGACTCATCATTTTCCGCCCAGCCATATACATGTCATTCACAACGGTGTGGATGGCGATGCTTTGCGTTCTGCGGCAATCACTGCCGATTTCAAAACGGTGAAGCCTGAAGCAAAGCATCTGGGTATCGTTGGGCGTTTAGAGCCAGTTAAACGTATTGATATTTTTATTCGTGCGGCTGCAATCTTGTTAAAGCAGCAATCGAGTTTGCCGCCTATGGAGTTTCATGTAATTGGTGATGGTCGCCTGCGCGCAGAAATGCAAGAGCTGGCGACTAGTCTGGATATTAAGCAAGCTATTCACTTTCACGGCCATCGCCGCGATATGGCTTCATGTATTCGTTCGCTAGATGCAGTTGTAATGTGCTCCGACCACGAAGGTACGCCTATGGTGGCCTTGGAGGCCTTGGCGCTCGGCACCGCTGTCATTGCGCATGATGTGGGTGGCTTGCACGAGTTGCTTGTAGATCAGCCAGAATACTTGGTTCAGGATCACGCACCAGAGGCATATGCTGCGAAAATTTTAACGTGTTTGTGCGAGCAATTATCAACGCCATTCTTGCCTCAGAGATACAAGGCTGAAGTAAATGCTGCAGCAGTCGTAGCTCTATATCAAGAGTTGTTAAGTGCTCACTGAGCATTTATAACTTAAAGCCTTGACGGGCTAATATGCGCGCCTTATCCACATACTAATAATTTTTGTGGCACGCATAATGCGAAGCTGATTGAAAAAAAAATCTCTTCTGTTGAAAGACACAATTCCATAAGCGGCGAGAAACAATGCTTGGAATAAAATAATGGCTTGCTCTTTGAGTAACCCCAAGGGTCTTCCAGCTAATGTTCGGCCCTGGCTGATAGCGGCAAGATTTAATAATTCCTTTGCGCAGCTAACATAGTGGCGTTTGATGTTTTCAGCGGTGTATTCACGTGGTTTTAGGCGGTGACCAATGGTGACATCTGGAAAATAAATAGCTTTTAAATTTTCCTGCAAAATTAAATAGAGGACTTTGATTTCTTCGCCGCCCGTAAGGTCGCTTCCTTTTCTTCCCAACTCAGGGTCAAACCCACCAATATGTATTAGAAAAGATTTTTTAATGCAGCTATTTTTGGTGTAAAAATGTTGTTGTTTGTATTGCACCTGAAACGCTTGATCGCCGTAATCTATAGCGGCGAAGTAGTACTTGAGTCGTTCGTCATACCACCAGGGCTTTGGTTGGTCCCATATGACCTCAATCTTTCCGAAGAGCGCCTCAGCTTGGGTTTCACGAATGTGCCTTAAATAATTATCCAGCCACAGCGGACGAATATCTGCATCATCGTCGGTAAACAATATGTACTCACCTTTGGCGAGTTGCATGCCCAAGTTGCGCGCGTGAGAGACTCCCTGTTTCGGTTCTATGTAATGGTTGTACTGAATGCTGCTGGAACGGAAATTGCGCAGAACTTCTTCGGTATCATCGCTACAGTTGTTGTTAATCACAATAAGTTCGAACAACTGCGGTTCACTTACGCTGTGATCTAATATCTGCTGTACCGTTACTTTCAAAGAAGCAGAGTTGTTGTAGGTGCAAATGATAATGCTAACGAAAGGTGTGGAGGCAAGATTGGTCATATCATCCTCATGTCATGTCAATTGCACGATTCAGTATAGTTTGCCCTAGCGCTTTTGCGTATTAATGTTCCTCCATAAAGCCCTTTTCGATCATGGATTTGAAGTAATTATTGCTAGTCATTAATTCATTATAATTGCCGTTCGCCACTAATTTTCCATCGGCAATAACAGAGATAGTGTCAGAGAGTTTGATTGCTGCGGGGCGATGCGATATCACCACAATAAGAATCTTCTGCTTAAGTTCGTTAAGCAATTGCATAATATCGTACTCAGACTCTATATCCAGTGCGCTAGTAGGTTCATCGAGAATTAAAACCTTATTGTTGCGATAAAGGGCTCGCGCTATACCTATTCGCTGTCTTTGTCCGCCGCTAAGTAGTTTTCCGTCTTGGCCTAAATTTGTTTCAAGGCCCTGCGCTAGTTTCGAAACAAATTCCATCGCGTTTGCTTGAATGAGGGCCTGATTAACTGCGGCTAGATCAATATGTTCTTTTTCAACGCCGAACGCAACGTTTGCAATAACGTTGTCATCCAGAATAAAAATATGCTGCGGCACATAACCGATAGTTCGTTGATAAGCGTAGAGATTATTGCCCAATGCACTTTGCTGGTTAACCTTAAGTTCTCCTTGTGCCGGTGTTAGCAGCCCAAGCACTATGTCCGCAAGGGTAGATTTGCCAGAGCCTGAAGGCCCCGCAATGGTATTGAGGTGTCCTTTTGCGAAACACAAGGAAACATCATTAAGTGCAGGTGCTTCGGTATTTGGGTATTGGTAATAAATATTATGGAGGTCGATAGCGTCTACAGTGTTTAAGGGGGCGACGTCGGTAGGGGCTACAGGTGCTACGACTTCAGCCAAATCTATTTTGAGGCTGTGCACAATAGAGCCATTTGCGCTTAGGCTAGATATGGATTTATAGACTTGCTGCATCGTTGGCAAAAGTTTATAGCCGGCCAATGCATAAACACTGAGCAATGAAACAACATTAGCAGTATCTGATGAATTTTTTAGTAGAAATAGAGCAAAAAATAAAATTGCACTGAAAGAGATTGTCTCAATGGCGAATCGCGGTAAATCCCCTGAGAGTGCAATGTATGCGCTTGAGTTAAGCCCTTCCTTACTAATGTTGCGATAATTTTCAGTGTATTTATTTTCTAAGGTGTTCAGTTTTATATCTTTTATGCCGATGAATGCTTCAGAGAGTAGCGCTTGCGCAGCTCTACTGCACGACGTGATTACATCACCGTGATGTTTCAGTGTTTTCTTGATAATCCAGTAAGTAGCACCATAAGCGCCGCCAATAAGAAGAGTCGAGCCTAGTGCTACTGTGGGGTCAAGAAAAATTAAGCCCGCCACAATGATCAAGGCAACGAATGCTTGGCTGCACATCAGCAGATAAGGCTGCAACACCATATAAATAAAGCGCGGAGAATCGGCTGAAATGACAGAAATAAGTTTGTTGTAGTTTGTTGATTTGTGAAATAGATAATCACGGCGAATAAAGTTATTAAGCAGTTTTTGTTGAAAATCAAAGCCCAGATAAATCGAAAATTTTAACTGCAGCCAGAGTGTTAAGGCATTCATTGCATTTGAAATAAAAATCATCCCAATGGATAAAAGAGCGAATCCAGTAATAAAAGCCTCGTTAGATTGAAAGTTTCCAAGTCTATACAAAGTGGATAAAGCTTTACTTGTTTGTATGCTCTCTGGGTTAGAAATTATACCTATGAATGGAGCGATACTTGCAACACCCACAACTTGTACTATGGCGGAGAATGCAAAGAAAAGTTGCAGTAATAACATTTTTGTTTTTTGTTCTTTGTTAAGCACTGCATATATATTGCGGATAATGCTCAGTATGTACATGGAATAGCCTGTTATTTGCGTAGATGTTTTTTGGTTAATGTGTGTTGTATAGGGTGGTTACTTTTGAAAAAAATATTTGGTTGCGTCCTTCATGTAACCAAATGCACCTTGCAGCTCGCGTTTAGTTACGTCAAATGATTGCCAGCGAGTTCTTCTTAGCCATGTAGTGGCATATAAAAAAATCGAACCAGGCCTGAATATTCGTTTAGCAAAAAAGGCGCCTCGACCTATGTCATAAGACGCCATTAATTTATCGGCATCGCTTTGCAGTTTACGCATGTGATGGTGGTACACAACTATGGATGGTTCATAAATTCCAGCCCACCCCAACCTTAAAATTTCGGCCATGGTATCTACATCTTCACAGGGGTATTTTTTTCCTGCGCCGAAAAGCACATCGAATCCTTTTGCCGCATTTAAGGCTGCTTGTGTAAACGCAAAATTTGCGCCGTGGATAGTTCCGGCCATAATTGTTGAGCGCGGTGAAAACTCAATTTTTTCTGCATGCGTTTGAATCGTTATAGGTAGATCCGTTGGATCAAAAAGTAAAACTCTGCCGCCAATAAACCCAGCGTTTGGATTCGCGTGGAATGCTGTTAGCAGCATATCTATATAATTTTCACTGGGATAACAATCGTCATCGATAAAGGCGATGTAACGAGTATTAGCTGCTTTCCAACCCGCATTTCTGGCTGCTGATAATCCTGCCTGGGGTTCAAAAACATAATGCGCGGTTATGCTGAAATCTTGAATAAATGCGCTCACTACGTCTTTAGTATTATCCGTCGAGCCATTGTCAACAACAATTAACTGCCATGCTTGCTGAGTTGATATTTTTTTCAAAGCATTCAGACAGGTTTGCAGTTGTGTTGCACGATTGCGCGTACAAATGACTAAAGATAGTGTGTTGTTTGTATGATCCATGGCATCTCTTTAGGAATTAATTCATTAGTAGATCAATCAGTAACAGGTTTGGTGGTGTGTCCAACATTGATTATTGGTCTACTACTGCTCAATTTAAATTGCTGTGTTGCTCCATCCATTCGACCATTGCACACCATTGCTGAGTAGCCTCAAAGCGTTTATAGAGTGCCGCATACATGTTTGATTGAATAGATATTCTTTTATCTGGTGTGCAATTCAATAGCTGTTGAGTAGCGTCAACCCATGTTTTTATGTCAAGCGGAGGCAAGCTATATTGCGCAAGACTTTCCGCTAAAATTTCGGTCATGCCCCCAACTGCTGCGGCCAATACGATACACCGACATGCAACCGCTTCAATGAGTGTCATGCCTAGCCCTTCATCAGCTGAGGGCATTAAAAATACATCGATCGCACTCCATGCTGCAGGAGCAGATTCTTGCCAGCCAGGAAACTTCACTCGTTCGGAGACGCCTAACTCGATTGCGAGCTCCTCAAGCCTCTCTTGATCAGGCCCCTTGCCAGCAAAAACACAATAGATGTTAGCGTCTGGTTGTTTCTTGCTGATTTCAGCAAAAACTTTCAAGCTGAAGTCGTTGCCCTTATGAGGCACCAATCGACCTAGAGAGCCTACAACGAAGGCTGATTCCGGAATGCCCCACTGAGCCCGTAACATTTTTCTATCGTCAGAAGAGTGCTGAAATAAATCAAAGTTAACACCGGGATAAATCAAATCTGTTGTGAGCTTTGCTTCGGGAAATAGCTCAACAAATGGAGTTTTTACGGCATTGCTTACGGCGAGTGTGCGCTTTACAGATTTAATATGCAGTTTATTGCGTAGTAGGTTTTTGATGCGGACTTTGATACGTTTCAATGCATTGATATTTGTGCTGCTCTCAAATTGTGGGTGAGCGTATGGATGGTGCTCCCAATCAAGATAAGCTGCATTGGAAAATAGTGCGGCTAAATCAAGTTTCCAATTAATTCGTTCTGCCCAAGGCTTCGAGCGAATAATAACCGCAGGATTTGTTTTTTTAATAAGTTGCAGCCATGGTTTAAGCTCAACACTATCGAAATGTTTGGTTTCAATATGGTAAAACTCAACCCCTTTGCCTAGATTGCTTTCAACCAAAAAGCGCAAACCTACTTCAACAATAATAGGGTTGTAATTCTTGGTGATGAGTGCTTGTGCAAAATTAAGGGTGTTAAGCTCCGTACCTCCAGTTTGACCAAAAGTGGTATCTACTATAAGAAGAATTCGGTTGTTGGTTGTTTGATTTAACATTTTTTCCCTAAATACCGTAACGTTACTCGAAAAAATCACTATGGCTGAAGCTGCAGAATTTTTGCTATTGCAAGTGTTTGGATTTTTTGTGAAAACAAGGTTTCAGCTCGTAAGCGTGATTGAGTTGAAAACTCGCGCGCCAGTATGGGGTCACGAATTAGCGTTGCAATATTATTTGCCAAGGCGTTGAAATCGCCAGGAGTAATGTGAAAGCCATTGACGTTATGGGCGATGGTCTCACCAAGTCCCTGCAGATTTGAAACAATCAACGGTAGGCCGGATGCCATCATTTCTACGCTGGACATAGTGAAAGAGTCCCATCCTGTTGAAGCTATAACCCCAACTGTAGAGCTGCGCATCAATTCGGCAATGTCATTCCGATAACCCGCAAAAGTAACATGCTCATTGGCGAGAGTATCTTTCAGAATCGCTTTATAGGGATCTGCTTCATTATTTTTATTTCCGCAAATAACAAAATGAACATCCTTATTGCATTGTCTATCAATTAGCTCAATGGCGGCTTGTATAATAATCCGAACGCCTTTGCGCTCTTCCATGTGGCCGGAATAAAACACGATTTTTCTGTTTCTGGAAATGCCCAATTCATCGTGCGCGTAATAATCTTGTTGATAAGCAGGAAAAAATTTATTGGTATCTACTCCCAATGGGACAACGTAGGTTTTATTGTGGGGAATACCCCTGCCTTTTGTTGCGGTCAATCGCATGGCTTCAGACTCAAAAATAAATTGATGAGGCTTGTTTCTACGAAGTATCCATTCCAGTTTTTTGTAGGCCAATTTTAGTCCCGAGTTGAGGGAGCTCATGCTGGCGCCCCAATAAGAAATAATATGGCTTACTCCGGTACTGTGGAGAACCGGTAAAATATCAGCAGGGTATGAAAGATCAAACGCTAATGCTTGTTGAATGTTGTTTTTTTCTATAAAAGACTTTAGTTCTGAGTAATTGGCAGCGTGGTTAAACTGGCATTCAATAATCTTGTTGCTTTTATCAGTTACTTTCGTAAATGACCAGAAAATACTGTCGTCATCGTATCCTGCTGCGCGTGCAGCACTGTAAAAAACATGCTCAAGTACACCTACGGCATAGCCAGTGTGCTGTTCGCAATGAATCATGATGAGAAAGGATTTTTTGGGTGTCATGCTTTTTGAGCCCACAAGCGCAATGTAACGAGTGATTTTTTAATGCAAAGCAAACGATAAAATTTTTGAGGTTTATTGTTTGTGATAAAAAATTTAACGTACAGCACAAATGATTTAAATAAATTTTTTATGCTGTCGATGAACAATCCAATAGGTCTGCCAGCTAGGGTTTTATTCGCGGAAATTTTAGCGATGTGCAGCGCAGAAAAAGCGCCATCCACAAATAGCTTGGAAATATGCTCTTCAGTGTATTCTTTCGGTTTTAGTCTATGACCAACGGGTGCGTCAGGAAAATAGATAACTTTGTGGCCGAGCTTTATAAGGTTGCGGTAGAGAAGGGTTTCTTCCCCGGCAATTAATTTTGAGCCCATTCGGCCGAGGGCTGGATCGAAGCCGCCTTGATCGAGAATAAACTGCTTTTTAACGCAAAAATTTTTTCCGAAAAATTCGTGATGTATGTCGTTAATCTTTAATAGGCTATTGCCATAATTCAATTCGACAAAGCAGGGGCCGTACTCATCCTGATACCACCAAGGTTTTGGTTGATCCCATATCACATGGATTCGGCTGTAAAGACAATCTGGTTGGTGTTCTGCAATTTTCGCGAGGTAAGCCTCTGCCCAGTTTAATGGTAGTTCAGCGTCATCGTCAGTAAATAAAATATAATCGGCATTGGCGGTTGCTACGCCGGTATTGCGAGCGTGGGATAATCCTTGTTTCGCTTCAAAAACATAATAGAATGGCAGCTGAATATGATCAGCTGCTGCTGCACAGACTTGGGCTGTTTGATCGGTAGAGTTATTGTTTACAACAACAACTTCAATGGAGTTTGCGAATTTTACAATCTGGTTGCTGATTTGCTGCAATGTAATCGCTAGTGAATCTGCGTTGTTGTAGGTACAAATAACAACACTGATTGTTGGTTTGGAGTTCATTGATTCGGTCATGAAAAATCCGTCTGATTTTTTATGTATGCTGTATGCACAGTGCCTGACTGAGGCGCGCCATTATAGCGGTTGCCGATGTTATATGGCCACGATTTGTGCTGCAGTATACCCGTAAATTGTTAATTCAACGGATAATCTTGAGCTAATTGTGTTGCTGTCTTTTTAATATTAATCATACGTTGAGATTGGTTATGCTTTTATTTCTGTTTTGGATTTTGGCGATTGCAGCTGTTTATAGCTATTTTATTTATCCTGTGATTTTGAAGTTGCTCGTCAGTCTATCGGCGAGTAGAGCACCTGCGGCGACTGTTGAAGCTGATAGTCGCGCCCCGAGTATGACCCTTATAGTGACTGCGTATAATGAAGAGTTGCGCATTAGAGAAAAAATCGAGAATTCTCTGCGGATTGATTTTGATTCCAGTCGGTTAGAGTTAATTGTTGCATCGGATTGCTCTGAAGATGGCACAGATGCAATTGTGCGTGAATATGCGGATCGTGGCGTTCGCTTGGTTCGAGCAGGCGAGCGATTAGGCAAAGAAAATGCGCAATTAGCTGCCATTAAAGAGGCGAAAGGCGATGTTCTGGTGTTTTCTGATGTTGCAACTCAAATTCCTGCCGATGCATTGCTGCGTTTAGAGTCGTATTTTCTCAATCCTGCAATAGGTGCTGTTTCAAGTGAAGACAGATTTATCAGTCAGGATGGGACTGTCGCTGGGGAGGGTGCTTACGTGAAATATGAAATGTGGTTGCGTAAGCTTGAGTCTCAATTATCTGGGTTGATTGGTTTGAGCGGCTCCTTTTTCGCGGCGCGTAAGCAGGTGTGTCAGGAGTGGGATATACATTGTCCGAGTGATTTCAATACAGCACTGAATACGGCTAAAGCGGGGTTGCGCTCTGTGAGTGCTCCGGATGTGTTGGGCTATTATCAAGATTTAAAAGATGCATCTAAAGAGTACCAGCGTAAGGTTCGCACAGTTATTCGTGGTATGACTGGTCTTGCGCGGCACAAAGAAGTCATGAGTTTTAAATTGTTTGGTGCATTTGCCTTTCAAGTTATTAGTCATAAATTAATGCGCTGGTTGGCTCCTTGGTTTTTTCTGCTGTTGTTTTTAGTAAGTGCCTTGGTCGCTAGAGATGGGTTTATTTATAGTCTCGCCTTTTTGGGGCAGGTTTTGTTTTATGGTGCTGCATTGTTCGCACACTTTTTGCCACAGTTGCGTGATGTCTCTGCAATTAAAATTATCTATTTTTTCGTTCAAGTCAATATCGCATTATTAGATGCTTCTATTAAATTTCTGTCTGGAAAGAGAATGACAACATGGAAGCCTTCCGCTCGCTAATACGTGGTGATTTGCCGCCGGTAGGGCGCCCAATTGTTGTTTCAACGGTTTCTCCTAAGTGCGACCTTCCCAGTTTTGATGGATATTATTCGGCTTGGGTTGATTCAGGGACATCTGCCTTGGCACTTGCATTTTTGCAAGCAAAAAGTTTGCGGCCCGATATCCAATCTCCAGAGGTTATATTGCCCGGTTATTGTTGTCCTGATCTGGTTGCGGCTGCGCATTATGCGGGGCTGTTGCCAAAAATCGTGGATATCAATCCCGATGATCCTGCGTTGAATATCAATTGTGTACGAAACAGTATTTCACACAATACTTTGGCGATAGTGGCTATTAATTTCTTGGGGGTTGCTGAAAATTTATCTCAGCTAATGCTGCTTAAAAATGACTTTCCGCAGCTATTTATTGTGGAAGACAATGCACAATGGTTTCCCTGTGGGAATGAAAAGGATTTATTGGTTGGGGATTTTGTCACCTTCTCATACGGGCGTGGCAAGCCGTTAAGTTTATTGGGCGGCGGTTTATTTTTGTCAAAATATAATTTTTCAGTGGATTTTTTGGCGAATAATATTGCTGAGCCTGACGCACTAAGTGCATCTTCTCGATTAATTACGATTGGAAAATACTTCGCTTACAATCGTTTATTGTCACCGTTTCTATATCAGTTTTTAAGTAGAAATCCATTCATTACATTGGGTAAAACGCAATATCATCCGCTTGATTCTGTATTTTATATGGATGATTTAAGGCGGGAATTATTGCCTTCGAATCTGCAAACATTCAATCAATCTGGCAACTCAGTTGTTGAGCTATATGAGGATCTGTTTGATTCAATTGGTGTTGAAAACAAATTGTCTGCGTTGCAGTCGGATAGATGTCGTCGCTTGTTGCGCTATCCTTTTTTATTTTCGAATGTGGAGCAAAAAAATAAAGTTTTTGGCAGGCTCAAATCATTGGGTGCGACAGAAATGTATAAAACGGAATTGCCTCGGGTGAGCGGTGTTCATAATATTGTGCTGAGTGATGACCTGATGAATTCCATTTCATTCGCGTCGCGCTTAATTACTTTACCCGCGCATCCGGGTGTTACCAGCAAGCATCTACAATTAATAAAAGCTGCCTTTAAGGCTTAACGCAAGGCTTTTGTGTTTTTATCCCAGATCAATGCCAAGTGCGCTGATGCATTAAGTTCTTTTGAACAAGATTCATCTTTGCACTTGCTCTGCATAATAAAAAAATTCGAATAGCGTTTGCCGGCAAAGGTTGCAGGGATTTGTAAGACTTTAGCTATTTGATAGTTGTTAGTGTTGTATGGCCCCACCTCAAATCTATAGGTTAGAAGAATATATTCTTGCTTATAGCCCTGCGCAAGTATCAATGTTTGAAAATTGAGCGAGTCCAATTGTGATGAAGGTTGCGCAATAATTCTCCATTCTTCTTTGTTATAGAGATTTTCAAAATACGGAATAATTTTTTCTTTCAGGTTGTTGGGCTTATATTCTGAAAGTTGCACATAAAGATTAATCCCATTGATTTCTATTTGAGCCGCATCATTGTCGATACTGGTTGGAACTTTAAGGTCGATAGGTGTGTTGGAAGTTAATGGTGCGAGCTGTGTTTGTAGCGAGTGCAAACTAAACTGAGGGAGGCTGTGGGGTTGATTAGGTGCGAGGGCTAATAAAATTGGTCCAATGGTCAAGGCGATGAGAGCCGCGACCGGTTTAAATTGCGTTGGGCTGGTGGCCGGAATTTCTTTTTTTGGGGCTATAGGTGCGAAAAATATTGCGGGAAACATGACGCAAGTAAATAACACCCATCCAAAAAATTCATGATCTTGCATGAGGCTGCTTTTCATTTCGGTGAGATCACCAATAACGACTAGCAGAAAAATTCTTAACCAGTTTGTTACTAGTCCTAGGCCGGTCGCTACTGTCAGTGCGATTATCGTTCCTTTTAAACTGTAATTATTCAGGATGCTTAATAGATACCCTAATAGTATTGAGATGGTGAAGTAGCGCAAACCTGAACAACCATCCGCAATGAAAATGTGCCCGGAAGGGATAAAGATATTTTGTCCGTCCAAAAGCGCTGTGATACCAAACAGTTGAACTAAAAATCCTACTGCTGTTGCGCTCATCCAGAGCAGTAGATCATTAAGTTGCCCAAAAAATGGCATGGTAAAAAGCAGGGCACTCACAATAGGTAGCAAAAAATATGAGGTTGTTAAGGAGTAGCTTGCAGCAATTAAAAGTGGAATGCAGGCAAAGAGCACAACGTTAGCCAGAATATTAATATTGGCAACAATAAACAGGCACCATAGGAGAGAAAGCAGTGCAATTGCGCCAACTAATACATTGCGGATGGACTTTGAGTTCTGTTTGTATGGAAGGTTTTGGGTGCGCCAGATGAGATAGAGCGCTGCAAGTAGTGTTGGAATCCCGTGAGAGAGTTCTTGATCCCATTTAATCCAGCGGGCAAACAAAGGAGCGAGGGAGCTTTGAAACAAAACTGCAAGGATAGCGAATAAAGCAACAAACTGAGATAGCAGCGGCCAATTGTATGATGCCTTTTGTTCTTGTTTGGGTAAAACACCGTCCATTCCGCGCTGCTCCTGAGCTTGAGTGCGCGAATTCTATACGTTTCCTAGGGCTGCGCCAAGAAGGATCCATTCCCTTGAACTGGATCCATAGATGGGCGACTTATCGCGGAGTAATACCTTTAAAATCGCTGTACAAACCGTTGGTATCGTAGACTGCAATCTCAAAAATATAATCGCCAACTAAATCGGTGAGGGTTATCTGATTAGTATTTTTATCGACGAGCTTATGAATATAGGTGTTGTCCGATGCAACTCTATAACGAATTTCATATCCATTAATTTCGCTCAATGCAAGGGCTACATTATTCTCGCGTTGAATGGGGGGGAGCCAACTCAAAATCGCGCTAAATGCGGTATTTGACGGGGTAAAAATGCTTAATTGCTTCAACGCAGACCAGTTACCTGCTGCATCGCCTGCGCTAACGCCGAACGAGTAGCTATTTCCGGGTAATACAGTTTTGTCTGAGTAGGTCAACTTGTCTTGCGTTAGTTGGGCGATAAAAGTGCCGTTACGGTAAATCTTGTAGGCGGTTACACCTACATTGTCTGTTGCTGCGCTCCAACTGATATCAACTTGGTTGCTCGTCGCTGAAATTTTGCTGAGTTGTTCAGGAGCTGCAGGGGCTAGGGTATCTGCTGCTGAGGATCGGCTGGATGAAGCTGCTGCTGAAGAGGGTGTGCTGCTGGTTGCAGATGCTTGCGATGAGTTACTAGCGGCCGCAGACCTTTGCGATGAGCTGCTAGCTGTTACGATCGGACTATCTGGCGTGGTAACTTTGAGTGTCGTGAGCGGTGACCAATTACCGGCTTCGTCGCCTGCACTTATGCTGTAGGTGTAAGTTCTGCTGGCAGCAACATCAAAATCAAAATAGGTTAAGTCGCTGGCTATATTGGTGTTGATTTGTGCGCCGTCGCGATAAATTTTGTAAAAAACAACACCTACATTGTCGGTAGATTGGTCCCATTTAAGCCCTGCTCGATCATAGAGAATATTAGTTCCAATCAAATTAGTGGGGGCGCTAGGTGCAGTTGTATCAAGAGCAGTAGATGCATTGCTAGATTTTGCGGCTGACGATGTCGAGCTGGCACTAGCTAATATACTGCTTGAAGAGCTAGATGTTGTAGATGAAGAGGCTTGAGGTTTGTTCGTTGTAAATCCGGCATTGCTATCGGTAGAGCCATTCGTTCCGCCAGCCCCGCCACCACATGCTGTTAGCAAAGCAGTGAGAGTGACTGGCATTAAATATTTGATATGCAAGGAGCTAAAGCTAGACATTACAGGTAGTACCTACTGCGTGATGCGGTATTTATAAAATGGGGTGAGCTGACTTGACCACGATTGTGGCTATATGTAGCACTTAAGCATCCATTTACGTGAAATTTGTAGGGCAAAATTCTTATTTAGCGACGAGATGCGCGAAATTTATGATACGTGGTTTTGCCGAGTGATCGTGGTTATAGCATATTTCGTTCTGTGTTTACTTGGTCGACAGGGCTTTTATTGTAAAACTGTTAATTAGTCCTCATCTGTTTGATTGGTGCTGCTGACATGCATATCGTATTTTTTTACAAGGTCATAGAAGGTTGGGCGGGTGATACCCAGTAATTTGGCTGCTGCAGATACATTGTTGTCGGTCATGCTGAGGGCGCGCAAGATTGCATTTTTTTCGGCTTCTTGGCGTACATGACGAAGGTTGAGTGAAAGTTCTCCCGCCTCTGCCAGCCCCAAATCTTCGCGAGTAATGTACTTTCCTTCTGCCATAATCACTGCGCGTTTAATCTTATTTTCCATCTCGCGGATGTTACCGGGCCAGTTGTATCCCTCAATCGATTCTATTGCGTCTGGTGTAAAGCCCGTAACCGCTTGGGCGTGTTCTTTCGCAAATTTAAGTTGAAAGTGTCGGGCCAGAAGTGCTTTGTCGCCTTGGCGATTGCGCAAGGGGGGGATATCGACCGTCATTTCGCAGATGCGATAGAAAAGGTCTTCACGGAAGGTGCCCTCGCGCGACATCTTTTCTAAATCTTTATTGGTTGCACAGATTACGCGTACATCCACTGGAATCTCTGTTCGGCCGCCGACGCGCTCAATCACGCGCTCCTGTAGAAAACGTAGCAGCTTTGCTTGAAGGTTAAGTGGCATATCGCCAATTTCGTCCAGAAAGAGTGTGCCTTCGTTAGCTGTTTCTACTTTCCCGAGCGTTAATTTGTTGGCTCCTGTAAATGCGCCTTTTTCATAGCCAAAAAGTTCGCTCTCAATCAAATTCTCTGGAACTGCGGCGCAGTTAATGGCAACAAAACGCTTATTTTTGCGCGGACTAAGTTGGTGGATGGCGCGCGCCATAACTTCTTTGCCTGTTCCGCTTTCACCGAGTAAGGTACAGGTCACTGTTGTGGGAGATATTTTTTCCAGCTGGCGGCAGATTTTAAGCATCTGCGGATCATTGCTGATTAGGCCTTCCAGTGGCGCTTGGTTGGTGATGGTGAGGCGGCGATTGTCGGCCTCCAAATCAAAAATATGGAAAGCGCGTTGTACGATCAAATCGAGCGTATTGCCATCTACAGGTTTGTGATAAAAGTCGTAAGCCCCCATGCCTACCGCACGAATGGCATTTTCGTGGTCAGTTTTGCCGGTCATAACGATAATTTTGCTGGACGGAGCTATGCGCAAAATATCCTGAATGCATTTAAAGCCTTCATCGACACCGTCTTCATCGGGCGGTAGCCCCAAATCTTGAATAATGACTGAGGCTTCGTGAAGGCGTAACGCAGCAACTGCATCTGCACGGTTTTCAGCAAAAATGGTTTCGTACTGATCGAAGTGCCAGCGCAATTGGCTTTGCAGGCCTTGGTCATCTTCAACAATAAGGAGGATGGGCTTTTGATTCAGAGGCTTGGTCATTCAGGTATTTAGTCCATCTTATTCAGGGGGAGGGAGATGGTGATTGTGGTGCCTTCGCCTACGGTACTCATCACATTGAGCGAGCCGCCCAATTCGCTGATGTATTCACGCGATAGGTAAACACCTATACCCATTCCCTTGCCGGATTTCGTCGTTTCAAAGGGTTTGAACAAGCGGTTATGGATAAAGTCCCAGTCCATACCGGTACCATTATCTTCAATAGTAATGACCGCCCGATGATTGCTGTAGGTGAGTGTAACATGAACTCTACCGCCGTTAGGTGTGGCCTCTACGGCGTTTTTAATGAAATTCGTGATGGTCATCACCAAACGCACTTGGTCTGCATTGAGGGTGTAATTCCCTTTCTCAATATTGCTGGTGAGCTGCGGGGCGTTGCGTCGGCATTCAGAAACGGCGACCTCCACCACATCGGTCATACTCAAACATTTAACCAAGTCAGATTCGTCGCGGCGCAACTTTTTAAGTAGATTGTTCATGCGGTCTACTGAGTGGCTGATGGTTTTAATGGCGTCTTCCACAAAGGCAGGATTGTCTTTGTGCTTTTCGGCATTTTTAACCATAAGTGCCTGTTGGGCGATGAGGTTGTTAAGGTCATGGATAATGAAGGCGACCAGCTTATTGTAGGTATCGAATTGTTTGCCCTCTGCCAGCTGGTCGGCTTGATGGTGACGCTTGAGGTAGCTAGCAATTTGGCGACCAATAGTTTTTAGAAGATCGAGATCTTCCCAGGTTAAAGCTGTGTCATCGATTGGCTTGGTGAGCGCCATAAAGCCCACCAACTCCTCGCCGACAATCAACGGAAAAATTAACCAGAGATTAGGGAAATTGCGCGCCCAATAAGGAAGTAGATGATTGTTTTGGCTTAATGCTTCATTGGCGCCACTATCGGGGAAGTACACCCACTCTAAATCCAGAAAAGCCTGGCAAAACATGCTGTCGGCGGGCTCTTCTTGTAAATCGACAAGTCTAGGCAAATTGACTTGATAAACGGGTTCATAAAACCCTTGTTTTAACAGCCAAATTGCGCCCCCAGGTGCTTTGGTGGTCGATGCCACGGCAAAGAACGCGCGCTGGTTAACTTCGCTCGCCTCGGCGGGCTGCGCGAGGTAATTGATAATGCGCAGCCATTCGCTGCGATAGTCGTATTTGTGACGAAACAAGTGCTTATTGATGAGCACCGAAAGCCGCGAGCGCAGGCTACTCGATACAAACACCATCGCAATGATCATGACCGCGGTAACCAGCACAAAGCTGTAGATCACCGTGCCCCAGTTACCACCATACAAACGAACATAGTAACCCCCTAAGGACAGGGAGGTGATAAGAAGTCCGACACCTATCAAAGATGTTGTGTAAAAGGCGATGGGGCGGGAGATATTGAAATTCGCAGTGCGTTGCGATTGCTGTAAAGGAACCAGTCCGCCCAAGGCCATAAACAATCCGGTAACAATCGCGACTGCTGCGCGGGACTGCCATAACAACGGGTCTATCCCTTGAAAGATGAGGCCATGGGTGTAGAGATAAATGTCATAAATAAATATGGCGCCGAGGTTCATGCATAGCAATTTTATTTGGCGATCGTTGCTGGCAGCATAGCGATATAGCTGTTCAACACTCACCAGGCTTATTACCGCCAAGCTCAAAGCAAACCAAGGGGTTAGTGCAAAAATTGTCTTGTTTTCGGTCAAGGCAAAAAGAAAAATCAGGGCGGTTAATGGCCAGCCGGCGCCAAACAAAATTTGTAGGCTGCGCGGGAAACTATGCTGCTTGCTGTGTTTGCGCAGGCTCAACGCTATGGCGAGTACCCACACGTTGTAATGGAGGCATTCCAGAAACAGCAGCCAATTAGTGGTTAAGTGATGGTTGGAAAAGGAGAGCGCGATAGCGGCCAATTGTAAGGTATTGATTGCTGCAGCGACTGCGAAAGCACTCCCGCGCTGCTGATGCCAAAACTGGTACAAATAGGTGATTGTCAGCAATGTGGATATGACGGCTGCACTGAGGTAGGCCGTAAACGTAACTTCTGCATATTCCATATTTAAGGAGATTCCGAATGTATTTTTGCCTAAGCATATCATTCAGGCGATACAGATCAAAACTCAGGCCTGCCTGTTGGGCTAGACTACTTGCCAGACGATGATCGAGATAAGCAATCGTGGGCACTTTTGGCTATAATGGCGGCGAGCTGCTGAAAATACTCGAAAATCTATCAGTAGTTTCTGGGGCGCTTTGGTAGCGCAAAGAATATCGATGAGGAAAAAGCCGTGATCCCAATGAAAAAATTGTTAGGAATGTTGATGGTTGCCAGCTTGGTAGCTGTTTCTGGAGTTGCCTATAGCGAAAGCAAAGCCGTCGATACGGTTAAAGAGCGTATTGCACCCGTAGGTAAAACCTGTATGTCCGGCGAGCCTTGCGCCGCTGCTCCTGCTGCACCGGCATCTGCAGGTCCTAAATCAGGAAAAGATTTGTACGGTAGCGTTTGTACTAACTGCCATGGCACGGGTGTTTTGGGTGCGCCGAAATTTGGTAGCGCTGCAGACTGGGCGCCACGAGCGGCCAAAGGCTTGGATACTCTTTACACACACGCCTTAGGTGGCTTCAACAGCATGCCGCCCAAGGGGACTTGTGCAGCTTGTACTGATGATGAGATTAAAGGCGCTGTTAAATATATGGTGGAAAACAGCAAATAAATCTTAAAGGTGTATTTTGTTTTAGGCAGGGATGCCCTAAAAACAACCGGATGGTAGATTGGTGGTTCAGATTTCGATACCAGAAAAATAAAAAGCCCTGTCAATGACAGGGCTTTTTATTTTGTACCTTGCGTAAACTCTTATTTTGCAGCGCGCTTACGTGCAGCACCAAGAGCAACCAAGCCTAAGCCTAACAGAGCCAAGCCTGCTGGTTCTGGAACTACAACGTTGGTGAAAACGAATTGGTGATCGTTGTAGTCGATATCGCCCAACCACCACAAGTCTTCAAACGCAATGTAAGTACCAGCAACGATTTGGCTATCGCCGCTGAAGCCTGTAGCGTAGGTGTGATTCAGGCCGTCAGCATTGTTTAATGGTACTGAGTACCATTGGTTGTTGTTGTCCAATACTTGAAGTACGAACTCCAAAGCATCACCTTGAGTAACGTTGCCGAAGCTCAAAGCGTCGCCGTGACTGGACGTGTGGTTGTTCAGGCCGTAAATAAGAGTATCAACGCCGTTTACTTTCAAGCCAATGCGGCTGGTATAAGACGCATCAGAGCCGTAAAAGTAAGCAGAGATATCGCCAGTGCTTGCTGCAACAAAAGTGTTTGCTGGTGCAACAGTACCAACGTTTGGATAAGGAATGTTATCTGCGCTAGCAGTTACCGCAGCTGCGCCTAAGATAAGACCTGCAAGTAATTTAAGTTGAGTTTTCATGAGTGCTCCTTGAGTTAAAAATCTGAACTAGTTCACACTAGTCGTCTTGAATGTTTGAACTAGTTCACACTAGCTTGCCCATGTAAAGCAATATGCAGGCCAACTTCAATAATTCATTTTAAATCAAGCGGTTGGTTTTTTTGTCATGTGCGTGGATTTTTTGCATGTAAAGTAATTCGACATGACGAAGATATGGATTTGTAGCTGCTAGTTTTAGTCAAATAGGCTCAGTAGGCT
>JAGKXD010000074.1 GCA_021151525.1 Cellvibrionaceae bacterium | reverse complement strand
ATATAGGTCTTCGCGGAATTTGCCTTCTTTGGCGAGTTTGCGCAAGTCGCGGTGGGTTGCAGCCACAAGGCGTACATCAACCTTGCGTGACTCAACCGAACCAAGTGGGCGCACCTCGCCTTCTTGCAGTACACGCAGTAAGCGCGCTTGGGCTTCCAGCGGCAATTCGCCGATCTCATCGAGGAACAAGGTTCCTCCATCTGCAGCTGCAACCAGGCCTTCGCGGTTGCTTTGCGCACCGGTAAAAGCACCTTTTTCGTGGCCGAAAAGTTCAGATTCGATCAAGGTGTCGGGAATGGCGGCGCAGTTTACGGAAATCATCAAATGGTTGTTGCGCTGGCTTTCCTCGTGGAGTGCGCGGGCAACTAATTCTTTACCGGTTCCTGTCTCACCGTGGATTAAAACGGTGGCGGCGGTAGGGGCAACTTTGTGGATGCGATTGTAAAGGTCTTGCATAACATCGCTGCTGCCAATCATGCCGGCAATGGCTTTACTTGCAGTAAGGCCTTGGGTAACGGCTTTGTTGGTGGCTTTGGCTTTGCCGATAACACGCTTAACGGCGGTAACCATTTCATCGTGATCGAAGGGTTTGGCAACGTAATCCACGGCACCCATGCGCATGGAATCTACCGCTGAACGCAAGCTGGCATAGCTGGTCATGATCAGTACCGGCGTTTCGCCTGCGAGTTTGATCAGGTCTGTTCCGGGGGCGCCGGGCAGTCGCAAATCACTGATGATTAAGTCAAAATCCTTGAGATTGAATTTGCTGGTTGCCTCCTTCACTGAAGGCGCTTCACTTACCTCATACTGATTGCGCTCTAACAACTTGCGCAATGCATTGCGAATGATGTTCTCATCTTCAACAATCAGAATCTTGCTCATAGCGATCGACTTGCCTAAACAGTTATCAGTACACTCAGGTTGGCTGGTTTCCGATGAGAAGCTGGCTAACCCAAAAACGTAGTAGGTAATCCTACCTTAAATATCCACTAAAGAATCAACATGTCGCGGTAATTTCACAATGAATTGTGCTCCGCGATTGCGCTCTGTATCTACGGGGCTGACGATATCCAGCAAGCCGCCGTGATCTTCCACAATGCTATATACCATAGCGAGGCCGAGGCCAGTGCCTTCGCCGGGTTCCTTGGTGGTGAAAAAGGGTTCCAGAATACGGTCTTGAATATGGGGTGGAATCCCGCTGCCTTCATCAGTAACCGTAACGTCGATAGAGTATTCATCTTCATTGCTGGCGAGGAGTACGCGGCCATTTTCGGGGCTGGCGTCACGCGCGTTGGAAAGCAGGTTAATGAACACTTGAATCATACGCTGCGTATCGCCGGCGACAATAGCTGTAGGCACAATTTCGTTAATAAATTGCACTTGTTGTTTATCTTTTTGCAGCGATAGGAGGCTAATGGCCTCCTTTGCACAATCTCGTAGGATAACTGCCTGAAACTCACTTTTAGCCGTATGGCCGGTATGCGAGAAGCCCACCAGCGATTGTACGATGCGCGTAACGCGATCGGTCTGGCTGAGGATTTGATCGGCTGTTTCCAGTACTTCTGGGTTGTCTGAATCGTAGCGGAGGTTTTGCGCTAGGCAGGCGATACCGGTAATCGGGTTGCCAATCTCATGGGCAACGCCGGCGGCCAAGCGGCCAACCGATGCCAAGCGCTCGCTGTGTACCAATTCTTGTTCCAGCAATTGGGTTTCAGTTACGTCTTCCAGCATCATTACCTGATCGTAAACGCCTTCAGTAATGGGGCCTTCAATGGTGGCTTTGTGCAAGCTAATCCAATGTGGTTGGCCTTCCAGCGCAATCTCGCGGCGGTAGTAATGCATCTCGCGGCTCTTACTAAAATCGGTCAACAGGCTGCGCCAAGGCTCGGCGATATCTTCTAAATAGGAGCCGGTCACCTCATCACTAGGGGTGTGAGTGAGTGCTGCCATGGCGTGGTTCCACATCAAAATTTCGGTGTCTGGCCCCAGAGAGCAGACCGCCATTGGCAATTCCTGCAAGGTTTTACGATGGTAAAGGCGTAGATTGTTCAGCTCCGCCGCCATACCCGTCAGATGATTCTGGTATTGCGCCAAGCGGTTTTCAATGAGGTTGATGTCCAGTGTTTCGCGCGCATCCGCCACCTTGAAGGGCAGGTGGTTATCCATAATTTCGCTGGCAACGTGGATACCCATAAGGCCAGACAGGTTTCCTTCCAGCTGATCGCGCAAACGGCGTAACGCATAGGGGCGGCGTTCGTTAATACTTATATCCAACTGTTTGAGCGCGTTGTCTACTTCGCGGCTGGCGATCACTTTGCCGAGCGGTTTGGCGAGGCGCTCTTTAAATTCGGCAGCCGAATGGACATCCAACGCCTGGCGTACTGGGTGACTGAGTTCGTCTGCTGCACAGAGATCGGCGCTGTAATGTTCTTCTTCTGATTGCTCGGTAATCAGTGATACACCAATGAAAATGGCAGTATTTAGCCCGAGCGAAAACAGCGTAATGCTGTTCCAGTATTCGTTGCCGACGGGGATATACAGGTCAGAAAAAGGTATGTGTAGAACTTTAATGCCGGTGATTACAGGCAAAAGTAAACCGAAAAACCAAATAATCGTTCCTACCGATAGACCTGCCAACATGCCGCGACGATTACCGGGGCTCCAGAAGATAATCGCAAAGGTGCCGGGCAGGAACTGCAGGGTTTCGATAAACGCGGTGAATGCCAGATCCGTCAGGCTATAACGATTGTTGAGTACCCAGTAAAACAAATAACCGCCAAGGAAAATCGCGGCGATCAGGATTCGGCGCAGCCAAATCAATTGGCTGTAGAGATCGTTGCGAGCGGCGAGGCGCAAGCTTGGCAGCAGCCAGTGGTTCATCACCATGGTTGCCAAGGCGAGGGTGATAATAATCATCGCCCCTGTTGCTGCGGACAATCCACCAATAAATGCAAACACCGTAAGCGATGGTGAGTTAAACAGAATGGGCACGCCGAGGGTGAAATACTGCGGGTCGAGTGGTACTGCCAGCTCAGAGCCAGCCCACAAAATGGGGAAAATCGGCAGCGCCATAAACAAGAGGAACAGTGGAAACGCCCAAGTCACAGTGCGAGAGTTGCGCATCAAGGGGTTTTCCGCCAAGCCCAAATGGAAGATGTGTGGCATGGTTACGGCGGTGGCGACGAACACTAAAAGCAAGGTATGGGATGAGCCATCTTGAATGGGGGTGTGCAAAAGCGCGAGATTTTCTGGGTGGTCTGCTAACCATTCATTCAGACCATCCATACCGTGGAATACACCGAATACAGCGACCATTCCCACCGCGAACATAGCGCACACTTTTAGCAAGCTTTCGAATGCCATGGCGGTGATTAAGCCGCGGTGTTGGTCGCGATTGGAGCCAAACAGAATCGTAAAGAGCGCGAGAATAGCGCAGTAGCAGAGTGCCATTACATCCTTAAAAGTAAGGCCGTTATCGGCAACTGTAAGCGAGGGATTGCCGCTGCCGCTGACTACGAGAATGTGCATGGTGTCGGCAATCGCCTGAATCTGCAGCGCCATGAGCGGCATGATTCCGAGCAGCATACACAGGGTCGTAAGCGCACCAACCGCATTACTGTGGTAGCGAAAAACCAACAAATCCGCGAGTGAATGCACTTGGTGGCGGCGCGCCAATTCTGCGAGAGGTGCAAGTGCAACCGGTGCAAACAGGAAGAGTGCGCCTGTGCCTAGGTAATAGGCCAAAGCGCCGTAACCAAACTGGAAGGCCAAATCCACCACGCCATAAAACGCCCAGGCGCTGGCGAAAATCCCTAGGGAGAAAATATAGGTGACGGGGTGGGTTGTAATGCGTTCGGGAATCCAGCCGCGCTCGGTGATATAGGCTATCCCGAAGAGTAACAACAGGTAGCTAACGCCGATGATGGCGACTTGAAGAAAATCAAAAGTCATAAGTTTGGTTCAGTTCTTTTTGTTCTTGGGAATCAATCAAAATGATGCGGCTTCTTGCGGCGCCATTGGAAAATAAAGGTTACCGCGACTAACGCCATCCAAAACAAATAGGGGCGATACCAAACCCCATTGGGGCTGATAATCCACGTAAATAGAGAAGGCGAAAACAAGTACGCAATCAGCAAGAGCAATATGATAAGGCGTTGATGGTTCATGGTCAGTTCGTTGTTTGGGCTTATGACGCTAACTATAGCGCTTTTGGGGTGGGTTCGTCTGTAGCCCGTAAGGAGCGAAGCGCATTACGGGACAATACATTGTCTCAATCCCCGTAATACGCTTTGCTCCTTACGGGCTACGGGAATAAATCGCGCTTAAACCCTTTATGGCATCAAGCTTCCAGTTTGTTTTTCCCCAATTCAACAACTCCTTTGGTGCTGCACTGCAAAGTTCTTGAGGGGGATTTTGCCCTAAAAACTTTAAAGCCTGCCAAAGGTTGATGCTCGCATCTTTAAACTCCAGCGCGGGGGCGAGGTTTTGTTTGCTGAGCTTTTGGCCGTTGGGTTGGCTGGCTAAGGTCACGTGGCCGAAGGCCGGAACGAGTGCATTTAGCAGTTGAAATAAGAAAATCTGGCGCGCGGTGACATCCAGTAAATCGCTGCCGCGAATGATATGGGTGATGCCTTGTTCGATATCGTCTACGACTACGGCGAGTTGGTAGGCGTAGAGACCGTCTTTACGTTTCAGGATTTGATCGCCCGCTTGGGTGCGCAGGTTTTGGGTTTGTTCTCCCTGGATTAAATCGGTAAAACCTAGTTCATCTGAGAAATGAAAGTTGGTCGGTAAATCGTAGAGCTTCAGGCGTTGTGCGTGTGGGTTACTGGTATTCACGGTGCGTGAGCGGCAGCGGCCGTTGTAGATACCGCCCATGGTTTGTAGGTCCTGACGAGTGCAGCCGCAAGGGTAGAGAAGATCCTGTTGGTGCAGTCGATTTAAGTAGTCTTCGTAGAGCTCGTAGCGCTGGCTTTGGTAGACGACTGAGTCATCCCATTCCAATCCGTAAGCTTCTAGGCAACGAAGAATCGCATCGGCAGCACCGGCTTGTTCGCGTGGTGGGTCAAGGTCTTCCATGCGTACCAGCCATTTGCCGCCGTTATGGTGAGCATCCAAATAGCTTGCGAGGGCACTAACGAGCGAGCCGAAGTGTAGGGGGCCGGTGGGGGAGGGTGCGAAGCGGCCAATGTAGCTGCTTTTGTTTTGATTGAGGATATTTACTGAGGACATACAAAAACGGCGAGGTTTCCCTCGCCGCCTGATGTGTTGCTGAAACCTGCGGGCTTAGCCGCCGATTTGCTTTTCTTTGATTTCTGCAAGGGTTTTGCAATCTACGCAAAGGGTTGCGGTTGGGCGCGCTTCGAGGCGACGAATCCCAATCTCAACGCCACAGGCATTGCAGTAGCCGTAATCATCGTTTTCGATCAATTCGAGTGTGCTGTCGATCTTCTTGATGAGTTTGCGCTCGCGGTCGCGGGTGCGCAGTTCCAAGCTGAATTCTTCTTCCTGGCTGGCGCGGTCGGCTGGATCAGGGAAGTTCGCTGCCTCATCTTTCATATGAGTCACAGTGCGATCTACCTCTTCCATCAACTCAGAGCGCCAGTTCAACAGCAAACCGCGAAAGTGCAGTTTCTGGTCGTCATTCATGTATTCCTCGCCTTTTTTCTCCACATAAGGAGTAAATGGGCGTAGAGCAAAGGTTTCAGTTGAAGGAGTTTTTTTCGCCATATTTGTAGCGCCTCGTAGAGCTAGTTATCTCGTTCTTGAAAAACCGGCAGACGGCGGTGTCTGCGCGGGATGCGGCTGCCTCGTGCAACCACAGAGAATTTGAAGGGAAGGCAAGCTACCAGATAATAAAACAGGGTGCCAGCGATTTTTTGCCTCGCGCTTTATAAGCGTTAAAGATAGCCCAAATTCGCTTAAAATGTGGTTCAATCCGGTGCAGGTGTTACTTTTCGCCAAACCAAATTTCTATTATCAGCGCCAGATTTACTATGCCCAATCAGCCCATGCACCTTCGGTTGTTTCCTGCTCAATTAGTTCAACGTTACAAGCGATTTCTTGCCGACGTCATTTTGCCCTCTGGCGAAACTATAACCGTGCATTGCCCCAACACCGGCTCCATGAAAAATTGTATTCAACCTATGAGCCCTTGTTGGTATTCCACTTCTGCAAACGCAACTCGTAAATATCCGCACACACTTGAGATTGTTACAACGCCCAGCGGGAATTTAGCGGGAATTAATACTGCGCGTTCAAATGCTTTGGTTGAAACTGCGATTGGCGATAATGTGATCAGTGAACTGCAAGGCTATTCGAATGTTCGCCGCGAAGTTGTGTACGGCAATGAAAAATCTCGAATCGATTTTTTATTGGAGCGAGACAGCGAAAAATGTTTTGTTGAAGTAAAAAATGTCACGCTTATGGAAGCTAAAGGCCAAGGGCTTTTTCCAGATGCCGTTAGTGAACGTGGCACCAAACATTTGCGCGAGTTGATGCAAATGGTGCGCGATGGGCACCGCGCTGTTTTACTCTATTGCGTGCAGCACACCGGCATCGAATGGGTTGAACCGGCGGATGCAATTGATCCGCTTTATGGAAAAACTTTGCGCGAAGCGATTGCGTGTGGTGTTGAAGTGATTGCTTATGCTGCACACATGGAGCCGGCCTTGAATGTTATTGAGCTGCGCAAGTCTTTACCTATAATTATTTAAATGGATTCCGTGTGCAAAACATAATGAGTGAATTAGTGCTTTAGGTTTATTACGTAGTGAATATAGGTTTGTTGGCCATCTGATGTCATCGATGAAGTAGCGTCTTGAAAATAATCGCCATAAGGTGTTAGTTGTTTAAAAATTGTAGGCATGGTTTGGTTTGGAGTTTGTTCAAAGAGGCGCACTTCACAGAGACCTGCTTTGCAGCCAATAAAGTTTACTTCTGCAATTCCTGCGAGTTGCCCCTGATTGAGCGCATCGTTTAAAAACCTTTCTGCTTGGATGTCGCTATCATTTTGATTTTCAGTTGACAAATAACGGCTAAATTTTTCTTTAATGTCGGGTTGGAGATGTTTAACGCTGTTATTGAAAGGTTTCGGCACTAATTCGTCGATGGATTCATCAGAAATTTCTGTCCGTTGACTAAACTTTAATTTGCTTTTGCCGCTTAAATTATCTGAAGTATTTTTGTTAGGAGTTGTTTCAGGAATTTCGGTTAGATTGTTTGCTTTGCTGGACGAATTTGTGAAATGTGCGGCTGAGTTATTGCTAGTTGTTTGAGTAGGGGTTGTTGAATTAGAGTTGCCGCCAGCCTGCGTTATGGTAGGTAGTTGAACGGCTGCAGTTGATGATTGTGTGGTGAGATTGGGTGATGCACTGACTCGAGCGTCCCCAACGGGTAAGAGTCCCTTAAAGAAAAATCCTAGGGCAAAGCAAATAACACCTGTAGCAATCAATTTCCCATTCATTTTATTTTCCTTAATTGTATTGCTTTTATGCATGTGCGCGCCTATCTGGGCGCGCACAGTCCTAGGGTAAATTACGCCGCTGCTTGCAAAATTTTGCGTGTCACTTCAGCCGTAATGTCACCGTGTTCACCTAAAGGATTTGGGTTGTGTTTAATAACATTTTCAACCAGCGCTGGAATTGAGCTGCCATCTAAACCATAGCCTTTGAACGTTGTTGGGACTTCCATTTGCTCGAAGAAATTTTTAGTTGCCGCAATCGCAGCGTCAATCAATTCATCTTCATTTGCGTTAGTTAAATTCCACACGCGTTTGCCGTATTGAATTAACTTACCGCGTTTTTGTTCGCGTTGTTGATGCATTACTGATGGCAACACAATCGCCAAGGTTTGCGCGTGATCTAAACCGTGCATAGCCGTAAGTTCGTGGCCAATCATATGGGTTGCCCAATCTTGCGGAACGCCAACACCAATTAAACCGTTGAGTGCCATGGTCGCCGCCCACATCACATTGGCGCGAATTGCGTAATCGTTTGGATTCGCTAACACTTTTGGGCCTTCTTCGATCAGGGTCATCAACAGGCCTTCCGCAAAGCGATCTTGTACTTTCGCATTTACGGGATAGGTTAAATACTGCTCCATGATGTGAACGAAGGCATCCACAACACCGTTTGAAATTTGGCGTGGCGGTAAGGAGTAAGTTGTAGTTGGGTCGAGAATAGCGAATTGTGGATAAACCAAGGGGCTTCCGAAAGAAAGTTTTTCTTGTGTTGCCGCTTTGGTCACAACCGAGTTGCCATTACTTTCCGTTCCGGTTGCAGGCAAGGTTAATACGCAACCAATCGGCAATGCGCTGGTGAAGGGTGCGTGTTTTTCCAAAATGTCCCAAGGCTCGCCGTCGAAATTAACACCGGCGGCAATTAATTTGGTGGCATCCACTACGCTGCCGCCGCCTACAGCTAATAAATAATCGATATTTTTTTCTTTGATAAGCGCAATCGCTTTTTGGCAAGTTTCGTAATGCGGGTTTGGTTCAATGCCAGAAAATTCGAAAAAAGTTTTGCCGGATAGCGCTTTAATCACTTGATCATAAACGCCGTTCTTTTTAATTGATCCGCCGCCATAAGTTAATAAAATACGTGCGTTAGCGGGAATTAAATTGGCGACGGCGCTGATTTGGCCTTCGCCGAAAACAATTTTTGTGGGGTTGTGAAAGCTGAAGTTGTTCATGGTGGAATCCTGTCATGGTGTAAAGTGCAGAATGTAAAGTAACTGCTTGCTTTAGGTGAGTTTATTTACGGATGTTTACGTACTGGCTGAAACAGAGAGTCTTCAGTCTATAGATGCTATTCTTGTGGCTGCTTTTGTCGTGGTGACTCTTAACTTAGTAAAAAAATAAAATCGTTTTCAATGGTAAATTTTACGGCAACTAGCTTTTGGCCGTTGCAGGGGCCTGCAACACAAGCGCCGCTTTCAATCACAAATAATGCGCCGTGATTGGCGCATTGAATCATGCTAGAACTGGGGTCTAAAAATTTATCTTCAACCCACTCAAGCGGAATACCTATGTGCGGACACGCGTTTTTGTAAATGTAAATTTTGCCGTAATGTTTAACGGCGAAAAACCCTTCGCTATTGCATGAGAATCCCTTGCTGCCGCTTTCTGGGATGTCACTAATCTTTAAGCCGGTTGGCAGCATGTTTTTTCCTGTCACTAAAACTTATCGTGGTGGAGCGGCAAGTGTCAGTGAACGTTTAATCACTTGGCCATCACGCACGAGCTGTATTTCCACTTGGTCGCCCGGTTTGTGCGCCTCCAAAATGCTCATATAGGTGTCGTTGTTGGGTGTGAGTTTGCCATCAATGGCCACTACCACATCGCCCAAAACTAGCTGACCCCAGTTGTTGCGTGATACTCCACGCAAGCCAGCTTGTTGAGCAGGCGAATTGGCGTATACGCGTAAAATCGGAAGGCCTTCAATTCCGCTCTGCTGTGCCCATTGTTCGGGTGCAGATTCAAAGCCTATGACTGGGCGAATAATACGCCCGTTCTTGATTAGTTGTGGCACTACATCTTTTACGGTGTTAACGGGGATTGCAAAACCAATACCCGCACTGGCTCCGCTGGGGCTGTAAATCATGGTGTTAACACCCACGAGTTGACCTTGCGAATTCAATAAAGGGCCGCCGGAGTTGCCGGGGTTAATGGCGGCATCGGTTTGAATGACGTTGCCTATTTTACGTTGGTTAGGGGATTCAATTTCACGGCCAAGAGCGCTGACGACGCCTGTGGTTAGAGTTGCATCTAAGCCAAAGGGGTTGCCGATGGCTAACACTTTTCTGCCTACGGTGAGTTGGCTTGAATCGCCCAAATTGAGCGCAGTAAGTTTTTCGTTGGGGGCGGTGATCTTAAGTACGGCGAGATCGCGTTCAGGTGCCAAACCCACAACTTTAGCAGGCCATGAGCTTTGGTCTTGTAGGGTGATCATTACCTTGTTCGCACCTTCCACCACATGGTAGTTAGTGACTATATAGCCATCGGCACTCCACACAAAACCGGTGCCGGAACCGGTGGGTACGCTCATTATGTCGAGCGAGCGCGGGTCGCGTGCCAGTTGTTCGTTAGTGACAAACACAACGCTAGGACGAGCATGCTCAAACACTTGCATGCTGTTGCGTTCATCATCAGTCGCAAATTCAGGGGTGGCTGCATGTGTGCAAGCCGCGGTAATTCCAAAGGCCAATCCCGAGAGACGACCTAACCAAGCCTTACTCATGGAAACTCCTTAACAGGTAGAATCTTTTCGAATGTGTTGCTGAAATCAACATGCAGCCTGATTTATGGGCATGCCGTTATATTTCAAGATCCAAATTTAGTTCGTTAAATTTTCTTTTGGTTCAACAAAAACGCCGCTGAAAGTGAGCGGCGTTTTTGTGTGTTGATACTTGATAAGCTTGTGTTTACGACAAACTTTGGCGCAACGAGTCTGGGCTGTTATGACCATTACGCAAGGCTTGGATACGATCTTCTAAGGGTGGGTGACTCGCAAACAAACGGCCAACACCACCGCTGATACCAAAGGCTTGCATGCTCGCTGGCATTGAGGTTTGGCCGCTTTCCTGTTGCAGGCGTTGCAAGGCGCGGATCATAGCGTTGCGGTCGCCAAGGTTTGCACCCGCTTCGTCAGCGCGGTATTCGCGGTAGCGCGAGAAGGCAGCAACAATCATGGATGCCAAAATACCGAACACCATTTCCGCGACGAAGGTACCAATGTAGTAGCCGATGCCTACGCTGTTGCTTTCGCTATCGCGGTTACCTTGCAAGGCGCGGTCAATCGCGAAGCCGACGATACGGGCAAAGAACATTACGAAGGTGTTTACTACGCCTTGGATCAAACTCAGGGTAATCATATCGCCATTGGCAACGTGGCCGATTTCGTGGGCGAGTACTGCGCGCACTTCATCGCGCTCGAAGCGTTGCAAAAGGCCGATGCTTACGGCAACCAGTGCATCGTTACGGTTCCAGCCAGTGGCAAAAGCGTTGGATTCTTGCGCAGGGAAAACGCCTACTTCCGGCATTTTGATACCGGCTTTTTGCGATAATTCTGCAACTGTATCGACCAACCAACGCTCATCGGCATTGCGTGGGTTTTCAATCAGCTCAACGCCCATAGAACGTTTGGCCATCCACTTGGAAATAAACAGGGAAAAGAGCGATCCCGCGAAGCCAAACACGGCGCAGAACAATAGCAGGGTTTGTAGATCCAAATGGCCGTGGCTAATAAATCTGTTCAAACCCAGAATATTGACGACAACTCCAGCAACGATCATCACTGCCAGGTTGGTTAACAAAAATAAGCCTATGCGTAACACGATTGAATCTCCTCAAAAGAAATAGGTGGACTGTCTTGAGACAATCTAACACCTATATATGTTCAATTGGATGAAATTCAATGTGCGGGCGGCGGTAAATAAAGCGACTAATTACCGTTGCCGTCTGAAGGAGATTTACTGCTTGGCTAAGAGTTGGTTGTTGAGTTGGTTGATCTTGGAGGCCATTTCTTCAATCAAACCCATGCAGATCTGGGGTTGGTGATCGATTAAATCAACAAATTCTTCCTTGCGCACCGCTAAGACTGTGCAATCGCTGGTGGCGATGACGGAGGCAATTCGTGGCTGACGAGTGAAGACTGCGAGTGCGCCGAAGATTTCGTTGGTGTTTACCTCGCCAACTTTCACACCATCACAAACCGCATCGGCGCTACCATCGAGTAGGGTATAAACCTTATCGGCTTCATCGCCCTGCTGAATAATAACTTCGCCTTGTTGAAAGTGAATAAAACCAGCCTGCGGCTGGAATTCCGCGCGAATCTCTTGAGCCAAGGCTTGTTGATAAAAAGCGATATTGCACACCAAGTAATGAGCCCAATTTTTTTGCAGTTTGATATCGGAGTTAACATGGGCGATGAGCTCATCGCGTTCATAAGGGAGCAGTTGTACATTATCAATACAACTAAATACACCATCATTAAGATTGAGTGAGCGGGTCAATCCAAGCAAATCACCTTCTTCCAAAATCGCCACTAACTTGCCACGTACGCGGTAAAAAACTTGACCTTCAGTAATGAGTAACAAACGGGTATTGGGTTGGTTGGCAAAAATATCGTTACTAACAGTTATTTCTAGCGGATTACCAACGGGCAACAGATTTTGCAGGAATAGCTCAGTTAAACTGCGAGATTTGATAGCAATATCAGAAATGGAATCAGATTGCTTGGTCGGTAAATGCATAACGCCCTCGGTAAACAGTACACAATTTTGCTAAGTGTAGCTGGTTACCAAGGAAAAACTGCGTACAGCGGCGCAGACTTGTAAATTTAAGCGAAAGCCTGCTGCTCATCGTTGCGAAAGCCTTGTTCGGCCTCGGCGACTAGCTGCAATTTCATTTCTGGGTCAAGATCGTTCCAATGAACATTTAACAATGCGCCCTGTAGGGCGTAGAGCATGACCTTGGAAACATTGATGTCACGTGCTTTGATGCGAAGATAAGCTTCAACCGCTCCTATGCGGCGAAGATCAGCGTAGGTGTTTATGCCGACAGCATGCAGAATATTGACTGATGCCATTCCGAGGTTTTTTAGTTGGAGTAATTCACTGTGACTAGCCGTCATGAAGATCCCGCTCCGTACAATTGAGTTATGATTATTGTCCCCACTGCCTATAAACTTCCATTTATAGCAAGCCCTTATAGTAACCTGTTCATACGACTCTGCAATTACTTTGTGCAAATAAGCGCCAGTTTATGACTTAAAAAAGGTGTAAATATGAAAGTTGTTGAGCAAAATCAAGCCAATAAGAATGCTAATTGCTCTTTGTTACCAGATTTTGACGGAAAATTGATGACGGGTTTAGGTGTAGTGGGAGAGTCTGACCAGAGTTTAGTCAGTTGCCCCGGGCAGGAAGTGATGGTTCATCCAGCTATACTGCCCGCTTTGTTGGAGTTGATAGAGAAAGCCAAAACAGCAGGCTTTGATTTGCGTATCGCCAGTGGGTTTCGCAGCTTTGAGCGGCAGCTCCTGATTTGGAACAACAAAGCGAGGGGTTTGCGCCCAGTGTTAGATGAAGCTGGGCAGGCAATCGACATAAGCCAACTCAGCGATGATGAAAAAGTTTTTGCAATTTTACGTTGGTCTGCTTTACCGGGTGGATCGCGCCATCACTGGGGAACAGATATAGATGTTTATGATGCATCGCGAATAAATGGAGATTATCAATTGCAACTGACAGTTGATGAAACCGAAGGGGATGGTCCTTTTGCAGAATTTCATTGCTGGTTAACGCGAGAATTAGCAGCCAATCCGCAAGATTTTTATCGCCCTTATATTGCAGGCGTTGGCAGTATTTCACCCGAGCCTTGGCATTTAAGTTATGCGCCGCTCGCACGTATTTTTGCAACACAACTCACGGAAAATGTATTGCGTGAAAAATTGCAAGCGACTGACATTGCGTTGAAGGACAATGTGTTAAAAAACCTCAGTGCAATTTATCAACATTATATAAAACCCTATCAATCATAAATTTTTGGAGCTTAAGTTGAGCGACCTGTTAACTCAACCCACAACAAAACGCGGCATTATTAGTTGGATGTTTTTTGATTGGGCAGCCCAGCCTTTTTTTACGGTGGTGCTCACGTTCATCTTCGGGCCATATTTTGCTTCGCGCTTAGTGGATGACCCGACAGCAGGGCAGGCCGCGTGGGGTTATACGGTTACTATATCAGGCATTATTATTGCGCTACTTTCTCCCGTCATGGGTGCGATTGCAGATGCTTCAGGTGCGCGCAAAAAATGGATTGGCTTTTTTGCAACGATTAAAATTTCCGCGCTGATGCTGCTCTGGTTTGCTGCGCCCGGCTCTGCACTGTGGTTACCTATGTTGTGCATTATTTTGGCAACTATAGCTGCAGAGTTTTCAATTGTATTTAATGACTCCATGATGCCGCGCTTGGTGAGCAAAGAAGATGTTGGTCGCCTTTCAAATAGTGCTTGGGGGCTGGGATATGCAGGTGGGCTCATTGCATTGTTTATTGTGTTGCTGTTATTAGCGGGTAACCCAACTACGGGAAAAACTTTAATAGGTTTAACGCCTTTGTTTGGTTTAGATCCTGCTGTTGGTGAAGATGCTCGCGTTACCGGTCCGCTTGCTGCATCTTGGTATTTGCTATTTATTTTACCGATGTTTTTATTTACACCAGATACCCGCAGCGGTTTGTCGTTAGCGGCTGCGGTGAAAACAGGTTTATTTGAACTGAGAAGTACATTGATAGAATTAAAGCAGCGTACACCCATCTTAAAATTTTTAGCAGCACGCATGTTGTATCAAGATGGTATTAACGGTTTATTGGCGTTGGGCGGAACTTTTGCGGCAGGAATGTTTGGTTGGAAAACCGTTGAAATGGGAATCTACGGCATACTGTTATTAGTAGTTGCGATATTCGGTTGTTATTTTGCAGGAAAATTGGATGTGCGATTAGGCTCTAAAAAAGTCGTCTCTATTAGTTTGGTTTGTTTAATTATTGCAACGCTTGGAATTGTGTCTACTGGGCCAGGCTACACACTGTTTGGTTTGTTGCAATTATCCACTGCAGATAATGGCGGCTTATTCGCGACCGCTGCTGAAAAGGCATATATAGTTTTTGGTTTATTAATTGGTTTGGTGTTTGGTCCCGCGCAAGCGTCATCGCGTTCTTATTTAGCGCGTAGCGTAAGTCTGGATGAAGCAGGGCGTTATTTTGGTTTGTATGCTTTAGCAGGGCGCGCCACTTCCTTTTTAGCACCTATGTCAGTTGCCACAGTTACAGTCTTAACCAATTCTGCACGTCTGGGTATGTGTGCCTTGATTGTATTTTTAGCCATTGGCTTTTTATTGTTGTTGGCTGCGCCTTATCCTGCGGTGAATAAACCGCTTAAAACTTCTGTTGGATAATTTTTTCGTAAAGTCTGAGTAAAGAAATCGTATGTTAGTTATTTTTGATTGTGATGGTGTTTTGGTTGATAGTGAAATTTTATCGGCACAGGTTTTTTCTGAATGCCTTGCAGAGCGTTATGATATTCACGTGAGCCCTTATTATTCTTTGGAAACTTATCGTGGAAAATCAGTGCCTGATTGTATCAGCATGATTACGGCGGAGTTAACTGAAAAACTAAATTGGCAAGATGTTCCGCAAACAGAGCGCGATGAGCGTGGTCGCGCGTTCTGGCGTCATGTGCAATTGCAAACATTGGTTGCGTGTGATGATCGCTTATTTGCCGTTGCTGGTGTTGAAGCTGTATTGAAACAGTTGCAATCTCGTGCCGTTCCTTTTTGTGTTGCCTCTAATGGCAAGCATGAAAAAATGGCAGTGACCTTGGTGAAAACCAATTTAATGCAGTATGTAGAAGGTAATATTTTCAGCTTTGAAGATGTGGCGCGCGGCAAGCCCGCACCAGATTTATTTTTGCACGCTGCTAAAACCATGAATGTTCCCGCAGTAGACACTATAGTTGTTGAAGATTCGCTTACGGGTGTGATTGCAGCTAAAGCTGCCGGTATGCGCGCACTGGCTTATTGCCCTCCAGACGAAGAGGGTAAGCCCAATAGTTTGATTCAGAAAATGACAGAATTAGGTGCTGAATGTTTTTTCCATATGGATGAACTTATAGCGCTGATTTTTAAAGCTAAATAAATCTTGACGTTAAATTGTGGATGCTCAATTGAATATCGCGTCTTTATCAAATTCAACTCAGGTTGATGTATGGAAAATAATCCGTATTGAGGCCGAAGCAGCAAGCCAGCAGGAACCTGTGTTGGCAAGTTTTTATCACGCTGCAATTTTAAATCATTCCAGTTTCCAAGCTGCAATTAGTTTCCATTTGGCGAATAAATTAGATTCGCAGACCATGCCAGCCTTAATGATTCGTGAAATTTTTATTGAGGCTATGAATGCTGATCCTATGATCGAAGTTGCAATGCGTGCCGATATTTGCGCGCATCGCGAGCGCGATCCTGCGTGCAGCACTTACAGCATGCCTCTGCTTTTTTTCAAAGGTTACCAAGCCTTGCAAACCCAACGTGTTTCGCATTGGTTGTGGACACAAGGTCGCGAATGTCTTGCGCTTTTTTTGCAGAATCAAATTTCGCAGCAGTTTGATGTAGATATCCACCCCGGTGCAAAAATCGGTAAAGGTATTATGGTGGATCATGCCACTGGCGTTGTGATGGGTGAAACGGTGGTGATGGAAGATAATGTTTCGCTTTTGCATGGCGTTACTCTCGGCGGAAGTGGCTGCGCTAAAGGTTTGCGTCACCCCATTATTCGCCGTGGTGTTTTGATTGGTGTGGGGGCAAAAATTTTGGGGCATATTGAAATTGGTGAGGGCGCGAAAATTGGTGCAGGCAGTTTAGTTCTGGAGCCTGTTGCACCCCATACAACTGTGGCTGGAGTGCCCGCGAAAGTTGTAGGACGTCCAATTGTCGCCGAGCCAGCATTGATGATGGATCATCGTCTCATTGATGAAGACTAGACCTTCATTGTTGCGGGAGATTAGTTTAAAGAACGCGCATTTCCTGATCGCTGTTGCCATCACGCAGCCAAGATAAAACGGATTGACGGCTTTTCAGCATGTTTTCGTAAGTTTCAATCACAATACTGTTGGGCACTTTTTGCTTTTTCATCAGGTTAATGCGGTGCTGCAAAAAGGCTATGTCTTGCTCAACTTTTGTTTGCACGCTAGATGCTTCAGTGAGTTCACCATTTACAACAATCTTACGTTGATACAACGCATTCATAGCGTAATGTCTCCTTTTAAAATGCTTAATCGTGTAAGTTCGACTAAGGTTAAAGTCATAGTGCAGCGGGCTCGTCTTATGGAGCCACTTAGTCTGAAGTATGGTTTGATATTTAATGCTTGCCACACATCATTGAGACCTTTTTGGAACATATACTTGTGTTCATATGGCTATTTGATGATCAAGTGGACGAAAGCCTAAAAAATTGTGAGCGAGTTAACAAAATTATGAGTGACCAGCAATTCGACATTATTTTCCGTGGCGATATCGTTTTTGGGCATCAATTGGCCGATGTAAAGCTGCGCCTGCAACAACTGTTTAAGGCTGATGCGGCAAAAATTGATGCGCTTTTTAGTGGTCGCCCTGTTCCTTTAAAGCGTGGGTTGGATTTAGCTAGCGCACAAAAGTACAAAGAGGCTTTGGTAAAAGCGGGTGCGCAGGTAGATGTAGTTCCCATGGGAGACACAAAACCGGCTTCAGCTAATCTATCCTCACCAGCACCAGCACCAGTCGCTGCGCCCTTGACCTTGGCGCAGCGACTGGCCCAGCAAGAAGAAGCCGCTAAGCAAGAAGCTGAAGCCAAGGCTGCCAGAGAAGCACTCATGCGTGAACAAGCTGCACGTGAGGCTGCTGCAAATTCTTCTGTTATTGCACCTAGTTGGAGTCTCGCGCCTGTAGGTTCTGATTTATTGTTGTCAGCAGAAAAAACTGTGCAAGAGCCGGTGGTAGTTGATATTAGTGCTATGAGTTTACGCGCAGCAGAAAGCGGCAATATTTTGGATGCAAATGAACAAACACCAGCACCTGTTGCTACTGTAGTTGCACCAAATTTTGAAGTGGCAGAAGCCGGTGCGGATTTGGTTCGCGCTGATGAAAAAATGGATTTGCCTTTACTTGAAGTCGAATTGGAAGATTGGGGTATTGCCGATTTGGGCGAAGATTTGATCACAGCATCCGAAAAGCCAGCAGTAGCAATTCCTGTCATCCAAAATCTTGATGTTGGCCTTGCACCTGTGGGATCGGATTTGGGGCAATTAAAACCAAAAATACAAGTAGTAGTTCCCGATACGAGTGGAATTCGTTTGGCGGAATAAAAAAATCGCGGCACAATAAACCTATAACAATAATGTGTATCTTGGCATTAGATCTTTTGTCTACTGCCAGCTTTCATGAGCAACTCCATGCAAACACCGATTTTTAATATCCACGATTTAATTTTAGTTCTCACGCTAGCGGTATGTTTGCTGCTGGTTATTTTTCAATTGTTACTCTCCAAACAAAAAGAAATTGCCTCGCGCTTGCTCACCTTGTTTTTCGTTTTTGTGGGCGCGAATGCGTTGTGTAATTTATTGTTGTGGAATAAATACCTGCATATTGAATCAAGTTTACTCAAATGGACTCTATCCATTGGCTTGAGCTTAACGGTGGTGGGGAAAAGCGTAAGTCTTTTTCTCTATGTGGTTTCCATTACTCGCGAAAACTTTCGCTTTAGTCGGCGTGAAGCCTTGCATCTCATCAGTGTATTCATTGTGATGGCGCTCTTGATTGTCGGTCGAATCGATAGTGACCAAATGCGTTTTATATCCAATACTCAAACTGACTTTACGGTTTATGTGACCAGCCGGTTGTGGCACTTCTTGAAATTCTTAACTGTGATTTATGCGATCAGCTCGGTGTGGGTTGTGTGGCGATACAAGCAGCAATTAAAAGCCTTTTATTCCAGTTTGAGCTTGGAGGGGCCGCAATGGTTAATGCTATTAACACTAGGCTTTGCGCTTAATTGGACATGGTCTTTAATTGTCCATATTTTAGGTGAATCTGTAGGGATTAGTCGCGCAGATAGCTTTGGGATTCTGGATAACTACATTACATTTTTTCTGGTGAATGCCTTATTTATTTACAGCTTGCTTTATGCGCATCAATTAATTGAAACCAAAAATACACCAAAAGAAAAACCACCTGTGGTTCCACCCGAGCATTCACCTGACCTTATTGAGCGTATTCGTGAAGGTATGGAGGTTCAGCAGCTTTATTTAAAACATACGTTGAATATCGAGGAGTTCGCCAAGCAAATTGGTATTCATTATCGTGAAGTATCGGTGATTATTAACCAACATTTCGATACAAACTTTTTTGAGTTTGTGAACTCTTATCGTGTCAATAAAGCCAAGGATCTATTAGTTGATCCGAAGTATGCGGATAGAACCATTTTGGATATTTTGTTGGAGTCCGGCTTTAACAGTAAATCAGCTTTTCATCGGTTCTTTAAACGCTATACGGGTGTGTCGGCGGCGGACTATCGCAAACAACATGCGGCGCAGTCTCTCTAAATAAAATAAATGCCGATAGATAAAAAAGGGCGGTGAAAAAATCACCGCCCAAAATCGCAGGATATAATTTTTGTTTAATGCGATTAAATTTTTGTTAGTTTTATCCAATCGATATTGAAGCCGCCAGAATTTGCATAGATTGCTAAATTTTGAACGCCAGCGGTCAACGAGACATTGTGTGAAATGGTGGTGTAAGTGCCCCAGCCGCCGGTATTTGGTACGTTGATGGTGCCTAGGCCAACGCCATTTTTATCGAGAGTAAATTGTGCGGTGGTTAAAGCTGATGCAACGCGATATTCCACTTTGTAAGTGCCTGTTGCTGGAATATTTACGTTGGTATATTTAAACCATTCGCCCGCATCTATATAACCCACAACACCGCCGGATACAGTCACGCTTCCGCCCACTTCGTTAAAACTTTCTGCTTCAATGTAAACGCTCACCGGTGGAGTTGTTCCGCTATCCACAGGAACCGTACCAGTAAATCCGGTCGCACCTTCACGCGTTAACGCGAGTACTAAAGTACCGTCTTTTACAACCGCGTTATTAGGGTCAAAGTCAGCGTAGTTCTCGGCAAAAGTCCAATTGGCCTTGCCCCAGCGATTAGTATCAAACGTATTAAAGTCATCGCGCCAGCTGCCAGTGGTGGTGAAGCTATTCGTAGAAGCGTTGTAAGGTTTGTATTCGATGTAATTTACAAATTGGTAAACCGGCAACACGTTCGCATCAAATGCGCCAACCCATTCGGCGATATTGGCGGCCCAAATATTGAAGCGAATATCTTGGTTGCTTGTCAGGCTAGTCACGAACTGCCCACCGGTTATGCGGCGAACCTCTCCGCCGTCCACAAACCAAGCGATGTAGTTGGGTGTCCATTCCAGCACATAGGTGTGGTAACCATCGCCCAAGGAGGCTGACGCTGTATGGAGGCCTTCCGTTTTAGTAGTGGGGCGATTGGAGCCAATAATGACGTTGCTTTGCCATTGGTTAGCGTTGTTCTTGCCAAAAACCTCAACGTCTATTTCCTCCCAGAAGGTGTTGCCAATTTCCGAGCCGTTTTTGTAGGTAAAGAAAGTGGAGAGTACGCCGCTGCCTTTGGCTACCTTCATGCGTACTTCGTAGCGGCCGTAGTGATAAGTCTGGTTGGAGTAAATTTCTGCTGCTTTGTAAGGT